>CAZHZP010000061.1:0-11337 GCA_964537165.1 uncultured Roseivirgaceae bacterium | reverse complement strand
GGGGGGAAAATTGCGGATTATCTCATCAAACCGATCAATCCCAACCAAATACTGCTGTCGGTTAAAAAGATTCTTCAAAACAAGCAGTTGATCAGTGAGAAGACCAACCTGTTTTATCAGCAGGATTTCAGGAATATCAGCATGGCTTATAATGACGCTATCGACCACAAAGAATGGTCGGATCTCTATAAGAAGTTGATTTATTGGGAACTGGAGATTGATAAGACGGAAAATAAAAGCATGCAGGAGGTGCTTGAAACCCAGAAAACGGAAGCCAACGCCAATTTCACCAAGTTTATCAAAGAGAATTATCTCGATTGGTTAAATGAACCTAATATAGAAAGGCCGGTCTTGTCCCATCAGGTGATGAAGAAAATGGTCTTTCCAAAAATCAAGGGAGAGAAACCTTTGTTTTTTGTGGTTATAGATAACCTGCGTCTTGATCAGTGGGAGATGATCGAGCCCTTGCTGAGCGAATATTTTAATATAGAAAGCGAAGAAACCTATTATAGCATTTTACCTACTACTACCGCTTATTCAAGAAATGCCCTTTTCAGCGGGATGATGCCCCTAGATATGGCCAAGTTTTATCCCAGTCTATGGGAGGGGGAAGATACAGACGAGGGTAAAAACAATCATGAAGAAGAGTTCTTGAAGGAGAACCTAAAACGAAACCGGCTGAATATCCGGGCGAGTTATACCAAGGTCCTTCAGGCCAGCCAGGGGAAGGCGGTTTTGGAACAATTCTCCAATCTGATGAACAATGATCTCAACGTCCTGGTCTATAATTTTGTCGATATGATATCCCATGCACGAACGGACATGAAGATGATCAGGGAGCTGGCTCCGGATGAGTCAGCTTACCGCTCCCTGACGACGAGCTGGTTCACCCATTCCTCTTTACTCGAATTGATCAAGAAGATAAGTGAAGCGGGGGCGGAGCTGGTCGTCACCACAGATCACGGCACCAAAAAAGTCAACAAGCCATATAAGATCATCGGCGACCGCAATGTCACGACCAATCTCAGGTATAAACAAGGCAAAAACCTCAACTTTGAATCCGGGAAAGTCTTTGAGATCAACAAGCCGGAGGAGGCTAAGCTACCAAAGTTCAATGTCTCTACCAGCTACGTGTTTGCGGTAGAAGATTATTTCTTCGCATACCCCAACAACTATAACTATTACGTGAATTATTATAAAGATACCTTCCAGCACGGTGGGGTTTCTTTGGAGGAAATGATCGTGCCTATCGTGCATTTGGTCCCAAAACATTAACAGATAAGTGAAAAAAATAACCGGCGTGAGCCAAGCGCAGCTCCCCGCAGCCGCAAGAGAGGTCATTGACTATTGCGCAGGAGAGAGCATCTGGCTGTTCGAGGGGAGGATGGGAGCAGGGAAAACCACCCTGATCAAGGAAATTGCCAAGCAACTTCAGGTAGAAGAATTAGTGTCCAGTCCCACCTTTTCCATTGTCAACGAGTACACACAGGCAGGTGGCAAGCCTGTCTATCATTTTGATTTCTACCGGCTAAACGAACAGGAGGAGGCCCTGGATCTTGGTGTGGAAGAATACTTTTACAGCGGAAACTACTGCTGGATAGAATGGGCTGAAAGAATTTCTGCTTATATTCCCGAAAAATTTGCACTGATAAACATTGAAGTAGGAGAAAGTGATGAGAGGGAGATATCCCTTAAAATAATTGATGATGGGAAGAGCCAGCATGTCTGAAATAGCCAAAGAAACAGGTCTTTATACAAAAGAAGCACCGGAAATTATCAGGAACTCGGATAAATCCATTCTTATAGGAATCCCAAAGGAAAGGGCGGCACAGGAGAAGCGGGTAATCCTGACGCCTGAGGCGGTGGCCTTGTTGGTCAATAATGGGCAGCGCGTGATCGTTGAAACCAAAGCGGGGGAACTTTCGAAATTTTCGGACCGGGATTATTCGGAGGCGGGTGCTACAGTGGTTTATTCCCCCAAGGAGGCCCTGGACACAGACGTGGTATTAAAAGTAGAGCCTCCCACGGAAGAAGAGATCAATGACATGAGGCAGGGAGCCTGTCTTATTTCCGCCTTGCAGGTGGGGAAACAAAACGCTGATTTTATTCATGCCCTGAACCGGAAGAAAATCACCGGGGTGGCATTTGAGCATTTAGAAGATAAGGTCGGGGGCATGCCCGTGGTGCGTGCGATGAGTGAGATAGCAGGAAGTACGGTCATGCTGATTGCCGCAGAGTACCTGAGCAGCATCAAAAACGGCAAAGGGCTGGTTCTGGGCGGGATCACAGGTGTTCCGCCTACCCAGGTAGTGATTATCGGAGCGGGGACGGTAGCCGAATATGCCGCCCGCACGGCACTGGGACTCGGTGCAAGTATCAAGATTTTTGACAACCATATCTACAAATTGCGCCGGATAAAGCAACTGCTTGGGCAACAGGTGTACACCTCTACCATAGACAACTACACGCTAGGCCAGGCCATTAAGGAGGCCGATGTTGTTATCGGCGCGTTGAGGGCAGAAAAAGGCCGGCCGAAAATTGTGGTATCTGAAGAAATGGTTTCCAAGATGGCGGAAGGCAGTATTATCATAGATGTCAGCATCGACCAAGGCGGATGCATCGAGACAGCAAGGATGACTTCTCATGATCATCCCACCTTCTCCAAATACGATGTGACCCATTACTGCGTCCCCAATATTGCCTCCCGGGTATCCCGGACCGCTTCGGTCACCCTCAGCAATATCTTTACTCCCATATTGTTGCAGATGGCTGAGCTGAAAGGGGCAGAGGAGATGATTTTTAACTATAAATGGTTTATGAAGGGCGTGTACACGTATAGGGGGAGCCTTACCAACGCCCATTTGGCCCGAAAATTCTCCATGTCCCATAAAGAATTGCAGCTGCTGTTGGCTGCCAGATACTAAGAAAGCAGGTTTTGTCTCAGCAAAAACTCCAGTTGATCATTTGCCTTGAGCAGGTTATCTGTCAGCTGGATATTTTCTTTTCTCAGCGAATATACCTCATAGGCGTTTTTAATCACTGTTCTTAAATAATCCTCCTCCCAGGGTTTGGTGAGGTAGTGGTACACCTTGCCTTTGTTGATGGAGTCAATGACGGCTTGTATGTCCGTATAGCCTGTGAGCAGTATCCTGATTGGATCCGGGTAGAGCGGGATGATGGATTCCAAAAACTCCACCCCCGTTTCTTCAGGCATTCGCTGGTCAGTAATAATGATTTCAATTTCCTGACCTTTAAGCAGTTCCCTCGCTTCTTTGGCGGACTCGGCCAGAAAGATTTTATAGTCTCTCCTAAAAGTTGCTTTAAAGGCCTGGAGATTATTCACCTCGTCATCCACGTACAATACCTTAATTTTAACTGACTCCATCACTAATACTTTTTTGAACCTACCGTTTCTAAGGCGAAATTTACTATTTTTGTTCGCTATTATAAAACATTATTTTAGAAAGCTTATTTATCTTCATTAAAGTCTTTTTATTTATAATTAATAACCAAGCTCTTGAACAATGGATTGTTGTGTAAAAGAAATTTATCAATTTTCCTGAAAATAGTCAAAAATGGAATAAAGAACTAAAAAGCCGTTAAAAATTCAGCCTACTATGACACTTACGGAAGCGAATGAAAGCCCTTTCAATTTTAGACCTCTTATACTGTCTTCGGGTGTTTCGTCAGATATAAAAACAATAGCCGAACTTAAAGCCAGCCCCCTTACCATAGTGAACGATACCCTGGAGGGTCAGGTGGCGGAGTTAATCAAAATCAACAACCCCACCGAGGTTTTTTCACCGGAAGAACTAAAAGACAGGGTAAAAGCCTTTTTTAAAACAACTGACAAGGATACATTTGGGCTTTGGGTATATTATCCATGGAGAAACACCTTGGTGAGGACACTAAATGAAAAAGAGTTCGTCCAACTCAGGACATCCCGAAACAAATTTAAGATCACCCAGGAGGAGCAGGATATCCTGCAGAAAAAAAAGATTGGGGTAGTGGGACTGTCTGTGGGGCAGAGTGTGGCAGTAAGCCTGGCCATGGAGCGCTCTTTCGGTGAGCTGCGGATAGCGGACTTCGATACCTTAGAGCTAAGTAATGTGAACAGGATCAGAACGGGCATCTACAATCTGGGGATAAAAAAGACATGGATGGTGGCTCGGGAGATCGCCGAGATAGACCCGTTTTTGAAAGTGACGGTATATGAAGAAGGAATTACCAAAGGAAATATGGATGATTTTTTTACTTTAGGGGGGGATTTGGACTTGTTGATTGAAGAGTGTGACAGCTTGCCGATAAAAATCGGCAGCAGATTGAAGGCTAAATCCCTAAAGGTCCCCGTATTAATGGATACAAGCGACAGGGGCATGATGGACATCGAGCGGTTTGATCTCGAGCCTGAGCGCCCTATATTTCACGGTCTGCTGGAAAAATTCGGGGAGGAACGTAATATTTTAGACAAGATAGATCAATATAAGAATGAGATGATGATGGATGTTTTGGATTTTGATAATCTATCAGATAGGGCTAAAGAGAGCATCTCCCAGATTGGTAAGACCATCACCACCTGGCCCCAAACGGCCACTAGTGTGATCATGGGGGGAGCGGCCTGCGCATACTTTGCCAGAAAGGTGCTGTTGGATAATAATATTTTGGCCTCTGGGAGGTATTATATTGATTTAGAAGAATATCTTAAAGTATCACATGGAGATTAATATAAGGGTCGTCCGCGCCGTAACGGACATGGAAACAACGGAGAAATACATTGATGGGCACTACAGGGTATTGGAGACTTACGGTGTCACTAAAGTGACCTCTGCGGACCGCTCATGGGTCAACAACCCCCATGTTTATCTGTTGTTGGTTGAGATGGCAGAATCCGGTAGGATCGTGGGAGGAGGAAGAATCCAAATGAGGAGCAAGAATTTCCCCCTACCACTGGAAGGGGCAATTTTTGAAAAGGACGATTCCATTGTTGATTTTATGTCCCAGTTCGAGGATCTGGAAGTAGCCGAATACTGTGGCTTGTGGAATTCGCGGGAGATCGCCGGGTATGGGATAGGAAGTATTTACCTGATACGTATCGGGGTGGCTTTGGCTTCTTTTTTAGGTCTTAAAAATCTCATGGCTTTTTGTTCCCCTGTTATCGTCAAAAAAGCCGAGTCCGTCGGGTTTGAGATCATTACCTCCCTGGGAGAGGAAGGCAAGTTTCTCTATCCGAAGGAAGGTCTGGTTGCGACTATCATGGAGATAAAGGACGTCAACAGCATCCCTACTGCAACAGAGGAGGAAAAGGATTTTATTTTCAGCCTAAGAACCAACCCCGTTCAATTTAGAAAAGATACAAGTAGAAAAGGTGATCTGGAAATCTCCTATGACCTTGCTATTCAAAATGTTTTAAAATGAGTTTAGGTTTATTTAGTCCAAGAAATTTATTATTTGCTTTTTTTTTGTTTTTGGTGGCGGCGCTTCTCGTTTTTATTACCAATGCCAGTTATGATACCCAAGAGGATCTTGTCATCGATGAGTTTAAGGTATTCGAAAACACCGGAGGTTTAGAGGAATTTAACATCTTATCCTATCGTACGGTCGATCGGGAAAAACTGGATTTTGGATTCTCTTCCGGTAATATCTGGCTAGGATTTGATGTTAAAGAATTATCTTCTAATCAGGAAAGCATCAATATCGAGATAGAGAACCCTTCCATCCGTGAAGCGGAGCTGTATTATGTATCGGAAGACGGCAGCCTTGTTCCTTATGGTTATAAAAGAAATGACGATTTTAGGAGCCGGGGGTTGGTGCAGCATCCCAACTTCATTTTCCAGCTTTACCCTGACGGAGATCCTTCTTCAGAGTTTGTTCTACGGCTTAAGTCGATGGAACGTCTCAACTTTACGGTAAAGGTGTCCAGCACCGATGAGTTTTTGAAAAAGTATGTAGACACCCTGGTGTTGGTCAGCATCTACATAGGGATTATGTTGGCTCTTTTTTTATACAATCTGGCGCTGTATTTTTTTGTGAAGGACAAAGTCTACATCTATTATTGCCTGTACATCGTGTTCATTGCGCTGGCGCAGTTGTCGCTTCTCGGATATAGTAAATATTACATCTTCAGTTCCAATCCCTATCTGTATGAGATAAGCATTGTCGGTTTTTCCGCCTTGTCTGGCGTGTTGGGAGTACTTTTTGCCAGGGATTTCCTACGCACCAAGGTGTTTGCGCCAAAGATCGACAAGGTACTACTGGTTATCATAGTAGTTTACACCTTCGCATTCATATCAAGGCTGCTATCACTGGTCTCGATCAGTTATTTTCTCACCGACGTTGGAGGTCTTCTGGTGCCGGTGTCTTTTATAGTGGCGGGCGTGATCAGCTACAGGGCCGGCCATAAGTCTGCCGGATATTTCCTAATAGCCTGGTTGTTCTTTCTGGTGGGATTAATTGTGTATGTGTTCCAGAACTATGGCATTATTGAGCTGAACACCTTCGCAAACCTTCCGATGCTTGTGGGGAGTGCTTTGGAGTCGGTGCTGCTTTCGCTGGCATTGGCCAACAGGATCAACATCCTGAAGAAGGAGAACGAAAGGGAACAAAAGGAAAAGCTGGAAGCCCTCAGGGAAAACGAAAGGCTCATTAAAGAGCAGAATATCTACCTCGAGAAGATGGTCAATTCCCGCACTGAAGAGCTGGAGCAGACCCTGAAGAATCTTCAAAATACCCAAACGCAGCTCGTCAATCAGGAGAAGATGGCTTCGTTGGGCCAGCTGACTGCGGGTATAGCCCATGAGATCAACAACCCAATCAATTTCGTCAGCTCTAATATTTCCCCGTTAAAGCGGGATTTGCAGGATATTCTGGAAGTGATCACGCTATACCGTGAGAAAGGAGAGCAAGAGTTTTCTCCTGAAAGCAAAAAAGAATTAAAAAACTTTGAGGATGAAATAGAATTCGACTATCTTTTAGAAGAAGTTGACCAATTATTGCAGGGCATTGATGACGGAGCGAGAAGAACGGTTGAAATAGTACGGGGCTTAAGGCTCTTTTCTAGGGTGGATGAGCAGGACGTGAAAAAAGTCAATCTTCACGACGGGTTGGACAGCACATTGATATTGCTGAACAGTTCGATGCAAGGAAAGATCAAGATCAGCAAGGAATATGGTGATTTGCCCATGGTGGAATGTCTGGCAGGGAAGATCAACCAGGTATTTATGAATGTGATCAACAATGCCGTCCATGCGTTGTTGGACCCCAATCACGCCATCGACAGTCCTGAGATCATTATCCGTACTTCCCATCAGGAGGACTGGGTGAGGGTCGAAATCGAGGATAACGGCGTAGGGATGCCGGATCATGTCAAAGAAAAAGTGTTTGAACCGTTCTTCACTACCAAGGAAGTTGGAAAGGGGACAGGCTTGGGGCTTTCCATTGTTTATACTGTGATAGAAAATCATAAGGGGAGCCTGGAAATTTATTCGAAGTTGAACGAAGGAACCAATTTTGTGATCAGACTCCCGGTGAACCAAAAAACCATTAACAACGATGAAGGGTAAAATTCAAGTGCTTTATATAGATGATGAGGAAAACAACCTCAGTTCTTTTAAAGCAAGCCTCCGGAAGGACTTTAAAATTTATACAGTCAATGATCCTGAAGAAGGACTGAAGCTGGCTGAAGAAGTGGAATTCCAAGTGGCGATTGCCGACCAGAGGATGCCCGAAATGACGGGGGTGGAGTTTTTTGAAAAAATGGTGAAGTTCAAGCCAGACCCCATCCGCATTCTCCTGACAGGCTATTCGGATATTTCCAGTGTCATCGATGCGATTAATAAAGGGGAGGTCTACAGATTTATCGATAAGCCCTGGAACATCGAACAGATCAAAAATGCCATCTACAACGCGGCGGATTTGTATTACACCCGCAGGGAATTGAGGGAGAAGAATGAGAAGCTGAAAAAGACCATATCCGAAATGAACATCTTCATCCACAGTCTATCGCATGACCTCAGAGGACCTTTGATGAGTATTTCAGGTGTGTCCAAACTAGCTAAAACCGAAATCGCGGATCCCGCCGCAGCCGAGTACTTTGACATGATCGATTCTGCTACGGTCAAACTGGATGATTTTATCTATAAAATGCTGGATTTTTATCGTTCTACCAAGATTGATAATGTTATTGTACCCATAGATTTCAACAAAGTGGTGGAGCAGCAGATGCAAGCCTACAAGGAAAAGTGGGACTTCAGCGAAGTCCAGGTTTCCGTGCAGGTTAACCAACAGGAGGATTTTTATTCAGACGACGGTAAAATCAGGGTCATTCTGAATAACCTAATTGGCAACGCTTATAAATTTCGAAATGATGAGGTTGCTGAAAAAATCATTTCCCTGGAAATTAATGTGTTCGCCGGCAAAGCTCTGATCAAAGTAACAGATAATGGAATAGGAATAGAAGAGAAGCACCAAAAAGAAGTGTTTAACCTTTTTCACCGGGCTACCCAAAAAAACGTAGGTTCCGGCTTGGGCTTATACATGGTGAAGGAATCTGTAGAACAGATTAACGGTGAAATCTTCCTGCAATCCACCGTGGGGGAGGGGACGATGGTGGAAATCTCCTTGCCCCTTTTAAGGGAAAAATAAGCTTAGCAGGACTGGTGCCAGCCCTGCTGCTTGTTATCAAGATCAAGGCTCAAAAGCAAACGTAACCAGAACCCTGTCGGAGATGGTCTGCTCTTCCGGTACAAAGGAAGGAGCCTCCCTGGATTCCGCTGCATCAAAAGCCATCATGTTTGCCTTCATCATATATGTACGGGGTATAACTTGAGTGGAGACATATTGGACTTTTTGTGTCTTCACCTGTTTCAAATCCATGACGTCAGCAATCTTAGCCGCTTTTTCGCGGGCGTCTTTGAGCGCCAGCTCGAGCAATTGATCTTTGTACTTTTTTTCCAGTTCTTTAGAAATAGAAAAATTTACATTTACCGAATGGTCACCGCTGGTATTGACCAGTTCTACTGCCCTGGGGAGTTCCTTTTCAATATTCTTAATGGTTACTTTAAGGTTTTGTGAAGCCACGTAACCACTGTCTTTGGATGTGCCTTTTTGGTAAACCCTGTTGATGTTTACATAGTAATTGTTGGCTGTAAGCTCATGGTCCAGACCTGATTTTTTGAAAGCATCAATAATCTTCTTGGTGTCAGCATTGAGCATTTTCGTTGCTTCTGCTACCGACATGGCCTTCTTTTGGACTGTGATATGGATGGTCCCTTCATCCGGAACGATGATAATCTCACTGTTCCCTTCTACTTCGATGGTATGTTGTGGGGCACTGGATTGGGCATGTGCAGTCCAGATAGAAATTGCCAATGCGAAAATTAATAAAACCGGTCTCTTCATTTTATTTGCTCATTTTAGGACAGCCGTCCGACATTAAAATAATAATTCTTCCTCCTGGTTTTCCATGCAGTCCGCTACACCACATCAAGCCAGCTATTGCCAGGACGGCAAATGTTAAGCCAGTGTGACACGGTCGTTGTTAAATAAAATCAATATCCCGGTTGATGCCTTTGTTTACAGGGTAAATGCAAGTAAATTTGCGCACCGTTTAAAAAATGAAACTAAACTGATTTTTGATATGATTAATCCATGGCACGATGTTGAAATCGGAAAGGATGCCCCTGAGTTTGTAACCGGTATCATAGAGATCCCCAAAGGAAGTAAAGGGAAATATGAACTGGACAAAAAAACCGGGATGTTGATGCTGGACAGGGTGCTTTTTTCTTCCGTCCATTATCCCGCCAATTATGGCTTCATTCCCCGCACCTTTTGTGATGATAACGACCCTTTAGATATTCTTATCATTTCCCAGATAGATATCCCTTCCATGACTTTGGTTAAGGCCAAAGTAATAGGGGTCATGAGGATGGTAGACGGAGGGGAAGCAGATGATAAGATTATTGCGGTAGCAGCTGACGATCAGTCTGTCAATTTCATCAATGACATCGAAGAGTTGCCTCCTTACCTGATGAAAGAGACCCACCGTTTTTTTGAGGATTACAAGAAGCTGGAGAAGAAGGAAGTAAAAGTGGAGGATTTCTTGGGAAAAGAAGATGCCATGCGAATCATTCGGGAGGCCATTGATCTTTACGACCAGACTTACGGAGGGCAGACCAAATAAGACACTTCCTGACCGCCGAATAAAAACCACCGCAGACTTTCAGAAAATTGTCTACGGTGGTTTTGTTTTTTAGCCTAATTTGGACAGGCTTTCTTCCAGCGCCTTGATCTTTCCTTCAGCATCGGCCATTTTCTTCTTCTCCGAGGCGACTACTGCTTCGGGGGCATTGCTGACGAATCGCTCGTTGCTGAGCTTTTTAACGACAGAATTCAAAAATCCTCTCGTATAGTCCAGTTCTTTTTGAAGGTTTTCCCGTTCTTTTTCGACGTCCAGCTGATCTCCCATGGGAATAAAGAATTCATCAGACTTCACCACAAAGCTAAGGGCGCCGTCCACATGGGCGCCAAACTCAACGGAGCTTAGGTTGGCCAATTTTTTAAAGACCACATCGAACTGACGGTACAAGCCCGGGCTTTCGGTACGGATGGCCAGTTCAAACGCTTCTTTGGGCGATATTCCCTTCGATGCCCGGATATTCCTGATCTGTGATACCACGTCAAAGATATGGCTTGCGTCCTTTATAATCTGATCATCATAAGCCGAAGCACCGGGCCAGGAAGTAATGATCAGGGCCTCATCCACCTCTCTGGTTTTAATTTCGTGCCAAAGCTCCTCCGTGAGGAAGGGCATAAAGGGGTGTAGCAGCTTGAGTATGTTCTCCAGGAATCCAATGGTTTTGTCGTAGGTCTCCTGGTCAACCGGATGCTGATAGGCGGGCTTGACCATTTCCAGGTACCAGGAACAGAAGTCGTCCCACACCAGCTTATAGGTGCTCATAAGCGCGTCGGAAATCCGGAACTTGCTGAAATGGTCCTCAATTTCCACCAGTGACTGGTTGTATCTGCTTTCAAACCATTGAATAGCTGTCTTGTTGTTATCGGATTTCAATGAAGCATCTATTTCCCAGCCTTTGACCAGTCTGAATGCATTCCAGATTTTATTGGCAAAGTTTCGTCCCTGCTCTACCAGCTTTTCATCGAAAGGGAGGTCGTTTCCCGCTGGCGAACTAAAGAGCATTCCTGTCCTTACGCCGTCTGCCCCGTACACGCCGATCAACTCCAAAGGATCGGGTGAATTGCCGAGTGATTTGGACATTTTTCTGCCCAGCTTGTCCCTTACAATACCGGTGAGATAAACGTTTCTGAAGGGCTTTTCTCCCA
>CAZHZP010000060.1:0-11368 GCA_964537165.1 uncultured Roseivirgaceae bacterium | reverse complement strand
GGCTGTAGCTTGGAATCACTTGGCGACTGCTTTGCACATTGTGATGATGTCAGACAAAATATTGCCTTCGCCCGAGATATATACCAATCCTAATTGAATGTTTACGAAGTAACGATTAGCGGACGGCAGAAGAAAAAGCTTTTCACTAAAAAATGTCGCATCCCATTGAAAACCTGTTGGGCAGGAAATACGGGGATGGATCTGCTAGAAGCTGAAAATTGTAAAAAAGGATACAGGATTAATACGGGTGTTTTTTGGGGGACTTTAGCGGGAAGAAAGTGTATCGGCGTAGATACACTTTTTTCCCCGACATCGGTCTCAAAGCCCCGACTTAAAGATCCGGTCCATCAATACCCATTTCTCGCCCGGTTTGGCCCAGGGTATAGGTTGTTGAAATCCCCACATCAGTTCTTCCCATTTGGCTATGTGCGGGTTGGCCGCATCCATTTCTTCTTTTTTCTCGAAAGAAAAGTCATCCGTCGTCTCCATAATCATAAACATCCGGTTGCCGGTTCGGAAAATTTCGATATTCAATATGCCACAGTCAATATCATGTTGGGTGACTTCCGGCCAGGCGGCACCGGGTGCATGGTGTTGCTCATATTTGCGGATGGATTCCGGATCATCAATGAGGTCTAGGGTTAAGCAAAAACGCTTCATAGGATTGGGTTCAAGGTGGGTAAGTGTGATTTTATCAGCGATTCTGTGACTGACGGTCACTCCTGATTTGATTGTGGTTCGAAGTATTTGTAAAATGCTTTCATGGTCTGTGCTGCCGCAGCATCCGGATCGGGCCATGGGAAGGCTTCTGCTGACACATAACCCCGGTAACCGATCTTCTTCAACGCCTGGGCAATAGGCTCCATGGAGGTGTGCCCGAAGCCTATGGGTTTGCGGTTGCTGTCAGCAAAATGAACATGACCGATATGCTTTCCATATTCGAGAATGGCTTTTCCCAAATCTGCTTCTTCAATATTCATATGGAAGAGATCGGCCAATAGTTTTATTCCCTTCGTTTGCAACCTATCAACAAAGTCGGAGCCGGCTTTCAGGGAGTTTAACAAGTTGGTCTCGTAACGGTTAAGTGGTTCATAGATAAGGAAAGCATTTTTTGACAAGGCCAGCTCCCCCAATTCTTCCAAACCTTCCGCCAGCCAGCCTAGGGATTGCTGGAGCGTTCCTTGAGCCTGAACATTACCTTGCATGGATCCGATAATGGCAGGGGCGCCGAATTCGCCTCCAAATTCAATCATTTCTGCAATAAAAGAGCTGGCTTGCTTGCGGATGGTAGGATCGGGATCGGTTAGGGTCATTCCATGTAAAACCTTTCCTGCACCTGTTCCTACTGCGGCTAGCTTGAGGTTGTAGCGATTGAGCAGGTCTTGTAGTTGCTGTGGGTCGACTGCATCCGCAGATGCGGTAAAGAGTTCTATTGCATCGAAACCCAGTTCGGCGGCTTTTGCCATAGAGGCTTCCAGAGATTGCCACAATATCCATGGGCCGGTTTTAATCTGTGGGACGAGCGCAATAGTAACAGCAGATTGGATCATAATTAAGCTATATCTTTTTAAGGTTTATGGATAGGTGGTTTATCGGTCAAAGTCGATCATAATCTTGATGATCCCTTGTGGGTTGGCGGCCCAGGCCTCCATTGTAGCGGGGGCTTCATCAATGCTGATCACCTTGCTGATCACTTCCTCAACCGGGAACTTGCCGCTTTCCAGGTAAGCAATCACCTCCGGAAAATCAGTTTTCCCTACGCAGTTCCGCGATCCAAGGATTTCAATTTCCTTTTGTACAAACAGAGAGGTGTTGAATTCTACCGGCGCTTTGGCATATCCAATGCAGACGACGCGACCTAAGAAAGCAACTTCTTCCACAGCAGCCTTGTAGGTCACCGGACTACCCACCGCTTCAATGATTACATCAGGGCCGTCACCATTGGTTATTTCCTGTAGTGTTTCATGCAGGTCCGCTTGTGTAGGGTTGATGGTATGCGCGACTCCGATTTTGCGGGCGATTTCCAGTTTGCTGTCATCCAAATCAATGGCGATGACTTTGGCTCCCCTATCGACCGCAGAAGCTACGGCTCCCAATCCCACGATCCCGCAGCCCATCACAGCTACCCAATCTGCGGCGGACACCCTTCCCCGTGCGGCAGCGTGGAATCCGACTGTCAGGGGCTCGGCTAACGCCAGCTCTCGGAGAGAGAGCTTCTCGGAGGAGAAGATATCCTGCCAGGGCACCGCAATATAATGCGTCATGGCTCCCGGCCGTCGGACTCCCATCGTTTTGTTGGTTTTACAGGCATTAGGACGGCCTCCTCGGCAAGCCACGCAAGTGCCGCAGGCCAGGTAAGGATAGACGGTGACCTTCGTGCCCTTTTGAATATGATCGGGCACATCAGGCCCCAATGATACTATTGTTGCTCCCACTTCATGTCCCAGGATATTAGGATACTCTTGCAGGGGAAATAATCCTTTGAAGCCATTTAAATCTCCCCCGCAGAAACCCGCCATCCCCACTTTAAGTAAGACTTCTCCGGATTTGGGAAAAGGTTGTTCGACTTCCCTGACTTCTGTTTTGCCGATTTCTGTTAGGACTAGAGCTTTCATGAATGTTGTTTTTTTAGGTCAGCGGCATACGTGACCTGTTTGGATAATTGTTTTTTTAGATGTTGTTTTCTTCTTTTCCTTCAAACCACATCCGGTTTTTGACAGGGGCCACCAAGGCTTGTATTTCTTCCAGGAGTTGGTCGGGGATTTCGAATGTGGTTGCCGCAAGGTTTTGTTTGACCACTTCTACTTGGCACATGCCGATTACCGTGGTGGCAATAGCCGGGTGGTCCATAGCATACCGGAGGGCGACATCACTGAGGCGGACACCGTAGTTTTTACAGAGCGCCAAAAGTTTAGGCTGCATGGCTTTCACTTCGGCAGGGGAGCGGTGCCAGTCCGGCAATGATGCGTCTGACAGAATTCGCTGCATCAGCGGCGCGGCGTTCATCAAGCCAAATCCCATTTCTTCTGAAAGCGGCACCAGGTCGTTGTTGATTTCGTCTTCCAGAAGGTTGTAATGTGCCCAGGAGAGGACGGTGTCGGGACCCGACTGCTTAGCAATGTGGGCGAGGTAGCGTACAGGCAAGCCCGTAATTCCCCAGAATCTCGCCTTCCCGGATTGGACGACTTCCTGAATGGCCGGAACGGCTTCTTCCAGAATGAGCGATTGGTCTACAAATTCAATGTCGTGCAACTGGAAAACATCCAGGTAATCGGTCTTGAGACGGGCGAGGGATTCATCAATGCTTTTCAGGATTCTTTCTTTGGAAAAATCGAAATCCAGCAGGTCGTACCTGCCACATTTGCTGGCCAGGATAATATTGTGCCTTTTGCCTTCCAAAGCCCTGCCCAACCGGGTTTCGGCCAAGGTCAACCCGTAAAAGGGGGAGACATCAAAAAAATTCACTCCATGATCCAGGGCGAGATGGACCGCATTGACTCCTTCTTTTTCATCTACCGGATCAAAAACATTTCCAAGCGGGGAAGCGCCAAAGCCCAGTGTTGATACTCTCAACTCGGTCTTCCCTAAAGTTCGGTACTGCATAGGTTAAGTTTGGTGGTGTTACTGTTAAAGCCCAAAGATAAAGCAATATTTGGAAGAAGGAGACCTGCTAACGAAATTTCAGGACAGACAGCTGGTTTTTGGAACGGGAAGTTATAGGGGAAAGGTATGAGTGCGGCTATTGAAGGTTAGGTAGTTGATAAGCTACCACCTGAGGAACTTATTGTCTGATTACTGATAATATTGAATTATACAACGCAGGATGGTACAGGATACATGATGAAGATGGCAATCTAATATCGTTTAGTACGGGACGTAAGGGTTTATCAACTAAGACAGTAAAAAGAAGGTTTAATTTCAGAAAGCAAAATTCGATGGATGATTGGTCTGAATTTTCAGGAGCAGGGGGAGAGGGCGCTGGAGCTTGACCCTGAACTTGTTTTCATCACCGGATGGAACGAGTGGGTCGCTGGCAGCTGTGAGGAATGGCAACAGCAGCGGAATGTTTTCCCGATTTGGGCATTGAAGATAAGCCAAACATCGGGTTCATGTGGTCTGACAATATGCAGGAAGAGGGGCAATTATCGGTTTTCTTCTGCAGGGAGATGTTGCTCCTGCGGGAAGGTTTGATTATCCATATCAGCCCTAGCTGTCTGGACGGGAGGAACCTTCACCACTCTTTCCAGAAAACCAATAGAGGCCTCCAGTACACCTTTCCAGTCCCCGGACGTGATGCTGGAGCCGATCACATGGTCTCCTGACTCCGGAAACGCCTGCTTCTTCTTTAAACTTTCTGGAGTACCCAGTTCCTCGTACATCTCCAGCATGGCGGGGACGGACACCACTTTGTCCTGGTTTTCTTCATCTTGGAAATAATAGCCCATAAACAAAGGCTGCTTTATTTTGCTAAAGGTTTGCTTTGTCATTTTGCTTCTCAACAGCACAGCCAGACTGGAGTAGGCATTGACGTGGTATTCCTCTGACCAATATTTTGCTTTGTCCCCTTCTCTGGGAGATAACAACACACCGTTTTCGTTGGTCATGGCTTTTTCCATCAGGTAGCCCTGCCAAGGTTGAAAAAATGCATCCAACTGATTGCCGTATTCTACTATACAGGGAGAATAAAGCAGTACCGCTTCTATCTCCGGCCGTTCGGATGCTAAAATCAAAGATAAAGCGCCCCCCATGGAGGTTCCCACTACAATGACGCGCTCCCCTAGGCTTTTTGCAATCATAAATGCTTCCCGGGCATCAGCTACCAACTTCTCTGCAGAAAGGTATTCAAATGCGTTGTTCCTTTTGATGCCATGTTCTGTTAGCCGGGTCAGATACAGGTTGGCACCAAAGTGTGCCGCCAACCTCCGGTGCACCGGATCGCCTTCCATTTGGCTGGCACCAAAGCCATGGATATAGACGATAGAATAGGGGGTTTTGCTTTTCGTTTCCGGGTCAGCCCAAATGATGCGAGCTTCGTTGTTGGGTTTTAAGCCTTTAACCGTATCTTCTTTAGCGCGGACAAAGGCCTCGAGTGTATGGGACAGCGTCGGAACGGAGGGATAGTCCCCTTCAAGCTTTTGGATGGATTCTTTGGGGCCAAAGTTATAAAGAAGGGCTAACGTGATCGCTACTGACATTACTCCGACAAGTAGTTTCTTAAACATGTGTTGATGGATTTCCGGGAAGCCTCAAAAATAGCACAACGATCGACAACTACCAATCATCGGAGCATTAATCGTAACCATGCACCGGCTGATGAGGCGGGGGATGGATATGTTTGGACGACCTGAAATAATAGCCAATTTAAATTGGAGTTAAGGATTGTTTAATTAATTTTGGTACGTACCCGAAGGTTGTTTCGGTGCGAAAGGGAACCTTCCCGAACGCCCCAAGGGCTATCCACACCCTTTTAATAAACACTACTAACCAGACACCCCACAATATGAAAACTTTTAATAGAAGAGATTTTATGAAAACCACAGCCGCCACAGGATTAGGTTTGAGCATGGGCGGAGTGGCATTTGCGGGAAAAAGGTCCTTCCAGGAAGGCAAAAGAGTCGGTATCATAGGGTTGGATACTTCCCACAGCGTCGCCTTTACCAAGGTGTTGAATGCCGCTTCGCCGAAAGCTGCTTACAAGGGTTACAAAGTCGTAGCAGCTTATCCCTACGGAAGTAAAACGATCGCTTCTAGTGCGGACCGCATTCCCGGCTATATCGACCAAGTAAAAGAAATGGGGGTCAGCATAACAGGGTCTATCAAGGAGCTTTTGCAGGAGGTGGATGTCGTCCTTCTCGAAACGAATGACGGCCGGTTGCACCTGGAGCAGGCATTGGAGGTGTTGGAGGCTGGCAAGCGCATGTTTATCGACAAGCCTATTGCAGCTTCTCTGGAAGATGCGGTAGCCATTTTTGAGGCTTCCCAAAAATATAAAATCCCCGTTTTTTCCGCCTCTTCGTTGAGGTACATTCAAGGCGCGCAGGAATTGGATAAGAGCAAAGTACTCGGTGCTGACGCTTTTAGCCCCTGTACTTATGAAGAGACCCATCCGGATCTTTATTGGTATGGGATACATGGGGTGGAAACCTTATTTACAGTAATGGGTACGGGATGTCAGGAAGTGACGAGGATTTATACACCGGATACAGATGTAGTGGTAGGAACTTGGGAAGGTGGGCGCATCGGTACTTTTAGGGGCACCAGAAGTGGTAAGTCCGGTTATGGCGGGGCAGTTTACACGGAAGGCGGCGTCGTGACGCTGGGGCCCTACGGCGGATATGATCCTCTTCTGGTGGAAATCGTCAATTATTTCGAAACGGGTGCGGTGCCTGTGAGCCCGGAGGAGACTTTGGAAATCTTCGCTTTCATGACAGCTGCCGATGAAAGTAAAGCAAAGGATGGCCGTCCCGTCAACATCCAGGAAGTGCTAAGGAAAGCCAGTTCCAAATAACCGCAGATATGCCTAAAGGCTCTGAGAAAGGAGGCGGGGAAAGTTGTACAGACTTATTCCGACAGCCTTAACCCCGGTGTTTGTCGACATAAGGGGCATCTGTTTCATCACAATCGTGCTTGAGGACCTGTAATAAGCTTCTTTGTTGTTCTTAATCAGTGTAAAATTTTCGCTTTACCTACCATGAAAAGACTATGTTAGCCGCTGCCACAAAGTGGTGGCGTTCATTGGGGCCAGGTATCATTACAGCCGCCCTGGTGTTTGGGCCGGGTAGTCTTACCCTTACGTCCAAACTCGGAAGCCTGTACGGCTATGACTTGTTATGGGTTTTGGTGATAGCTACGGCTTTGATGCTGTCCTTTACCAGTATGGGAGCCAGGGTAGGCTTGGCCACCCACCAATCCTTGTTGCAGACGTTCAAGGCTAAATGGGGCAGTTGGGCAAGCGTTTTAGCGGGTCTCGGGATTTTCTTTGTTTGTGCGTCTTTTCAAGCAGGCAATGCCATTGGGGCCGGACTGTCTTTTGCAGAGTCTTTTAATACAGCCTCAAGCCCCTGGATCGTTGCTATTTCTTTACTGGCTATTGGGCTTCTTTTCTTTAAGTCCTTTTATCAGACATTGGAGAAGGTCATGATGATCATGGTGGGTTTGATGATGCTCTCCTTTGTTGTTACCCTCATCGTAGCCCGGCCCAACCTTGTTGAGGTGGCCGAAGGGCTCAGGCCCCAAGTGCCCTCTGGCTCATTGCTTTTAATCATCGCTATGGTGGCTTCCAGTTTTTCGATTGCAGGAGCCTTTTATCAATCCTATCTGGTACAGGCAAAAGGGTGGAAGAAAGCCGAAATCCCTGCTGTTAAGCGAGAAAGCTTCACGGGGATTTTAATTCTGGGACTGATTTCCAGCATGATCCTGCTAAGTTCGGGAGCCATTCTTTATCCTCAGGATATCGCGGTAAATGCTGCTACTGATATGGGCAAGGCATTGGAGCCGTTATACGGAAGCTGGGCCACCGGCATCTTTATGTTGGGGCTGTTCGGGGCTTCGTTTTCTTCATTGATCGGCAATGCGACTATAGGCGGGACACTATTTGCAGACGCGCTCTCGCTGGGCAGCAACCTGAACAGCAGACCCGTCAAAGCGCTGATCATGCTTGTGATTGCGATAGGAGCCGGGGTGGCTATAATTTTCGGACAATTGCCATTGGAATTGATCGTTTTCGCCCAAGGGGTGACAGTCTTCGCTGTGCCTTTTATAGGGGTGGGATTGTTCCTGGTTGCTAACGACGAGAAGATCATGGGGGAACTCGTGAATAGGGCTCCCGCAAAAATTGTCGGGGTAATCGGCTTGGTCGTACTGATGCTACTAGCAGGGGCCAATTTTTACAACCTCTTTTTAACTTAAAAATATCTGACTGTATGATTAATTCTGTTGTAGAACTTGAAGATTTACTTTCCACTCCTTCCCAGGTTTTAATAGAGGAGATGGCAAGGATTAAAGGCGATTTGATCATCCTCGGGGTAGGGGGCAAAATGGGGCCAAGCCTGGCTAAATTAGCCATCAGGGCGGTAAAAGAAGCCGGGGTAGATAAAAAGGTAATCGGCGTTTCCCGCTTTTCCGAACCGGGTTTGAAGGAGGAACTCGAAAGCTTTGGAGTTAAGACCATTTCTATAGACCTTTTAAACGACCAGGAACTACAATCGCTGCCCGAGGTGGAGAATGTCATCTATATGGCTGGCAAAAAATTCGGCACTACAGGCCAAGAACATTCCACCTGGGCGATGAATACCTATTTGCCCGGAAGGGTGGGGGAGAAGTTTAAGAACTCGAGGATCGTGGTCTTTTCTTCCGGCAACATCTATCCTTTTATGCCAATAGGATCAGGAGGGGCGGACGAAAATGTAGCTCCGGATCCCAAAGGGGAATATGCACAGTCATGCTTAGGCAGGGAAAGGATTTTTCAGTATGCTTCCCATAAATATAAGACGCCCTTGCTGATCTATCGGCTCAATTATGCCGTGGATCTGCGGTATGGGAACCTTCTGGAAATTGCCCAGATGGTTAACGAAGAGCGGGAGGTTGACCTGACCAGTGGGCACATGAACGTGATTTGGCAGGGGGATGCCAATGAGATCGCCCTTCGCTCTTTGGTGATCTGCAGATATCCCGCCAATATCCTCAATGTGACCGGGCCTGAGACGATTTCCATCCGATGGGCAGCAGAGGAGTTTGGAAAATTGTTGAAAAAAACCCCTAGATTTGTCAATGAGGAAGCTTCCGACACTTTATTGAACAATGCCTCCCGTTGTCATAGGATTTTTGGTTACCCCGGGGTGTCTTTGAGAGAAATGATAGAAATGACTGCCCATTGGGTAGCTATCGGTGGGGAAACGCACAACAAACCCACCCATTTTCAGGTCAGATCGGGGAAATTTTAAAGGTATTACAATGAAAGAACTAGACGAAGATATAAAGGAACTTTTAAAGGCGGGAACGGTGATCCCCGCCCATCCTCTTGCGCTGGACAGCAATAGATGTCTGGACGAGGCAAGACAGCGCAGGTTGATGCGCTATTATATGGCGAGTGGTGCCGGAGGAATTGCCGTGGCGGTTCATTCCACCCAATTCGAAATCAGGAATAAAGGCATTGATCTCCTGGAGCCTGTCTTAAGAATAGCCGCGGAAGAGATCCAGCAGGCGGGACTGTCCCGTCCGTTTATCAAGGTGGCGGGGATTGTGGGGCCGACAGAGCAGGCGCTACGGGAAGCCGAGCTGGCGAGCGACTTTGGGTATGATCTAGGCTTGTTGAGTGCCGGTGGATTGGGGGATCAATCGGAAAAGGAGTTGATCCGTAGAGCAGAAAAGGTGGCGGAAATCATTCCTGTTTTTGGGTTTTATTTACAGCCGGCCGTAGGGGGCAGGTTGTTGAGCTTTGATTTTTGGAAGGATTTTGCCGATATTCCCAATGTAAAGGCGATCAAAATGGCGCCGTTTAACCGATACCAATCTTTGGACGTAGTGAGGGGCGTGTGTCATTCTTCCCGCTACAGGGAGATAGCTCTTTATACGGGTAACGATGACAATATCATTCCGGATTTATTGACTACCTACAGATTTAATGTAGAAGGCGAAGTCCGGGAAAAGCAAATCGTCGGCGGCCTGTTAGGGCATTGGGCGGTATGGACGCAGAAGGCCGTCGCCCTTTTGGAGGAGATCAAAGAATGCAAGCGGAAAGAGGATTATGAAGGAATGGAAACGCTGTTGACAAGAGGAATAGAGGTCACGGATACCAACGCGGTGCTTTTTGATGAAAAGAACAATTTCCACGGATGTATTCCTGGTATCCATGAAATACTGCACAGACAGGGATTGCTTGAAGGAAGGTGGTGTTTGAACCCTGATGAAGAGCTTTCACCGGGACAAATGGAAGAAATCGACCGCATTTACGCCAGTTATCCGCATCTCACTGATGATGCTTTCGTCCGGGATTTTTTGAATCAAGGCTAGCCGTCAAGTGAATACGCTGGTGGATAGCATGTCTTAATGTGGATCATCGTCTATGAAAGAAGAGAAAATAATTGGTGTAAAGGAAATTGCCAGGAGAGCCAACGTATCCATTGCAACGGTAGATCGGGTGATCCACAACCGCCCCGGCGTCTCTCCTAAAACGCGCACCAAAATTGAGGCGATCATCAAAGAATTGAATTATCAGCCTAACATTTTGGCCAGCAGGTTGGCATCGGGGAAGGTCTTTGACATTGCCGTGCTTATCCCTATGGGCTCGGAAGAGACCGATTTCTGGGAAGCCCCTTTAAGAGGAATCAAAAGGGCTGAGGCTGAAATCCGCCAATACGGCATCAGGATACAAACTTTTCTTTTTGACCTGAATGAACGGGAATCGTTTATCCGACAGGGAAAATTGATCCATGAAAGTAAATTCGACGGTGTATTGCTTTCCCCTTCCTTCATTAAGGAATCCATCGATTTTGTGAAAGTCTGTAAATCCCGGGAGATGCCGTATGTCTTTGTGGATACCAACATTAAGGAACATACCGGGCTCTCTTACATTGGGCCGCATCTTTATCGAAGCGGCTATCTAGGGGCCAAGCTTTGTTCTTTTGGGCCTACCACCAGCGATAAGGTTTTGATGGTAAACATCTCTAAAGAAAGCGATAGTTATCACTATACCCAGATTGAGGAGGGGTTTAAAACCTATTGCGAAGACCATAACCAGCCTACGGAGGTCATCCGCCTCAATATAGGACGGTCAGATTATCCATCGGTGGCCAGGGAACTCGCCGGGGCTTTTAAGGAACATCCCGATTTATCAGTTATTTTCGTGACCAAATCCCGCGCTTTTTCAGTGGCGAGGTATCTGGAGGAATATCATATTCAACATGTCCATTTAGTAGGATATGATTTTCTAAAGCAGAACGTAGAATATCTGAATAAGGGCTTGATCGATTTCCTTATCTGCCATAAGCCAGAGGAGCAGGGCTACAAAGGGATTATGTCCCTGTACCACCACCTGGCATTGTCCCTGCCGGTGGAGAAGATCTACTTTATGCCGATTGATATCATTACCAAAGAAAACCAGGAATTTTACCGTTAGTCTAAGCTGAAGAAGCGTTTTGTTACTTATTATTGTGCCAGCCATGCCAAATATGAATAGCAACAAATTTCCCGGGAATACATTTGATGCCATCGTTATCGGATCGGGTATCAGTGGGGGATGGGCTGCCAAAGAGCTATGTGACCACGGCCTGAAAACGCTGGTGCTGGAGCGGGGGAAGGATGTCCAGCATATTAAGGATTATCCCACCGCGACGCAGAACCCTTGGGACTTCCCCCACAGAGGCCAAAT
>CAZHZP010000059.1:0-12195 GCA_964537165.1 uncultured Roseivirgaceae bacterium | reverse complement strand
CAGCTTGTGAAGATGGAATTTGTGCTGTGGACTGCTCTCAAAAAATATCATGGTAGAAATGTGCAGAAATCCTCCTGCCACCAACCCAAACAGGATATTGATCACTTCCTGTCCAATAATGTTTTGGTGGTACATCAGTTCAGTGGAAAGCATTCCCAAAGGGGAAGCCAAAGCGAATACAATCAACAGCAAAAATGTCTTCCATTTATTCAGCCGGGTCAATAGAACGGCTACCAAGGCGAAGGACTCGGGGATCTTATGCAGAACAATGCCGATCAGCAAGGTTTCGCTCCCATGGTGGTGGCCTGTTAAGGAAGGCTCTTTAGACAACAAAGTACCCTCTAAAAAAGCATGTAAAACCAGCCCCAGCATCAAAGTCCACACGCTGTTGCCCATGCCATGGCTGGTGTGCTGGTGGATATGTCCGTGCTCGATGCCTGAAGACATAAATACCAAAACCTGCTGGAGTAAAAAACCTAAAAGGATATACAAACCCATAGAATAAGCCGAGGCCTTGTCAGCAAATAGCTCCGGAAGAATATGCAGGATGGTAATGGAAAAAAGATAGGATCCCGCAAAAACCAGCACCAACTTAAAGTCTCTCTCCCTCCATTTGGATGTCATAAGAGCGACCATTCCCGTCAAGAACGCTACAAAAAATAAAAGAAGAAAACTTGCCATAGTTATATTAAGAACAAAGCATCCCACCGTAGCATCCTATCATCATTCCCCCTTCAACGGATCATCATCGCTATCTGGATATCTACAGTGATTTCACTGGTTGACAGCGGATATATACGGTTTGAGGCTTTCGCTGATATACGTCTGAACAACCCCGGAAGTATCGTTATAGATCAAAAAAGCCTCCAATTCCTTTACCTGGTCCAACAAGGCAATAGCCTTTTCGGTACCCATCACCATTAAAGCGGTAGCATAGGCATCTGCCGTCATGCAATCGGATGCCACTACGGTAGCACTCAGTAGACCATGTTGCACGGGGTATCCTGTTCTTGGGTCGATTGTGTGGGAGTATCGTACGCTATCTACGATATAGTAGTTGCGGTAATTTCCCGAAGTAGCCAAGGCTTTGTTGTCCAAAGCTACGATGCTAAACAATTCGTTGCCTAGGTGTTCTTCATCCGGTTGATTAATCCCGACTTTCCATATTTCTCCTTTGTCATTGACGCCTCGGGCTACCAGCTCCCCTCCTATCTCCACCAGCATGTCAACAATACCCTTATCCTCCAGTAGATCAGCTACCACATCTACTGCATAACCTTTGGCGATGGCGCTGAAGTCCAGATAAACTCCCAGCCGGGATTTACGGACCATCTCTTCATCAAAAGTGATCTTGTCAAAGCCTATTAGGTGCAAAAGCTGGTTGATGTCAATGCTATCCTTAGGTGTAGCACCTTCAGGGCCAAATCCCCAAACATTGACCAGAGGGCCTACGGTGGGATCAAATGCCCCGCCCGACCTTTCGTACACTTCCTGGCTTTTTCTCAGTACCGGTAACATATAAGGCAGGTCATAAACCAGGGAGTCCCTTTGGTTGAACTGGCTGAGCTCCGAATCCGGGATATAAGTGGATAAAGACTGATTGAAGGCGGTCAAAACAGAATCAATGGAAGGCTTGAAGTCTCTTCGCTCCCCGTCAAGGTAAACCACCCTGTAGGTAGTCCCCATGGTCTGACCGGACACGGTGACCCTATCACTCTCAATGACTTCTTCTACAGGCAGCGCCTGATTTTGTCGATAAAGGTAAACGCCGAAGACGACCAACAGCAAGATGATGGAATAGATAATGTTTTTTCTTGCGTTGTTTTGCATGGTACTGGAGATAAAATTTGGCGAAAGTTAAATCTATTTTTTCAAAAGCGGCGAGACTCACACCGAAAATACACCGGAACGGTTCCCGATTCCGGAGTGGTCACGTTCTCTCAAACGGATCTCTTCTCAGGACCTGAAAAAATAAATCCCAGCCCCGACGAGCAACGCGATGGCCCCCGCTATAAGATTCGCCACCGTAGCACTGACCAAAAAAACCAAACATAAACCCAAAGCAATGATAGGAATCAAATTGCCGCCTGGCAACCGGAAAGCTTTGGGCCTGTGTGAAAACCGCTTTCTTAAAATCGGCAGAGCAGCCACCGTCCCAGCATAGGTCACCAATCGCGCCATAATAGAAAGCATGGCCAATTCTACAAACGAACCTGATAAAGCCAACAACAGGGCGATACTGGACTGCACGACGATGGCGACCGCAGGAGTTCTAAAACGGGCATGGACCTTAGCGAGCACCCTGTGCCCGAAACCATCCTGGGCGAGTGCATAAAGGTATCTCGGACCCACCAAAGTAGAATTGCCCACATTGCCGAAGATGGAAATCATCGCTCCCAGGGACAGAATGACAGCCATGGCAGGCCCCGCAAAGACGACAGCTGATTCTGCCAAGGGTGAATCCGAATCGGCTAAGCCGGGCAAAGTACCCACCGCCACGAGCTGTACCAGCGTATAAACCAAGGTCACCAAGGCCACCATGGTGAGTAAAGCAAAAGGGATATCCCGTTGGGGATTTTTAAACTCCCCCGCCGCGCCGGGGGTGTTCTCGAAGCCGCAGTAAGCGAACAACAACAGCAAGACGGCTTCAGAAAGTGATGTAAAAGAAATAGCCGGGACCTCACCTGCCAGCAGTTCGCCGTCAATATAGAATATCCCTATGCCGATAAATAACAAAAGAGGTACGGATTTGGCAATGGTCAGGAACACCGCCATTTTTGCCCCTTCTTTTACCCCGATGACATTGATCCAGGTGAGAACACCCAAGGATGCGGTAATCACGACTGCCCTTCCCCATCCTGTTGTTGCCCCTGGCCAGAGATAGCCCAAAGCCAGGGCAAAACCCACCGACAGCGAAGCAACAGAAGTAACCCGAGCCAGCCAGGTCATCCAGCCTACCTCAAAACCGACAAATTCCCCAAACGCCTCTTTTGTATACAGATAGGCGCCTCCAGGCTCATCAAAATAGCTGGACGCTTCTGCAAAACACAAAATCAGCAAGGCTACAGCAAGCCCTGCCAGCAATACCGCCCATATACTGAGGGGTCCGAGCAACAAAGCCGCAGCCGCAGGCAAGAGATAAACCCCGCTACCGATGACATCATTGATAGAAAGTCCCACCACCTGCCAGCGGGTGACCGCACGGATTAACTTGGGAGCTGATGCTTCATTTTTGTCGTTCATTGACGGGGGATTTTCGGGGTGAAACAAGCAGATCTTGTAGTCGAACCACTCGATGTAGAACAAACGGGAGATTGCAAACATAGTAAAAATCCAAAGGGATGCAAGAGATCCGGACCTTTAACTGCCTGATGGCGCACCTTTTCCTCTTCTGCCGCGAGGCAAGGAATGGCGAAGGATTTCACTATATTTGTATGCTGAACCGGCCCATATATGAGAGAAGATTATTTAAGCGGAGAAGACGGACACCTCAATTCTACAGACAGGGAGATAGAGAAAGCCTTGAGGCCCTTAAGCTTCGATGACTTTACCGGCCAATATAAAATTGTAGAGAACATCAAAATCTTTGTATTGGCAGCCCGTAAACGGGGGGAGCCTCTGGATCATGTATTGTTGCACGGCCCTCCTGGACTCGGTAAAACCACCCTCAGTCATATCATCGCCAACGAGCTGGATGCGGCGATCAAGATCACCTCGGGCCCGGTGCTGGACAAGCCCTCTGACCTCGCCGGCCTCCTCACCAATCTTGAGGAGGGGGATGTGCTGTTTATCGACGAAATCCATCGCCTCAATCCGGTCGTGGAGGAATATTTATATTCTGCCATGGAAGATTTCCGCATCGACATTATGTTGGATTCGGGGCCCAATGCCCGCTCCGTGCAGATCTCTTTAAGCCCGTTCACCCTGATAGGCGCCACTACGCGTTCCGGCTTGTTGACATCTCCCCTTCGGGCCAGGTTTGGGATCAATGCCCGTCTGGAGTATTATGACGCCAAACTGTTGACGACCATCGTCCAGCGATCTGCCCATATACTGAATACACCGATAGATGAAATCGCGGCCTTTGAGATTGCGAGACGAAGCCGGGGCACGCCGCGGATTGCCAACATGCTGTTGCGGAGGACGAGGGATTTTGCAGAAATCAAAGGGAACGGCACCATCACCCTGGACATTGCCAAGATAGCCCTCCAGGCTTTGGATGTGGATGAAAATGGCCTGGATGAAATGGACAACAGAATCCTGGCAACCATCATCGAAAAATTTAAAGGCGGCCCCGTAGGCCTGTCGACCATTGCCACAGCCTGTAGTGAGGAAGCAGAAACCATTGAAGAAGTGTACGAACCTTTCCTGATCCAGGAGGGCTACCTGAAAAGAACAAGCCGGGGGAGGGTGGCCACAGAACTGGCGTATAAACACCTAAAGTTAAAACCGGATTTCAGTAGCGGCACAGGGTCTTTGTTTCAGTAGTGAGTGCTGCGTACTGATTATTTAGATGGCAGGATAGGCACCTTACGTTCACCTGTCTCCGTCTCAGATCTTTCGTCTTAAGTTTATGTCTTACGTCTCCAATCCCACATCTTCAAAGGAAAAAAACGCCACCATCATTAAGCGGCTGGCCAAGGATCTTGGCTTTGGGTTTTGCGGTATTGCCAAAGCCCAGTTTTTGGAAGAGGAAGCTCCCAGGTTAGAGGCATGGTTAAATCAACATCACCACGGAAAAATGGCCTACATGGCCAATCATTTTGATAAAAGACTAGATCCAACACTACTGGTGGAAGGGGCTAGGACGGTAGTGAGCCTTGCGTATAATTATTATCCCGCCGAACCGCTTCCCCAGGAAGCTGACGATTACAAGATCGCCAAATATGCTTACGGCAAGGACTATCATTTTGTCATTAAGGATAAACTAAAATTCTTTTTGGAAGGCCTCAAAGAAGAGGTGGGAGAGGTAGGCGGCAGGGCATTTGTGGATTCCGCACCGGTGATGGAAAGGCAATGGGCCCAAAAGGCAGGTATCGGCTGGACGGGAAAAAACAGCCTCCTGCTCAACCGCAAGCAGGGCAGTTTTTTCTTCCTGGCGGAATTGATCATCGATCTGGAAGCAGCACCGGATCCTCCTGCCATTCAGGATTATTGCGGTACCTGTACCCGTTGCGTAGACGCCTGTCCCACCGATGCCATTGTGCAGCCGGGCGTCGTGGACGGCTCCCGATGCATCTCCTATTTTACGATAGAACTTAAAGAGGAGCTTCCCGCCTCGGTGAAAGGAAAATTCCAAAATTGGATCTTTGGCTGTGATATCTGTCAGGATGTATGCCCCTGGAACAGGTTTTCCCAACCCCACACCGAGCCAGCGTTCGATCCCCATCCTGATTTAAAGCAGATGAAAAAAGAGGATTGGGAAGAAATCACTGCGGCAACTTTCGCCAAGGTCTTTCAGAAGTCTGCCGTAAAAAGAACCAAACTGGAAGGGCTAAGGAGAAATATCCGCTTTGTGCAGGAGCCGAAAAGGGAACCCTAATCCATAGATATAATATTCCTTTATCCGCTTCTCAGGAACCCCGGAGAAATCCAGATTTTTCAATTTATATCCCTGGCACATACCTGGGGTTGAGGCCCATATAGTACTCCAAGCTATGCTCCGGTTTTTCCAGGCCGGCGGGAATGGGCCGTCTGGAGAATGTCTGGAAATAAAGCACGCAGGCATCCCTCCACCAAACCGCTTCTTTTTCCTGAATCACCAAGAAAGTCTTTACATGGTTAAACCTTTCGGCATCGACCAAGGGCTCCATCCTGTCCCATATCCGCTGCATCTCCCTCACCTTGTCCACACCTTCATAGTACTTGTACACCATTTCGTCCCACAAGACATTGCCGGATGCCATCTTATAGTCCCAAGGGAGGTGGTGAAACCACAAGAGGAACTCCTGAGGGATGGTTTTCAGGTTTGAGAATTTTTCCTGAACCGGCGGAAAATACTGGGCAAGTGCATTGCTTCCTGTAGCAGTCCGATCAAAGCCAATACCCGCTGAATCAGCCCGGTGATAGTACACAGAAGTCCAATCAGCCCGGTGCTTATTATCTATCCAAGGGCCGGGTCCGTAGTGGTGCGACCAGCCCATCAGGTGATGTAGCCCCAATGGCGTGGTATAGTTTACGATCGCCTCCCGGGATTCAAGCATTAAAGTTTTTATGGGTTCGATGAATTCCCTTTCGTTATTAAACGTCATTCTCAGCCATTCTTCAGCTATAATTTCCGAGGAGAGGGAGTGATCCCAGGCCAGCCGGCCAAAGGTGTACCAATTGGATTGGGCAAAATGATGGCTGGTCCAATTCCTGTCGGTACCGATATTGGTTACACCTGCGATTGCGGACAATTGATGACCCTCGAGCGTTCCATCTACCACTTTGGCCACCGTGGAGCCCCGTCCTTTGGCATAAGTGTCTGCCTCCAGCGTTTCCTTATACATTGGCGCCAAATAAGCCAAATTGGTGCCTTGCCCCAGATATTCCTGGGTAATCTGAAATTCCATCATTAAGGGAGTCTCCGGCATGGCACCAAATAAGGGATGGAAAGGCTCCCGGGGCTGAAAGTCAATGGCACCATTCTTCACCTGAACCAGCACATTGTCTCTAAATTGTCCGTCCAACGGCTTAAATTCATTATAGGCCTGCTTGGCCCTGTCATCCGGTGTCTCATGGGAATAGACAAATGCCCGCCACATCACAATTCCCCCCTTGTCAGCCACCGCGTCCGCCAGCATGTTGGCACCTTCTGCATGCGTACGCTTATAATTGTGCGGGCCTGGCTGCCCTTCTGAGTCCGCTTTCACCAAAAAACCCCCAAAGTCTGGAATATGGCGATATATTTCGTCTGCCTTTGCTTTCCACCAAGCATTCACCTCGGGATCTAAGGGATCAGCGGTTTTCAAACCGCCGATCTCTATTGGGGCACTGAACCTCGCAGTAAGATAAACTTTCAGTCCATAAGGACGAAAAGCATCGGCCAGCGCTGCGGCCTTTATCAAGTAAGGTTCTGTCAGGACCAGAGCATTGGCATTTACGTTTGTCAACACGGTACCATTGATCCCTATAGAAGCATTGGCCCTGGCATAGTCGAGGTATCTCGTATCGATATAATCCGGCAGTTTGTGCCAGTCCCAAAGTGAAAATCCCGCATAACCTCTTTCGACCGTTCTGTCCAAATTGTCCCAATGGTTCAAAATGCGGTGCTGGATCTTTGGCTTACTGATGACATCGAGCGAGTCGATCGCTTCATTCGTCTGAATAAGGCGTAAAAGATGAAAGGTGCCGTACAGTACGCCAATATCTGTATTACCAGTTACGACTATTAATTTTCTTCCCTGGTTGTCTATCGAAAGCAACAGATAGCCCTCGTCTCCTAAAGAGGACAATTTGTCCTTCAGACCTAAAGAGGCTATCAGCGTTGAGCTTGACGGGGTTCCTGCCACCAAAACATTCGCTTTATTCGGGCTCAACGACATAGGCACTTGCTCTCCCAAAAGACCGGCAAGTCCGATGCGGAGCTCTTCTTTGACAATAGCAGCCGTAGGGGAACCGCCAGAAACAACAACCTCTGACAGCGCCTCTCTATAGCTTTGTAACAGCGAGGGATTTTTGATCTTCTCGTACCTTTGCCACAGGCGGTAACCATCTTCTGCATAAGAAGCCTGGAATAGCACGACAACAAACAACAGTATCAGAGAGTAGATGCGTTTCTTCATATTGGTCTTTAAGATGGGTAATGGGAGCACTGGTTATTTCAAATAACTGCAATCGATTTCACTTTTAAAACTTTTGTACCGTTTATTTTATGGCAGGAGCTAAAATTTCATTAAAAAAGGCAACTAATTGTTAGCAATCTTATCTGTTAGAATATTGTAATGGTTAACAAATCTAGATTTGGGTAAGGTCTAGACCATAGAAATCTAAAAAAAGTGCGGGAGAGGAAGCTTACATAGAAAAAATTTTTAGCAAATATCTTGCAATCGGTTGCAATATTTCAAAATTATAATCATGTTTAGGAGACAATTCGCCTTTCGGCTTTTTTAACCGTGGGAAGAAGATTGTACAAACCAATAATAATAAACCTAAATTAAATAATGTATGAGAAAATTACTGCTAATGAGTATGATGTGGGTTTGGCTAATCCCATTGGCCATTGCCCAGCAGCAAGTATCCGGAACCGTCACTGACAGTTCGGATGGGTCTCCTTTACCCGGAGTCAATATTTTAATTAAAGGCACCACTTCCGGCGGGGTAACGGACATGGACGGAAACTACAGCTTGTCGGCACCTGGGCCGACAGCCGTATTGGTATTTTCGTTTATAGGTTACCAAAGCCAGGAAGTAACCGTAGGCAGCCGGTCGGTGGTCAACATCAGTCTGGCACCGGATCTATCAACGTTATCCGAAGTGGTGGTCGTGGGATATGGAACCCAAAGAGAGGAAGCCGTTACCGGCTCTGTCGCGTCCATCAGCGGGGATGTCTTGCGTGACATCCCTTCCGGAAATGTCACCCAAGCCTTGCAAGGCCGGGTAGCAGGGGTGGAGTTATCGCAAACTTCCTCCCGGCCCGGTGCCTCCATGCAGATTCGAATCCGAGGCACCCGGTCCCTTACCGCTACCAATGATCCCCTGGTGGTGCTCGACGGAATCCCCTTCGCAGGATCCATCGGAGACATCAATCCCAATGATATCAAAAGCATGGATATCCTGAAGGACGCTTCTGCTACAGCCATCTACGGATCCAGAGGAGCCAATGGGGTTATCCTGGTGACTACCAACCGCGGTCAAAAAGGACAACAAGCAAGGATTAGCTACAATGGCTTCTACGGCACCCGGGAAATTTTCTCAAAATTCCCTATGATGAACGGACCGGAATTCGCAGCGCTACGGCAAGCTGCCGGCCAATACACCAATGCGCTGGATGAGTCCGATGATGTCGACACCGACTGGCAAGACTTATTCTACAAGACGGGAACCATCACCAGCCACGAACTGGGCGTCACGGGAGGTACGGAGAAAGGCAACTATAACTTCAATGCGGGTTATTTCAAAGATCAGGGTGTCATCCCCACCCAACAATATGAGCGGTTTTCGATGCGTGCCGCTATTGATCAGGAAGTAGGACAACACATCCGTGTAGGTTTTACGACCAACAACAACTACAATATCACCAAAGGCTCCCAAGTGGGACTTTACGGCATATTGAGTATGTCACCCATTGCCAACCCCTATAATCCGGATGGCAGTTGGAAAAGAACCATCAAAATGCCCTTGGATGAGCCTTGGTCTTATTCCAGGGAAGTGGTGGAAAACTTGCAAGACGAATGGTTGAGCGAGACCAGGGCTTACGGAACCTACAACTCCCTCTACGGCGAAGTAAAAATTCCGGGGATAGAGGGGCTTAAGTACCGTGCCAATGTGGGTCTGGATTTTCGACAGAGCCACGGCGGCGGCTTCACCGGAGAGGGGATCAACAATGCGAACCCTACCACCCCCTCCTCTGCCTCGGTGAGCAATTCCCACACTTATCACTGGGCGATAGAAAACCTGCTCACCTACGACCGCATCTTTGCGCAAAAACACATGATCAATGCGGTGGCTTTGTTTTCTACAGAACAGACCAGATTTAACAGTTCCCGCATGGCGGCCAGGGATATTCCATCGAGCGCCTTTCAATTTTACAATCTGGGTTACGCAGCGGGAGAAATCACGGTTGATCCAGGTCAGCAAAACTATTGGCAAAGTGGCCTGATGTCCTATATGGCACGGGTCATGTATTCCTTTGATGACCGCTATATGCTCTCTGCGACCTTAAGATCGGATGGATCGTCCGTACTTGCCGAAGGCCACAAGTGGCATACCTATCCCGCCGTTTCGGCCGGATGGAACCTCGGAAGGGAGGCGTTCCTTCAAAACAGCAACGTGATCAACATGTTAAAGCTGCGGCTGGGCTATGGACAAACCTCTAACCAGGCGGTTAACCCCTACCAGACGCTCGGTCTCTTGTCGACCAGGCCCTACAACTTTGGAGACGACACCTATTCCACAGGGTATTACGTAAACCAGCTTCCAAACCAGCAACTGGGATGGGAGTTTTCCGAAACAATGAACTTCGGCCTGGATTTCTCCCTTCTCAACGACCGGCTGTCCGGTACTATGGAATACTACATCACCAACACCAAAGATGTACTGCTTAATGTAGGTCTTCCTGCCACCTCCGGCGCCAGTTTCGTCACCTCAAATATCGGGGAAACCCAAAACAAAGGAGCAGAGCTCTCGCTCAATGGATTGATATTGGACAACGTAAACGGATGGAGCTGGGAAGCCGGACTCAATGTTTACACCAACCGCAACAAGCTCGTGTCGCTGGCTTCCGGAGCTACCCGGGACGAAAGCAACTGGTGGTTTGTAGGGCACCCCATCAATGCCATCTATGACCACGAAAGAATAGGGCTGTGGCAGGATGGAGATCCCCATCTGGATATCCTGGAGCCAGGAGGAAATGTAGGCATGATCAAGGTAAAATATACCGGCGAGTATAATTCGGACGGGGTACCCGTACGGCAGATCGGGCCAGACGACCGACAGATCATGAGTGTGGATCCCGATTTTCAGGGTGGTTTTAACACCCGCGTGGCTTACAAAGGATTTGACTTGAGCGTAGTCGGCGCCTTTAAAAGTGGAGGGATCCTGATCAGTACCCTGTATTCTTCCTCTGGTTATCTCAATATGTTGAGCGGACGGCGGAACAACGTGAAAGTCGACTACTGGACCCCAGAAAACACGGATGCGAAATATCCGAAACCCGGAGGCATCGCCAGCGGGGACAATCCAAAGTACGGTGGCACTTTAGGTTATTTTGACGCTTCCTATCTGAAAATAAGAACCATGACGCTCGGCTATAACTTTGAAAACAACCCCTGGATCAAAAACATCGGTATCCAGCAGCTGCGCCTTTATGCCGCTGTACAGAACCCTTTCGTGATGTTCTCACCCTACCACAGGGAATCCGGTATGGATCCCGAAACCAACTCCTATGGTGACGAGAACGCGGCAGTAACCTCTGCCTATCAAAGAAGATTGTTGACGCTGGGAACAAATGCTCCTGCTACACGCAACTATCTGATCGGTGTTAACTTAACATTTTAAAAAAGGGAGAAATGAAAAATAAACATATCAAAACATATATTGGAGCCGCCCTGGTGGGTTTGTTCCTGGGCTCTTGTTCTGAAATTCTTGAAGAGCAACCGCGCAGCCTCTATGAGCCCGGCTTTTTTAGAACCGAAAGAGGCGTTAACGGAGGTATCACTTCAATGTATGCCCATCTCCGTTATATTTATGGTCAGGCTTATTTCTACAATGCAACCCTTACGGGGACGGATGAAGCCACTTGGGCACAGAGTGCCGACGGAAACTTTAAAGACATGGATCTCTCGGGAGTAGGTTCCATCACCCCCACCAGCAGCCGTGCGGATGTGCTATGGGGCGCAGCGTTCTCAAACATCAATACCGCCAGCGGTATTATTGAAAATGCTGCTGAAGTGGAGGGTATTTCAGATGCCTTGATCGCCGAAGCCCGGTTTTTCCGTGCCTTTGACTACTTTATGCTGGTGCAGACTTTTGGCGGCGTCCCCTTGGATCTAGGTTCCGGGGAACTGATGTTCAACAACAATCCAAGCAGAACCTCTGTTAGGAACACGGTTCCTGAAGTGTATACCAAAGCTATCTTTCCGGATCTGCTTATCGCCATCGACGACCTGCCCACGGTAGGCCGGGTGACAGGCGGCGCCACCCAGACACTTGCGCGTCTGTATTTGGCAAAAGCCTATCTGACCTATGGCTGGTGGCTGGAGAACCCCAACAATATCCCCACCTATCCGGAGACCGCCCGCATTGATCCCGACGGACGGGATGCGCAGTGGTACTACCAGCAGGCGTACGACGTGGCAGTGACGGCAATAGACAACCCAGGCCCCTTCGGGCTACAGGAAACCTTCTATGACCTGCATCTTGGATCCAATGACCGCAACAATGAATTGCTTCTGTATGCAGACCACACGGAAACGAGCGAATTTTACAACGGGGCCAGTCTCACCTATTCCAATGGAGGCGCACCAGAAAACTTCGCGGTGTGGATGATGACCT
>CAZHZP010000058.1:0-12235 GCA_964537165.1 uncultured Roseivirgaceae bacterium | reverse complement strand
ATAAGACATTATTACTTAGCTTTGCAAAGCTTAAAATTATGGAGTAACCTGTCATTTGGATAGATTTTAAGCAGTGCCATCTTCAAAGAACAGGGACCACTATCCCCTTCCTGACCCTGATGGAACAACTATAAATAGATATTACCTGCGGCCGGAAATTGACATATTTTTGCTAAATTATCATGTCATTGATCAACCGGCCATGGTATGAAAAAACATGAGAAGCCTAAACAATCATTTATCTTGAAAGAATACGGAAAAAACCTCCAGAAACTGGTGGATTATGTCATCACCGTGCCTAATAAGGACAAGCGTACAGAATACGCCTATGCATTGGTGGAATTAATGAAACAACTCAATCCCCAGCTAAAAACAGAGAGTGACCAGAAACTCTGGGATGATCTGTATATCATGTCCAACTTCGAATTGGATGTGGATGCCCCTTTCCCCATGCCGGAAAAAGAACTGCTTGGCAAGAAGCCGCAGGTGCTAGGCTATCCCCAAGGACAGGTACGGTTCAAGCATTATGGGCGAAACATCGAAAAGCTGATCGAAAAAGCCATAGAAATTGAAGATGACGAAGAACAGGAAGCTGCATTGATTTTTATCGGCCAGCTGATGCGGAGCTTTCACTCTACCTGGAACCGGGAAAATTTCGATGATGCGATAATCATCGACGATATCAAAACCCTTTCCAAAGGAAAATTGCACATTGACCTGGAAAAAGTGCGGGAAAACGGACTTTTCGAGACCAATATGCGACGGGATTTCAAAGCCCCGGCTAGTCCGGTCAATGAAGGCGGCGGCAACAGCGGCCGCAGAAACTTCGGAAACCCGAAAAGAAGAACCAACGGCGGTAACAAAAAGCGCAGAAATTAATGGCCTCATTTAAAGTTAAAGGGGGACTAAAACTAAAAGGTGAAATCGTCCCCCAAGGTGCTAAAAACGAAGCACTCCAGATATTGTGTGCCGTTCTCTTAACAGGCCAAGATATTACAATACACAAAGTTCCCGCCATCCGGGACGTCATCAAGCTGATAGAATTACTAGCCGCGATGGGTGTCTCCGTCGAAAAGTTAGGTGAAGAAAGCTATAAGTTCAATGCGGCCCATATTAATCTGGACTATTTGGAGACATCCGAATACCTCGAAAAGGCCTCGTCTCTTAGGGGCTCAGTGATGATACTAGGGCCTTTGTTGGCCCGGTTTGGCACAGGCAGAATCTCCAAACCCGGGGGCGACAAGATCGGTCGAAGAAGACTCGACACCCACTTTATCGGATTTCAAAAATTAGGGGCTGAGTTTACTTATAATGCAAAAAAAGGAATTTACCATATTGACGGCAAAAACCTGAAAGGCTGCTACATGCTGTTGGATGAAGCATCCGTAACGGGTACTGCGAATATCGTGATGGCTGCTGTCATGGCGGAGGGAAAGACCACCATTTACAACGCGGCCTGCGAGCCTTACCTGCAACAGCTTTGCTCCATGCTCAACCGGATGGGAGCCAAGATCAGTGGCATAGGCTCTAACCTGCTCCATATCGAAGGAGTCAAAGAACTCGGCGGGACAGTCCATACCCTATTGCCGGATATGATCGAAATCGGGTCCTTCATAGGCTTAGCCGCCATGACCCAATCAGAATTGACGATCAAAAATGTAGAAGTCGATCAGTTGGGTATTATTCCTGAAACGTTTAGGAGAATGGGGATCAAGTTGGAGATCAGGGGAAATGATATCTATATCCCCTCGCAGAAGCATTATGAGATCGAAGCCTTTATGGACGGATCTATCCTGACCATTGCCGATGCCATATGGCCGGGTTTCACACCGGATTTATTGAGTATTGTGTTGGTGACGGCTACCCAAGCCAAAGGCACCGTATTGGTTCACCAAAAGATGTTTGAAAGCCGGCTCTTTTTCGTCGATAAATTGATCGATATGGGCGCACAAATCATTTTAGGTGACCCCCACCGTGCGGTCGTGATCGGCCTGAACCGAAAATATCCCTTAAAAGGTATCCGGATGACGAGCCCGGATATCCGCGCCGGGGTGGCATTATTGATTGCGGCCTTGTCCGCTGAAGGCACCTCAGTGATCGACAATGTGGAACAGATCGACCGGGGATATCAATTCATCGACAAAAGACTGAACGCCCTGGGAGCAGATATTGTAAGGCTGGACTAAGAGATAAACAGATACATACGAGTTGTTTAAATTTCAACTGGACAAGACCAAAGTCCTGGAGGAAAAATAGGGGCTACTATCCGTTAGTAGCCCCTTAATTTTTCAGGTTTGTATTTTTCTAGACCTTCAAAAGCCTAAACAAGATGTTCTTAATATAAAATGGGTTCTTCACCGGCGCAGGATTCTTTTACCTCGTCGATGATCAATCCGTTCACCCAGTCTATGCAATGCTGATGGGCTATATCTGCCTCAGCTTCTTTTTGTAGGCGAATTTCTTCGATCAACTCCATTTCTTTATAATAATACCATTCGACGAGTTGAACCCCGTACTCATGCCAACGGGGAACATTCAGCCGTAGATGGTAAGCATAAGCCGCCGCAAGATAACCTATGTTCGCTCTTATTTCCTCCACTTCACCGTCCGCACCTGTCCGTTTGACGGCGATTAAGACCTCTCTGAACTTTTCTACTACTATTGGTAACTGTTCTAGTTCAAACACCAAGAGCAATTCGTTTCTTTCTTCAAATCTTAACGCCGCTTCATACATCCTTCTGAGGTAGGTGCTTTCGATAATTTCTAAATTCAGATTTAGGTCTGTCCCACACGCTCTGGCGCCCGATCCGTATTGCATAAACACAGCCTGCGCGCAGGAATCATCTCCGCCGCCATTAGTCAGCAACACACGCTTTTGTGAATCTTGCCTGTCACTTCCAAAAGCAGACTTCAGCTCCTCCAGCCCTTCGACTACCGGCACATCGGGAAGGGAAAGGTCGAGCTTCAGTTTTTCCAACAATTCCGCGAGAACTTGTTCGAGTTGGGGATCAAGCGGTACCCGTGGATCCATTATCCCTACCAAGTAATTCAACGAGGCGTTTTCAAACCTTTCTTTAATTTGGGGATCTACATCCCGAACCTGCTCACCTAGAGCCCTCAACATATTCTTGAGATACAACGGCATTGGGTCTTCTGAAGAAACGTCCGCCAGAACTCTCATCAAGTATGCTTCAGCGAATATTTCGCCATATTTCAACTCCTTGATCTCGGGGTCAGGATCCTCGATATCGGGAAGTTTTTCCATGTCCTTAAAAATCTCAGACAACGGCCTTTCCGCTCCTGCCTTTACGGGACCATCCACCGCTTCCGGTGACACACAACCGAGAAAAAACGCTGGCATTAAGAGCCAATACAGCCCTTTTCGTTTGTTGATTACCATAAATAATTAATTGAGTAGCTTGGAATTTTGCGTTATTCTGCGAAATCTTAACAGCATGGTTTTCAAGAGCACTAGCATTTTCAAACACCATTTTTGCCAAAATAGGATTAAACCTACAACATCTTGAATCTTCCCCATAGCTCCAGTCTTCGCACGAAATACAACCGTAAACATAAGAGATTTATTGACAAAGATACGGTTCCCTAAAGCAAAAAAATACCCATGAAAAACATTTTTAGAGCCATCAACAACATGAAGGCCACACATCATGCGGGATAGTTCGCACAAGGCTTAAGTAACGGGACAAGAATACCGCCGGGTCCACCATCCATGCCATCCAGACTACGGATGGCATCGATTTGAAAATACGGCAGTTATGAAGCTACCGTCCGATCAGCTTTCCGGATCCAGATATGGAAGAATGAACCACCGGATTGCCTTTATAATAAACTTGGCCACTTCCCCTGATATCCACTTTAAGGAGATTCAAAGCAGTGACATAGGCCTTCCCCGAACCTTCTACATCCACCTCTACCTCACTGGCCGTAAGGTCATAAATGTCACACTCTCCGGAACCGGTGACCTCGACACTCACCAGATCACTTTTGCCACTGACCGCGAGGATACCAGACCCGGTGACTTCGGCCTCTATAGCCTGCGCTTCCACCTCCGCGGTTATGGACCCGGAGCCAGTCACTTCAAATTCAATTTGAGGCGAGACAAAAGTATTCTCCCCAATGATGTCCCCCGACCCTTCAAGGGCCAGGGAACGGATATCAGGTAGGGTCACATAAAAAATCAGCCGTTCGTGGCGTTTGACACAGCCTCTGGTACGGATATCCCATTCACCCCTATTCACTTCCAGCCGTATCAGATCAATGATATTCTGTTCGCCCGCTACCCTTACCTCTTGGCGAGGACCTTGCCTGATGATCACCTTGTCACTGCCACTTAACTTCAGGCTGTGAAAACTGGGCAGTTGCAACTCTTTGTCCACAATCGGTCCGTGGCCACTTTCGCAGTTACCTATTTCTTCGCATCCCACTCCTAAAAAGGAGACCAATACGATTATTAATTGGATTGTTCTTATTTGATTCATCGTGGATTTGGAAAAATAACAAGCTCCCGATGTCAATTCTTGTACCTAAACGAAAAACCCGCTCCCGACTCGATACAGGCAATTTTCCCGCCACCGCATGTCCTCTGACGGACAAATTTAGTCCGTTGGAGGACAGTCCTGAGACTCGCCCGGATTTTCTTTCAGAAAAGCAACTTTCTCAAAGTAAGGAAGTCATTTCCCATGCCTTCCCAACGTTAAAAACAATATAGGTCCCAGGATCGGCAACAATAAGGCGCCGAGCAACCAGAGGATTTTTTCGCGGTTCGGCAATTTTTTATTTACTAGTATAAGCACAAAAGAAAGGATAAACAGCGCCAGACTTATCCCCGCAAAGACCTGCCAAACCGAAATCAAAATGGGGAGTATGTCATGATTCATGGTGGAATAAGTCTTTACCTGAAAATTAAACAAAAAGATGGACTTTGCAATGGCAGCCATCAGCCTGAGTACCATTTGTTTTCTTTCACCCTTACCAAGAGGAGCCAGTCTCCCTCCAGTTCCAAATAGCCATAGTCATAGCAGAAGAAATAGGTATTCCCCTTTTTATTGGTGTAAGTGTGGGTCAGGTACTTGAACTGAAAACCCTGGATCAGCATATGCTGCTTGGTGATTTTAGCAGTCTCTTCCGTTGCGGGCAACAAGGCTTCCAAGATTCTACGGTTTTTCTTGAGTGCATTGTTGATGTTACGGACCACGTTGTTGCTATGGGCCTTGATCTGGTTATTGTAGTTGTTTCTACAATAATCATCACAGAACTTTTTATCCGCACGGCCCTGGATGGTCTTTTCGCAATTCAGGCAGGTCTTTCTTTCTAACGGCATAAAAAATCGATTTTGGTAAAAACCGAAATGAATATAAGCAATAAATCCCTCTTCTACAACCGTTTATAAACGTTTACAAACGGATCGAAACGAATAACAACCGAGTAAAGGACGCTGCCATCCCCAACTTTGTGTCGTTCGGTTGTTCGGATACCGCAAATAATTTTCCACTTAAATAATAAAATCATGAACGCGTTAAAAAACAAAGTACAGTTGATCGGCAGATTGGGAGCCAAAGCGACAATCAAGAGCACTGCCAACGGTAAAACCTTCACAAGGGTAAGTTTGGCGACCCATGAAAACTATAAAAATGCCAATGGCGAAAAAGTGCAGGAGACCACCTGGCACCATCTGATCGCATGGGGCAAGACGGCAGAGATTATCCACAAATACACGGATAAAGGCACCGAAATCGCGGTGGAAGGCAAGCTGGTCAACCGGGAATACGTCGGCAAAGACGGCGTAAAACGGCAAGTCACCGAAATCCAGGTGAACGAGGTGTTGTTGACAGGCGACAAAACTACCGCTTCCTAAATGAAGCGGCCCGAAAAGTCTCCGCCGTCAAGGCTCCGGGGGCTACCGTACTGAAATACCCTCCGCATCACCGCTATTCAACGGGTCAACAAGGATGCGCCACTTCCCGCAGATCGTCATATTGCTAAATTTAACCGTTGACGTATCTGCGGGAAGTATAGTAACGGCTTGGGCTACTCTAGCGCAAACCTTACCTTTAAAATTCTCCAATCTGCTTCTCAAACTTTGATGCATGCTCTGACGGCATCACCCTACCGGAGACTTAATTTTGACGGGGAATCCTCATGAGCTTCCGAGGACACAAGGTTTTTATCCTTTGGATCAATACAGGCGTTGATCCGCTGACACGCTCATCGGAACGATGGCTTGGATCTACCTTTCATCACCCGCACGGGTTCAAGGAATCACAGATAAACCGGGATGGATGATCAGGGGGTTTCGCCGGCTGTTGAGCAGCACCCGCTTCGGTGATCTTGCTCTTATCGACGAAAGGATGCGGCATGCAAATGATTCGATTAGCCGGGATGGCAAAACTTTTGCATCAGGACATAGCATCCGATGAGCGGTCTACTTAGCTACAAACCTAAACTTTATGAACCTGAAAAATATCTTTGGAACCATCCTGACTCTTTTGGGCATTGCGGGATTGATCTACGGAGCCCATCTCTTCCTCACCGATGAGAGCGACGGATGGAAGACCACACTGGTGGCCTTTGTGCTGGGCTTGATATTTTTCAGTTCGGGGCTGGGCTTGATCAAAAGAACCGGAAATTAAGGCACCAACAAGCTGCCCATATAGTTCTTACCAGTAAAAAAACGAATGGGTTTGTCCAAAACATCGACCGTCACCGCTTCAACCTTCCCCAATAACTCCCCGTCGATTTGGAAGTCAGCCCCATCCAAATTCCTGATCTCCGCTTTGGATGCCTGCCATGTCCTCACCGCTTCCATTTCGTTCAGGTTTCCCCTAAACAAGGCGATGGAGATCATCACCAGGTCGTCTATCCCCTTAGGATCCAAGGCGATAATTTCGAATAAGCCGTCATTCATGCTGCCCACGGGGTTGATCAAAGCTCCGGTTCCGTATTTGTTGCCATTGGCAATGACCAACATTTTGGCTTCAATCTGTTCCACTTTATCACCCACTGACAGCTCGAAGCGATAGGGCTGGACATCGAAAAGCTGAGCCACGGAACTTTTAAAATAGGAAAGCATCCCCCGCTCTCCCCCGTCTTCAAATTTTTTGATCAAACTGGCATTAAAGCCAAAGTCGCTAAGGTGAAGGGACAATTCGCCGTTGATCTTAATGGCGTCCATTTTTATCTCCTGCTTATCAACAACAGCTTCAATGGCCTCCTCCAGGTTGGTGATTTCCAAACTCGTGGCCAGTCCATTGGCAGATCCTAAAGGAATAATCCCCACGGCATGGCCGGAATCCAACACCGCCTCCACCACCATTTTGATGGTTCCGTCTCCCCCGCCGATCAATATCGCATCGAACTGTTCCTCCTGGATCAGCCCGCGGATTTTTGACTGATCATCTTCGCCGGTAGTTTCCCATACCTTCAGTTGTATATGCTGGTCTCCAAGCTTATCTTTGATCAAAGCCACAGTCTCTGTCTTATCACCTATAGTCCCTGACACAGGATTGATGACCAATAGCAGTTTGTTCATGGGTTATTTAAATAAGGCGAGTTGCAGTTGTTTGGCGTGTACAATGGCTTCTTCTGTATCTTTCACAAAAACGATTTCAGGCACCTCTTCCGGCAGTATGGATCCGATCATGTTCGCCCTCCTATCCGGATCATTGTCTTTTATTTGTCTGATATAAACTAGTAAAACCCTCCCAGGGTTGCGCTTTATTACAGCGGCATAAATTTCCGGATCGTGTTGCCCACTGTCACCGATCAACACAAACTTCATCCCTGGATAAAGCTTCAACAAAAGGGCCACCTTCTCCTCTTTGTGCTGATGGCTTCCTCCACCCGACTTCCAGACATTCCGCAAATTGATATGTAAGTCTTTTAATAACAGCGGCCCCTGAGGGATTTTTCTGTATTTCAAAAAATCCTTGATCAAATCCGCCAGGCTCCAATCACTGCTGGACACATAAAACACGGGATTTACGCCGGAGTTCGATAAAGTGTCATATAGCTCGCTTACACCGGGAAAAGGTCTTCGCGTATACGCGTTTTTGGAAATCGAAAGCCAAAACTTCTTCCCTAGCTGCGTGGCGTGGGAAATCAAAATGGTATCATCAATATCAGAAATAATCCCCAGGGGATAATCTGAGGAATAGCGCATCACTTTCACTTTTTTGCTCTCTTTCTCCGGCACCAACCCCTGCTCAGGCTGAAGTTTAAACGTGACATGTTCATGATCGGTGATCAGGGGGGTAACTTCCTGAAAAGTCACTTCAAAGATCCCCTCAGCATCACTAGCAACCGTCTGCCGGATATCCTGATAACAGACCTCCACCTTGGCGCCCTCAACACTGCTCCCTGCATAGCGCCGGATGGTGGCAAGGAGATTGACAAGTGGGTTCTTCCTTGAAGAAGGCTTGCTCTGCCGATACGCCTCCACTACACGGCCTTTTACAAAAACCGTCTCTTCATTTCCGAAAGCATACAAAGGCTCGATCCTAACCCGGTCTAACTTACCTATCGCCTTTTTGATCTTGGAAAAAGCATACCGTATGGGAAACGTAAGGATTCTAAAAATCATAAGCCCTGTTTTTGAATACGATTAACAAAAACCATACAAGATCACCAGTCCCTCAGCATCCCTTTGGACGACAGCACCATCCTTTAGTCCTCTACGGGCCGGACTACCTCCCCCTTGACCGGCGAATAGTCTTCCCGCCATTCACCGTTGACGAAAAGCTTGTCAAAATACATCTTAGCTCCTGTGGCTTTGTACATCTCTTCCACATTTTGAAGATGGAAGTGGAGGTGTGGTTCAGAGGAATTCCCAGAATTGCCACACAGCCCCAGCAGTTGCCCCCGTTTGACCTTTTCCCCCTGCCTGACAACCACGGAGTTTTGCTTGAAATGCGCAAAGACGAGATGTTCACCCGAGGTCGTTTTTAAAATAACGGTGTTTCCAGGGATATAGAGAGGATTCATTTCGCCGGGCCGATTATCCTTGATACCATCCACGACCATGACCACCTCCGCATCACAGGGCGCGAGGAGCTCCTGTCCAAACGCGTAATAATCTTCATTGCTACGCCCGTCGGTCCTGTAGGTTTTGCCAGTTTCTCCGACAATCAAAAAATCAAAAGCCCCCTTCTGTGCCCGGTTCTCGACATGGTAGTTCTGCTCAGGAGTATCCCCTCCCCATACGACTGTCCAAAGACCTCTAAACGGCAACCTTAAAGCGGTAATGTTTCTTTCCAGTTGGGCGAGGCTGTCTACCAGGTAAGGCTTGATGACAAATCCGCGGACTTTATCATCTCCGTCCAGCGATACATTTAAAGCAAACACGCCTTGTTGAAAGGTCGTCTTGTAAGTCGCCTCATGGGGTTGCACGTCAACCGCTTCACGTTCCATTATCCTTCCTGCTTCGGCTTTTAGCCCGGTAAAAAAACGGTGGGTCTCCGGCCGGGGCAAATGCTGCTGCATGGAAGGGGCAAGCAACTCAAAGATGCTGTCATAGGCCTCACGGTTATAATACTGCTGAAGCTTTTCCACAACGTATTCAACCCGGGAACCCACCGTTTGCCCTTCCGCCTGATAGGCCGTTAAAATCAAAAGAAGTAAAAATAGCTTTTTCATGCGTTTACATTAGTGGCCCAGTACCAAAGGTCCCGCTAGGACGGGTAGAGCTCTTCCAAATCATAATCCGGCCCGATACCCCACCGCAGCAATTCCTCAAGCTCATAGATCTCCAGGGTAGCCAGGTCCTTAACTTTGAAGTTTCCGCTACTTAAGCGGGCAAGAACCGTGAACTTCCTTTCTTCTCCATAATTCACCAGTGTGTAATTTCTTCCTACCCGAAGATTGTCCAAAGCTAGAGGCATAAATTTAAATCGGTTAATCCGTAATAGATTGTATACCCAAAAGTATAAATTTCTAAACAAAGCGCACCTTAAAGTTTTCTTAAAGCTTAACCCTTCCGCTGGGAGATCAATTTCCACGCCCTTCATCCGAAAGGTATGGCAATAGGAGTCATCCTCCATACATCATTTGGGGCTTTCCGTTGATAGATTGATGTATTTTTCCCTCCGCACCTTCATATTATTCAATAAAAGACTAGATTTGCATCCGAATCGTAAATTCTAAAGTAATAATGACTGCCCCAAAAAAATTTATCATTGATTTTGACAGCACTTTCACCCAAGTAGAGGCTTTGGATATCCTGGGAGAAATCTCCCTGGAAAATGATCCTGAAAAAGACAAAAAGATCCAAGCCATTAAGGACATCACTGATAAGGGAATGGAAGGCAAACTGTCCTTTAGGGAAAGCCTGGAGCAGCGCATGGATTTACTGAAAGCAAACAAAGCCCACATCGATAAATTGGTCGCCACCCTTGGAACCAAAGTCTCGCTCTCCTTTCAGCGGAACAAAGAATTTTTAAAAGAAAATGCCGAACATATCTTTATCATATCCAACGGCTTTAAAGATTTTGTCAGGCCCATCGTCACTCCCTATGGCATCAAAGAGGAAAACGTTTTTGCCAATGAGTTTATTTATGATGAAAGCGGCAATATCGTGGACTTCGACCGCGACAACCTCCTGTCGCAAAACAACGGCAAGCCCGCTACCATCAAAGGCCTAAACCTGGAGGGCGATATCTATGTCATCGGTGATGGCTATACAGATTATGAGATTAGAGCATCCGGAGTGGCCAATAAGTTTTATGCTTTTACCGAAAACGTCTCCCGGCCTAAGGTCACCTCTATCGCTGACCATGTCGCTCCGAGCTTGGATGAAATACTTTATGTAAATAAAATGAACAAAAAATTCTCTTACCCCAAAAGCCGCATCAATGTACTTCTGCTAGAAAACATCCACCCCTTTGCGCTGGAGCTGATGAAGCAGGAGGGTTACAATGTAGAAGTAATTTCTTCTGCCCTTTCAGAGGAAGAACTTTGCGAAAAGATCAAAAACGTATCTGTCATCGGCATCAGGTCCAAAACCAATATCACAAGAAAAGTATTGGAAAATGCCAACAGGCTGATCGCCATCGGAGCCTTCTGTATAGGCACTAACCAGATCGATCTCGAAGCGGCCCAGGACAAAGGAGTGGTTGTCTTCAACGCCCCCTTCAGCAACACCCGTTCCGTAGTGGAGCTGGCCATTGCTGAGATTATTTTGTTGATGAGAAATATCCATGACAAGAGCCACAAAATGCATCAGGGCGTTTGGGATAAATCCGCCCATGGCAGCTTTGAGATCCGGGGCAAGAAGCTGGGGATCATAGGCTATGGCAATATCGGAGCCCAGCTTTCGGTGCTGGCCGAAAACATGGGGCTACAGGTTTTTTATTACGACGTGATCGAAAGACTGGCCCTGGGCAATGCCACCAAACTCGATTCTCTGGAGGAACTGCTGGGCACCTGCGATATTATTTCACTCCACGTAGACGGAAGAAGAGAGAATAAAAACATCATCAGCAAGGAAAAAATTGCCTTGATGAAAAAAGGAGCAATTCTGGTCAACCTTAGCCGGGGACATGTGGTTGATATTGCCGCTTTAAAGGACGCGATGGAAAGTGGCCATCTGGCAGGCTGCGCGGTGGACGTTTTCCCGTCAGAACCTAAAAATAATGCGGAGCCCTTTGAATCCGAACTGAAAGGCCTACGCAACACCATCCTGACCCCCCATATCGGAGGCAGTACTTTGGAAGCCCAGGAAAACATTGCCCGCTTCGTGCCAGGGAAGATCATTGAGTACATCAATACAGGAAACACCTATAACAGCGTGAACTTCCCGAACATCCAGCTGCCTTTCCTGCAAGATGCACACAGACTGATTCATATCCACCACAACGAGCCCGGCATCTTGGCCAAGATCAACCAGGTATTGGCGGATTACAGTATCAACATCGTGGGGCAATACCTAAAGACCAACGAAAAGATCGGATATGTGATCACCGATATCGACATTGCTTATTCACCAGAGGTAATCGATGCGCTGAAGGGCATAGACGGGACCATCCGGTTCAGGATGCTGTATTAAAAGGAAACATCAGGAAACAATAGGTGGGTTGACAATCAATTCACCTATTTTTTTTTGAAAAAGGACAGGATATGATCTAAGGCAAAAAAGAGCCATGGGAGATAAAAAGGGAGTCCGGGCCATGGAGTGTTACAAACCTCCGAATAAACAAGATTTGAGCTGCTCGCATCTCGCAAC
>CAZHZP010000057.1:0-12388 GCA_964537165.1 uncultured Roseivirgaceae bacterium | reverse complement strand
GGCAGGGTTAGGAAATATTGTTCATGTCAGAAAAAAAACGCGTGGCCGTATTGGGGTCCACAGGAAGCATAGGGGTACAAACCCTGGAGGTGATAAAAGCACATTCGGAGAGGTTTGAAGTTGAAGTACTCACAGCACAGAATAATGCGGAATTGTTGGTGAAGCAAGCCTTGGAATTTGTTCCAAATGCCGTGGTGATCTGCAATGAGGCTAAATATGCCATGGTAAAAGAGGCGCTTGATCCCCACGGCATCAAAGTCTACACTGGAGACCGGGCTTTGGCGCAAGTGGTGGAGATGGATACCATCGACGTGGTGCTGACAGCCTTGGTGGGTTATGCGGGACTGATGCCAACGATTCATGCCATCGAAGCAGGTAAAAACATCGCGCTGGCCAATAAGGAAACGCTCGTGGTAGCGGGAGAGCTGATCACCCGGTTGGCCCGGTCCAAAGGAGTGAATATCTACCCGGTGGATTCTGAACATTCTGCCATCTTCCAATGTCTGGTAGGAGAGTTTCATAACCCCATAGAAAAGCTGATCTTAACTGCATCGGGGGGGCCTTTTAGGGGGAGGGACCGGGAGTTTCTCAAGCATGTAACCAAAGAACAGGCGTTGAAGCATCCCAATTGGGACATGGGAGCCAAAATCACCATTGATTCTGCTTCTCTAATGAACAAGGGGCTGGAAGTGATCGAAGCGAGATGGCTGTTTGGCGTTACTGCTTCGCAAATCGAGGTGGTGGTCCATCCCCAGTCCATTGTGCATTCTTTGGTCCAATTCGAAGATGGATCCATCAAAGCGCAACTTGGATTGCCGGATATGCGTATTCCCATACAATTTGCGCTGACATACCCGGATCGGTATCCTTCAGACTTTCCGAGATTTGATTTTGCACAGTACCCAACTTTGAATTTTGAAAAGCCGGACACAGACACGTTCAGGAATTTGCAACTGGCGTATGATGCCCTAGAAAAAGGCGGCAATGCGGCCTGTGTCCTCAACGCCGCCAACGAAGTGGCAGTAGAGGCCTTTCTAAACGACCGGGTGGGCTTTTTGGAAATGTCAGATATAATCGATGAAACTTTAAATGCCGTGGACTTTGTTAAGCAACCGTCTTTGGAAGATTTTATTGAAACGGATAAGAAATCGAGGATAATAGCAAACGAATTAATCAACAAGCATAATAAATAGGAATGGATACTTTAGTGATGGTGGGCCAGTTATTGCTGGGCCTCTCGATTTTGGTAGGCTTGCACGAATTGGGCCATCTGCTTACGGCCAAAATGTTTGGCATGAAGGTGGAGAAATTTTCTATCGGGTTTCCCCCAAAGATTATAGGTTTCAAATGGGGTGAAACAGAGTATTCCATCGGGGCGATTCCGTTGGGGGGCTTTGTGAAGATTGCGGGTATGGTAGATGAATCAATGGATACCGAGCAACTCGCTTCCGAGCCACAACCCTGGGAATTCCGCGCCAAGCCGGCCTGGCAACGCCTTATCGTGATGCTGGGCGGGGTATTCGTCAACGTAGTGACGGGGATACTTATTTTTATCTTCTTGGTGTACGACAGAGGAGAGACCTTTTTCTCCCGGGATCAAGTCATCGAACATGGTATTGTGGCCTACGATATCGGGCAGCAAATTGGCTTTCAGGATGGCGACAAGATATTGGACATCAATGGAATGCCCTACGAAAGTCTTAATGACCTGAGCAGTGGCGATGCCCTGTTAAGCAGTGAGGGATACTATACGATCGAAAGGAATGGGGAGCGGTTGAAAATAGAAATTCCAAAAGGCTTCATCAACTCCTTCTCCAATGAAAAAAGCATGTCCAACTTCATTGATATCCGTTATCCTTTTGATATCGCTCAAGTAGCTCCCGATGGTCCGGCAGCAGGAGTCGATCTTCAACAGGGCGACAAGATCACCGCCGTTAATGAAAGGGAGGTCTCTTACTTTAATGAGTTGCAGGATGCCTTGGGTGCCCATGCGAATCAGGAAGTAACCCTGACGGTACAGCGGGGGGACCAGCAACTCAATCAGCAGGTAGCGGTCAGGGAAGATGGCACCATCGGCATCGCTGTAAATCCCTTGTTGGAACCTGTTAGAAAACACTATACTTTCTTGGAGTCAATTCCGAAAGGTACAGAAAGGGCCTTTGCTGTGGTGATCCTGAATGCAAAGGCGATGGGGAAAATGTTTACGGGAGAGGTTTCGACCAGGAACATCAGCGGGCCGATAGGAATCGCTAAAATCTACGGAACGACCTGGGACTGGGTAAAGTTCTGGTCTATGACCGGACTGATATCCATGATCCTGGCCTTTATGAACTTGTTACCTATTCCCGCCCTGGATGGGGGGCATGTGGTCTTTTTGCTGTATGAGATGATCTCTGGCCGTGCGCCGTCGGAGCAATTTCTGGAAAATGCCCAAAAAGTCGGAATGGTACTGCTACTGGCCTTGATGGTTTTTGCGATAGGGAACGACATATTGAAATTATTTACAGGAGGTTAAGGTCAGAGAAGCAGTGTAAAGGAAGGGCAAATCGGCAGGTAATCCCTTATTTCCATCAGCCCTCCTTTTGACAAGGACTGCCAATATGTTACGTCATGATCTTTGGCATGTCCATTGAGCTTATTGGAAGAACCTTTAATAGTTAGAGGTTCTTCTCTTATTTTACGTCAATTTGACAATACAACAGTCAATCTGTCTCTATGAACCAATATAAAAATCCACTATATCACTCTTTATTGTTAGACGATTTTCAGGAAGAAGGCGAGATGATCCAACTGATTACGGATGAGGATGAGGATAAAGTCCAGCCGGATAATTTTCCTGACATCATCCCTATACTTTCAGTTCGGAACACGGTTCTTTTCCCGGGGGTGGTGATTCCCATCACGGTGGGCAGGCAACGCTCAATCAAACTGGTAAAGAAAGCCCAAAAAGGCGACAAGTTGATCGGGGTCTGTGCGCAGATTCAACACAATAATGACGATCCCTCCTGGAGCGATATTTACCATGTGGGCACCGTAGCCAAGATCATCAAGATGATCATCCTTCCCGACGGAAACACCACCATTATCATCCAGGGGAAAAAGCGTTTTGAAATTACCGAGGAGATTGCCGAGGAGCCTTATTTCCAGGCGCGGGTAAATTATTTGGATGAATACTTTCCCAAAGACAATAAGCGTATAGAGGCCTTGGAGGATTCTCTGAAAGATGCCGCGGCAAAAATACTGCTGCTTAACCCTGAAATCCCCAGGGAGGCCCAGATCGCCCTGGACAACATTGATAATACCCCTTTTCTTACCCATTTCCTCTCCTCCAATATCAATGCGCCGGTCGAGGCGAAGCAACGGCTGTTGGAAATCAATGATGGAATAGAGCGCGCTACGTTGTTGCTGGAGTATATGATGAAGGATATTCAGATGCTGGAGCTGAAGAGTGAGATCCAAAAGAAAGTCCATACGGATATCGATCAGCAACAGCGGGATTATTTTCTCCGACAGCAGATGAAGGTGCTTCAAACCGAATTAGGCGAAGAGGGTCCCGAGAAGGAAGTCGAGGAGCTTAAGCTGAAGGGTAAAAAGAAAAAATGGTCGAAGGAAATTGCCAAACACTTCGAGAAGGAAGTGGACAAACTGGCCCGGATCAATCCTGCTGCAGCGGAATATCCCATTGCCCTCAACTATGCAGAAATCATGGTTGAGCTGCCGTGGAACGAATACACCACTGACAATTTCGACTTGAAACGTGCCAAAGCCGTTTTGGATAAAGATCATTATGGCTTGGAAAAAGTTAAAGAAAGGATCATTGAGTACTTAGCGGTTCTGAAACTAAAGAATGACCTGAGAGGGCCTATTCTCTGCCTCTATGGTCCTCCGGGTGTAGGTAAGACTTCCCTTGGAAAGTCGGTGGCCAAGGCTTTGGGCAGAAAGTATGTGAGGATGTCTCTGGGCGGTTTGCATGATGAAGCAGAAATACGCGGCCATAGAAAAACTTATGTGGGAGCCATGCCCGGAAAGGTTATCCAAAATATGAAGAAGGTGAAAACTTCTAACCCTGTTTTCGTTTTGGATGAGATCGACAAATTAAGCTCTGACTTTAGGGGAGATCCGTCTTCTGCCTTTTTGGAGGTTTTGGACCCGGAGCAGAACAATTCCTTTACAGACAATTACCTTGAAGTAGAATATGACCTGTCCAAGGTCTTATTCATTGCCACGGCCAATTCCTTGGAGACCATCCAGCCAGCTTTGAGAGACAGGATGGAAATCATCGAGGTGACCGGCTATACCATGGAGGAAAAGGTGGAGATCGCCAAAAAACACCTGATTCCCAAGCAGCGAAAAGAGCATGGGGTAAAAGGAAAGGACATCACCTTCGACCGCGAAGCGCTTGTCAAGATCATAGAGGACTATACGAGGGAATCCGGCGTGAGAAACTTAGAACGTCAGATCGGGAAGGTGATCCGGAATGTGGCCAAGTCCATCGCCATGGAGGAAAATTACCAAAAGAAAATCACTACCCAATCCGTACGAAAAATTCTCGGCGGGGAGGTGTTCGATAAGGAAATCTATCAGGATAACAGCGTAGCCGGGGTGGTGACAGGTTTGGCCTGGACTTCTGTAGGCGGGGAAATATTATTTATCGAAACCTCGTTAAGTAGGGGGAAGGGCAAACTTACCCTGTCCGGGCAGTTAGGCGAGGTAATGAAGGAATCGGCGATGGCGGCTATTTCTTTATTGAAGTCCAAAGCCAATAAGCTTGATATCGACCATCGTGTGTTTGAGCAATATGATCTGCACGTGCATGTTCCGGCAGGGGCAGTACCCAAAGATGGCCCGTCCGCCGGAATCACCATGCTCACGGCAATAGCCTCTGTGTATACCCAGAGAAAGGTGAAGCCCAAGATCGCCATGACGGGGGAAATTACGCTTAGAGGTAGGGTAATGCCTGTAGGAGGGATCAAAGAAAAGATTCTGGCGGCAAAAAGAGCCGGCATTGAGGAAATTATTCTTTGTGACCGTAACCGGAAAGATATTGAAGAAATAGATCAGAACTATCTGGAAGGGGTGGAGTTTCATTTTGTGGAAACTGTTAAAGAAGTTTTGGATATCGCGCTTTTGGAAGACAAAGTGGAAGATGCCATTGAATTTGTCTTCGAGAAAGAAGCTAATACCGCAGAAAAATAATATGAAAGAAATTAACCATTTGACGCCAAGGCAGATTGTAGCCGAGCTGGATAAGTATATTATCGGGCAGGATGATGCCAAGAGGAATGTCGCCATAGCGTTAAGGAACAGGATCAGACGGCTGATGGTCCAGTCGGATCTTCAAAAGGATATTGTCCCCAACAACATATTGATGATCGGTAGTACCGGGGTAGGGAAGACAGAGATCGCCCGCCGGTTGGCCAAGATCGCCAACGCGCCTTTTACCAAAGTTGAGGCATCCAAATTTACCGAAGTAGGTTATGTGGGAAGGGATGTGGAAAGCATGGTGAGAGACTTGGTGGAACAGTCCATCAACCTGGTGAGGGCGGCAAAAAATGAAGAAGTAAAGGAAAAGGCTTCCCTCTTGGTAGAGGATGTTCTTTTGGACATCTTGATACCCCCTGTTAAAGCCCCTACTTTCTCTACCGCCAGCAGCACGGGGAATTTTGATCCGGACAAAGCTTCTGAACAGGAGCTCAATGAAAAGACGAGGGAGAGATTTCGCGAAAAGCTAAGAAACGGTGAGTTGGAAGAGAGAAAGATCGAGATCAACGTCAAACAGCCTATGCCTGCGGGGATAGGCATGATTGGCAATGGGATGATGGACGATGCCAGCATGGCCGGCCTTCAGGATATGCTGAGCAATATGATGCCCAAGACCACCAAAAAAAGAAAGGTGACCATTCGGGAAGCGCGGAAGATCTTGTTGGAAGAGGAGGCGTCGAAGCTGATCGATTTTGATGAAGTAAAAGAGGAAGCTATCCACTTGGCCGAAAACAACGGAATCATCTTTATTGACGAGATTGACAAAGTGGCTTCTAAGGGTGGAAAAGGTGGAGGCGGACCTGATGTAAGCCGTGAAGGCGTGCAGCGTGACCTGCTTCCCATAGTGGAAGGAAGCGCGGTCAACACCAAGTATGGCTTGGTCCACACAGATCATGTGCTATTTATTGCTGCGGGAGCCTTCCATGTCAGCAAACCCTCGGATTTGATTCCCGAGCTGCAGGGTCGATTCCCTATCCGGGTTGAATTGAGTAGCTTGACGCAAGAGGATTTCTCCAGAATATTAAAAGAACCTAAGAATGCGTTGACCAAGCAATACCAGGCTTTGTTTGAAGCGGAAGAGGTTTCGCTGGAATACACCGATGATGCCATAGAGGAAATTGCCAAGCTGGCATTTAAGATCAATGAGGAAGTAGAAAATATAGGAGCCAGGAGGTTACATACGGTGATGAGCCACTTGCTCAATGACTTTCTGTACGACGTGCCTGATACCATCCAGGCGAATTCCAAGATCATGATTACCAGAGACATGGTGGAAGAAAGATTAAGTTCCCTGGTTCAGAACAAGGATCTTTCCCAGTATATATTGTAAATTATCCACATTACATCGGCAGTTGTCTCCAAGGCGGCTGCCGATTTTCTTTTATAGCTATGAAAAAATCACTCTACATCATCACCGGCTGCAGCAAAGGGTTGGGAAAGGCATTGGTGGATCAACTGGTTGTTTCCGAACAAAATCTGGTAGTGGGGATTTCCAGATCAAAGATGGAGGAGATGGATAATTTCCGTCATTTCCCAATTGACCTGGCCGATTCGGATGTATTGACCGGCCAACTAGACAGTGTTTTCCCTAAAGGGGATTTTCAAGACGTTGTTCTTATCAACAATGCCGGATGGATCGGAGAGATTGCCCCTCTCGGAAAGCTGGATCCCGTAGGTATTCAAAAAGTTCAGGCCATCAATGTCATTGCGCCGGCGTTGCTGATGAATGAATTCGTTAAGAGGTACCATCACCTGGAGGGAAAAAAAGTAGTGGTGAATATCAGTTCCGGAGCTGCAGCTAAGGCGATAGACGGCTGGTCGGGGTACTGCAGTTCCAAAGCCGCCTTAAACCAACTTTCCCTAGTAGCGGAAGAAGAATCAAAGCTCAAAGGATGGGGAATAAGGTACTACGCCCTTTCCCCCGGCATCATCGACACGCCCATGCAGGAGGAAATCAGGTCAGCTTCCGAAGAGGACTTCAGCAATATTGAAAAATTCAGATCCTATAAATCCCACAAGCAGCTTAGTTCTCCGGAAGAGGTGGCGGGGAAGGTGGTCTACTTGTTGGGGCATACGGAGGAATTCCCGGATGTCCTTCAGGATGTGAGGCGATTCTAGGCCCTTCTCCATTTAAATTTGATATTTATGGAGGTGGAACATACGACAGGGGTAACAAGTGGCCTTACCAGGATGAAAAATTTTAAAGATCATTTCCCTCCATTTCCGACCAGGTATGTTATTGTTGCCGGCGATGATGATAGGAAAAAAGTCGTCCAAGAAGCGAATAAGCCTCAGTTTAAAGAACTTGATATCAGGTTTTTCCCCTACTCGGCGGTGGAAGAACTTTATGCACTTTGCCAAAAGCGAAGATTAAAAGGAATTACAGAAGATTTCTTGGATTGCTACATGGAATCGGTGTCTGTAGCTTGATCCCTCTCTATCCGCATCCTTTTCGGATAATCGTAAAACCACATCTCCGCATTTTCAGCAGTGATATCAGCCCAGTGGGCGGTGTTGAAGGTAAAGCCAAATTGCCCGCAGGTGGGAAGGTTATCCAGCTTTTCGCCCAGAAAATTCACCAAGTCAGTAAGTCCAGGGTTATGGCCGAAGACAAACAGCAGCTTGTGTCGGTCGTCAGTCTGTCCGATCTCTGTCAGGATGTCCTGTGCAGCAGCGTGGTAAAGCTCCCGCAGCAACATGACCTGCGCTTTTGGAAAATGCAGGTTCTCCGCAGTAATCAAAGCAGTGGCTTTCGTCCTTTCCGCATCCGATGAAATGATGGCATCGGGAAAGACGGCTTTCTTCTTCAGTCTTTGCGCCATATAAGGCGCGTCCCTCAAGCCCCTTGGTGCTAAAGGCCTCTTGTGATCTTCCTGATAAGGATCCTCCCAAGAAGATTTTGCATGTCGATAGAGAAGTAGTTTTTTCATTTAGCGACGTTTTCTTTGGATGTGAAATTTATTTTTGCTAGACCATCCCCGCAACCCAATATTAACTTTATTTTTGATCAAAAGGAATACGCGAGGGTTTACGCGTAATCCCATAGATGGCTGATAGAGATGAATGGGGAAGCCACAATGGATGAAACATCTAATATTGAAATGGACAGAAAACGTGGAAATGAACACAACGGATTGGATCGAATGGGCGGATTTTTCGAAAGTGGAGGTGAGGGTAGGTACTATTATTGAAGCGGAGTTCTTCGAAGAAGCCCGGAAACCGGCCCTTAAGGTTAAGGTGGATTTTGGGGAATTTGGCGTGAAAAAATCTTCTGCCCAGATCACCGCCCTGTACGAGCCTGCGGATATTGTCGGAAAGCAGGTGGTGGCCGTGATGAATTTCAGACCGAAGCAGATCGCCAACCTGATGAGTGAATGCCTGATCTTGGGCGTCATGGGAAAGGAAGAAGTCGTTTTGCTGCAACCGGACCGGCAGGTGCCCAATGGGCTAAGGATTGGTTGAGTGGTCGGTTTTACAGTTTGGGTAAAAATGGTGTCGGCTAAAAAAACCTTATTGATCGAGCTTTAGCGGTCTTTATAGCATTGTGGCCTTCTTATTTGTTCCCAGTGTCTATTTAATCATTGTTCCACTAGCAACCTTTACCTATATGATGTACTATCGGATTTTGATTGTGTTAGCTTGCTTTTCCTTATACAGTTGCGAGACCAATACCACCGTATCTTCCCGACGGGGAATGGCACCGACCGGGGAAAAGCACCGGCCCCTCTTCCACCATTCGCCTAAGGAGGGCTGGATGAACGACCCCAATGGCATGGTTTATCTTGATGGAAAATATCATTTGTTTTATCAACACAATCCCGATACTACGGTATGGGGGCCTATGCACTGGGGACATGCGACCAGCAAGAATCTGATGCATTGGGAGCAACAGGAAATAGCGCTTTATCCGGATACGCTGGGAACCATTTTTTCCGGAAGCGCCGTGGTGGATAAAAATAATACTGCCGGATTTGGAAAGAATGCCTTGGTCGCCATTTTTACCCATCATAATCCACAGCTTGAGCAACAAAATACTGGGCTACATCAATACCAAAGTATCGCCTACAGTACCGATAAGGGAAAAACCTGGACGAAGTACGACGGCAATCCGGTGTTGCCCAATCCCGGAATCAGGGACTTTAGGGATCCTAAAGTCATCTGGCATAAGGAAAGCGAAAGCTGGGTGATGGCGTTGGCGACACAGCAAACCGTGACGTTCTATACTTCGCCCGACTTGAAATCCTGGAAGCGACTGAGTGAGTTTGGGGAGGGCATAGGCGTACATGATGGGGTTTGGGAATGTCCTGACCTGATCAATTTCCAAGTGGATGGCCAATCCATCTGGGCGTTGTTGGTAAGCATCAATTCCGGCGGACCAAACGGAGGATCTGCTACCCAGTATTTTTTGGGCGATTTTGACGGGAAAACCTTTAGCCCGATGGACTCCACCGTCCGCTGGATAGACTATGGCAGGGATAATTATGCCGGCGTTACCTTTTCCAATACCGGGGACAGAAAGATCTTTATGGGCTGGATGAGCAATTGGCAGTACGCCAATGAGGTGCCTACGGAAGAATGGCGGGGAGCGAATACTTTTCCCCGGGAACTTGGCTTGGAAAAAGTAAATGGACGTTGGTACATGACTTCTTTGCCCGTAAAGGAAATTAACGGCATCATCGGTTCTCCCCAAACCTATTCCAGACTCACCGTCAAAGATTCCGCCCCTTTGCATAAAGAATGGGGCGCCATCACCAAAGCCTACAGATTGGATTTTAAAGTTGCGGCGGCTGCTCCTTTCAGGGTTAGGCTGAGCAATGCTCTTCACGAAGAGGTGGTGATTGGATTTGATCCGGAAAGCCAGGTGTTCTACACCGACCGCCGGGCTGCCGATACGCATCCTTTTAAAGATAACTTCCCGAGCAGGCAGATCGCCCCGCGTTTAGGCCGGGAGGATGAAATTACGGTAACGCTTCTGGTGGATGTGGCTTCCGTGGAGTTGTTTGCCGACGGAGGATTGACCGTAATGACGGATATTTTCTTTCCCAACGAAGATTTTCAACAGCTTACCCTTTTCTCAGAAGGAGAGGTCACTTTTAGCCAAGTGGTTTTTTCGCCTGTTAACTGATATCCCAAAGCCACAATGGCCTTCTTCCTGTCTGCCCCAGTAATATTGGAAATGTAGGTTTTTGATATGGGAAACAGGAAGTTGTTTTATGCTATGCTTATAGCGGGAATGTCTTTGGCTACCGCTTGGGCGATCAGAGGGCAGTTTGGTCATGAACAAGGGGCAGCCTGGGCGGGCGGGATCGGCGGCTTAAGCATTATCCTACTGGCCAAGAGGCATGACTGGTATGCCAAAGCGGTGCAGGCGACGCTGGCTGCGGCGATAGGCTGGGGAGCAGGAGGGATGATCAGCTACGGGATCGTTGTTGGCTACGGGAAGGGTCTGGAATTCGGAAACGTCTATTATGGCTTCGCCATGTTGTTTGTGATCGGCGCCCTGTTCGGTCTGATAGGAGGAGGTTTATTTGGTTTGACCCTGGCCTCCAATAGGAGGAAGCCGGTGGATTGGCCTAGGCTGGTTGCCGAAATGGCGGCCGGAGGGCTAATTGTTTATTTCTTCCTGATCGTACAACTCGGATACCTCATGACACCGCCGAGATCGGAAGCTTGGGCAGTATGCTTAGGCATGGGCTTGGCGATGCTGTGGTACATGATCCGTCACCAATACCAGGCTCCCCTTACCGTGTCGATTTGGGCTGCTTTGGGAGCGGGATTTGGCTTTGCTTTTGGGAATTTCCTTCAGGTAATGGGAAATGCTTTCGAGATTCCCTTCAATTTTTGGAACGTCATGGAGTATTCTATTGGCTTATTTGGAGGGATCGGTATGGCTTATGGCACTTTTACATCAGCCTGGGAGCCATCCGATACAGAGGTGAAGAAGAGCAGTCTCTTGGTCCCTCTGTTATTGTTGGCTGTGTTCATCCCATTTGTCGTGTGGGAACAATCCTTTGGCGGTAACAAGCTGTCGAGGAGTCTGGCTAACATTGGCTATGAGGGTGACGGCAGTGTTTTGATCTCAAGCCTCCGGTGGATTGCTTTGCTCCTGGTTGCGGCTGCAGCGGCCTACCTCTTCCGGCGACTATATAGTCAAAAGGCAAATTCTTTAATTCCCATTTCTCATCAGGATGTGTTCTCGCTCTTCGTCATTGTATCCGCGGTTTACACGCTCTACAGCATCATGATCACGCTCGCTTTTATGAGTACGTATCGGATCGAGCAGTACCTGTATGTGGTTAATTATGCGGTCATTTATCTTTACATCGGGAAAGTTGAGCCTACGTGGGAGTATAGGGGGCTGCAGATGAGAAAGTGGTCCGTCCTCATAGTCACGATCCTACTAGCACTTGCGGTGATGACATGGGTTGCGATCAATTCCCATGGCGAAATGCCCGGGGCTCATCGCAGGTTTGAATAGGTGATGGGTTGGCATCTGGAAGTTTAAAAAAGGCATGTTTTTGGAAGTAGTTAGCTTCAAAAACTCCTCAGCCAATGAAAGCCATTAAAGTAACCAAGCAGGAAACCCTTTCCCAATATAAATATCATCTCAGCAAAGTCACCTTTGAATACCTGGATGGACAGGGACAGGCAGAGGCACAGACCAAGGAAATTTATAACCGGGGAAACGGCGCCGTGATTCTTTTGTATAACCCGGAGAAGCGAACGGTGATTCTAACCAGGCAGTTTAGACTAGCCGCCCACCTCAATAATAGTGAGGACGGCATGTTGATCGAAGCTTGTGCGGGGCAGTTGGATGGAGAAAATCCCGAGGAAGCCATGATCAGGGAAACCGAGGAGGAAACCGGCTTTAAGATCCGCCGGTTGAAAAAGATTTTTGAAGCCTACACCACACCGGGCTCTGTCACCGAGATGCTTTATTTTTACATAGCAGCTTATTCGGATGAAATGAAAGTCAACGAGGGTGGAGGCTTGGAGGAAGAGGGGGAGGAGATTGAGGTGCTGGAACTGGGATTTGATGAAGCGTGCGACATGGTAGTAAATGGCCAAATAAAGGACTGCAAGACGATCATGCTTTTGCAGTATGCACAGATTCACCGGTTGCTTG
>CAZHZP010000056.1:0-12622 GCA_964537165.1 uncultured Roseivirgaceae bacterium | reverse complement strand
TAATTCCCTATTCGAAAGTCTCTCCGTTCGTTGGGCTCCCCCCGTTCTTCTATCATCAACTCCAGAGAATTGACCGCCACCCTGGCGAACATATCTTCATTAATATGACCGTCGAATTCGAATACGCTCACGGGCTCTCTCACTTTACGCTTTATACTGTCAAACAAAACCTGGTTGACTTCGGGATTGTAAAATTCCTTGCCTTTCTCATCCAACTGGGAAAGCCCCTGCTCGGGTATGAGGACAACGACAGGCCCAAACGACTGGTTTATTTTGGCTCCTAGCATTTCCCCTAACCGGATATTTTCCTCTTTATTCGTTCTCATCAGCGTCACGTCCGGCGACCAGCTGTAAAGTTGCCGGTCCTTGTACTTTTCAGGCACTGTGTCCAGGGGGCCAAAATTAACCATATCCAGGCATCCGGGCACGATCACCTGTGGAATGGCCATGTCGCCGGCCGCATTGAGCCGGTCAGGGCCGGCGCTACAGATGCCGCCGCACAACTCGTCGGCCAACTCCGTAGTGGTAATCTCCAGTACACCGTCAAAAAAGCCCTCTTTAATCAGCGCTTCCATGGTGCGCCCCCCCTCCCCGTTGGCATGAAAGGGAAACACCTCATAACCATCCATTTTCAAAAACTTGGTACACTGATCCACACAGGGTGTTGTGTTGCCAAACATACTAATGGCGACCCTTCCGGCTGTTTCGGCTTCTTTGGGCTTGGGGGCATTTGCCATGGCACTGACGGCAGCCGCGGCCTGGCCGATGATCATTTCGCTGATACTGTTCAATCCTGCCACGTCTACAATGGAAGGAAAGAGAACTATATCTTTACTCTCCATTTGCCTGGTCAAATCCTTGGCGGCGAGCGTGGATACGCAAACCTTCGGCACCCCCATAGGTATTTCTTTTAGAGCGGACAACACAATATAGGTTCCTCCTCCGCCTCCCATGCCAATCGCGGCCTTTAAGCCCCCTTTGGAGACAAGGGATCTGATTGTTTTAACAACGCCTCTGCTCATCACATCCACCGCATAGCCCCGGTCTGACTTCGCCCTTAAGTCTGCCAGGGTATGGCCTGCCTGTTGGGCCACCGACTCCGCTTCTATATCTACGGGAAATAAATCAGTAGACCCTAAGACTCCCGAGTTGATCGCCATGACTCTTTCACCCCGGCTCAGTAGCTGATTTCGAAGATAGGAAAAAATCTCGCCCTTGGTGTCAAAACAGCCGATCATCAAGATATAAGGAATAGTATCTGGCATAAAGAACAAGCTTGAAATGATGGAATAATTTTAATCCGAAAATAACAAAGAACGAGTAAAATGGCAAGTTTGGCATCCGTAAGCTAAAAAAACAGGGCCTAAAGGAAAAAAACAGGGAACTTTTTCATTTGATATGACTAACCGTTCTATCTTTGTCCCGCTTAAGCATTCCTTTATTAAATAGTCACAGGCGTAGGAAGATGCTTTTATTTTACTGAAAGTTGTTATAAATTTATTTGAAGAAATCCTTAAGACTGGATCAGTTCAAATTGTGAGACATATCCACCATATAAAACCATCCTCTTTAAATCCTGCACAGATTTGGAGAGTAAACCTTTAACCTAAAACTGAGGGAGGCTATTCTAGAGATAAATAATTATTGAACATACATGGGCGCAACAACTGATACCTTTTCAGCATTTTTACAAGACATTGAAGAAACACTGAAACATCTTTTTCACGAGGAAGAAGATATCAACCAGCTCAGTCTGGAGCGGGGATTGCCGCCGGCGGTGATGGAGGCAATTATGTCCAAGGTTCCTTTGTCCGTAGCCATTCCCCAGGAATATGGAGGAAGGGGCGCCATCGTTAAAGAATGCCTGGCCCTGCTCTCCGCTGCCTCTTACGAGTCGTTATCGCTTTCCCTGACCTTTGGGATCAATATTGCCCTCTTCCTCGAACCGGTAGCCAAATATGCCGATGAAGAGGTGAAAAAAAACATCTTCGACCGTTTTCTGAAAGAACAAAATATGGGGGGATTAATGATCACGGAGCCTGACTACGGCAGTGATGCATTGAACATGAAAACCTCCTACCGTGAAACCGAAAACGGTTATGAAATAAAAGGGACAAAGCATTGGCAGGGATTGACCGGGTTAGCCGATTATTGGCTGATCGCCTCCAGGAAGGAACTGGATAACGGAGACCTGACCAGGGATATTGACTTCTTCATTTGCGACACCGCACAGGAAAAGCAAAAAATAGTCGTTGAAGAACTCTACCACAATGCGGGGCTTTATATGATCCCCTACGGCTTGAACACCCTGGATCTAGAAGTCCCTTCCAACTTTAAACTGAAACCCGAGACCACTGGTATCAAAATGATGCTGGATATACTGCACAGAAGCAGGATGCAGTTCCCGGGCATGGGGATGGGTTTTATCAAGAGAATGCTGGATGAAGCACTCGTCCACTGCAGAAACAGGATTGTCGGTGCCAGCAACTTGCTCTCGATGGACCAGATCCAGTATCAATTATCAAGGATACAGTCCGCATATACAATCTGCTCTGCGATGTGTGTCAGAAGTAGCAAAATTAGCAGTATCGACCACAACCTGGCCACAGAGGGACTGGAAGCCAACAGCATGAAGGCGGTCGTGACAGACCTCATGCATGAATCGTCCCAGTTACTGGTCCAGGTATCCGGCGCCAACGGATATAAAATCACGCACATAGGAGGAAGGGGCATTATGGACAGCCGGCCGTTTCAGATTTTCGAAGGGTCCAACGAAATGCTTTATTCCCAGATTGCCGAGATGGTGACGAGGTTGATGAAAAAACAAAAAGAGTCCCACTTATTCGACTTCTTAAAAGGCTTCAAGCTCACCTCTGAAGCAAGTACCTTTTTCAAGAATGAAATCAACTTCAACCTCAACGGAGCACTTTCCCAGAGGAAATTGGTGGACTTAGGTAGGATTCTGGGCCGGATCGTATGTGTGGGATATGTACTGGAGCTTCAGGACAAAGGATTCCGCAAGGATCTGGTGGACAACTGCATTGCCACGGTGAGGCATGAAGTCTCCTCCCTGGTGAGCTCCTTCCAGTTTGACAGCATCACAGGCGTCATAGAAGACTACGCGGAGGAAAGCTCTTGGCTAAAATTTGTATAAGCAACCGCATACTTCCGCCTCATAAAAAAAGGAAGCCTTCTGAGAGGCTTCCTTTTTTTGATGCACCGCTGTTAAGTTAACCCAAAGACGTTCAATTACCTCCGAAACCGTGCAAACCCGGTGATGCGGAAAGCCAAACGTCATTCAATCCTGAGGTAACACTACATCCTTTCCCCTAACCTAAAGCCTTTGAGTTCTTCCTGCTCCACAAAAGGCTGGTTGCGGAGGCGTTTGCCTGTGGCCGAATAGATGGCGTTGGCAATAGCGCCTCCTGTAGGCGGAAGCGCCGGCTCACCTAGCCCGGTTGGGTCTATTCCATTGTCCACAAAATGGGTTTCTATTTCGGGGATTTCCTTCATGCGGATCAGGCGGTAGGTGTCGAAATTTTTCTGTTCTGGCAACCCGTCTTTGAATGTCATATTACTGAACATGGCATGCCCCATGCCATCCACTATTCCTCCCCTCACCTGTTGGTCCGCTCCGGTAGGGTTTACCACGATGCCACAGTCGGTCGCTGCATAGATTTTCTCCAACACAGGATTGCCCTGTCGCATGCGTACCTCCGCCACCTGGGCGACGTAAGAACGATGGGAAAAGTAAACGCTAAAGCCTTGGGAAACCCCTTCTTTTCTCCCCCAATCGGCTTTCTCTGCTGCGAGCTGGATCACTCCTTTCATTCGATCGATGTCGTAATGGATTGCTCCCACAGGATTCGCCTTCGCCCTGTCCAACAGCGCCAAGCGAAATTCTACGGGATCTTTCCCCGCAGCTTCTGCTACTTCGTCCAAAAAGGCCTGTTCCGCAAAAGCCAGGAAGTTGGTGATCGGTGCCCGCCAGGCATTGGTAGTAATAGATGAGGGATGCTCGATTGATTCGATCAACAGGTTGTCTACCGCACCGGAAGGGAAGTTGTCTTGCCGGGTGCAGTTGCCTGCGTTCATCCCCACGCCGCGGAGTTTATAGCCAGTCATATTCCCATCTCCATCCAAAGCGGCTTCGAACCGGTAACGGACTGCGGGACGATAAGCCCCGCCGGTCATGTCATCTTCCCTCGTCCAGGTGACTTTCACGGGAGCTTTCATCATTCTGGAAACCTCTACGGCTTCGGTGACAAAATCTGCCCGTAACCGCCGGCCAAAACCTCCGCCCAGCCGGGTCAATTCCAGACTGACCTTGTCGGGGGAAATGCCGAGCAGTTCTGCCGTCTCTGTCCTTGCCCGCTCGGGGGTCTGCGTAGGCCCTACCAGTTCCACGCCATCTTCCCGTACATGGGCAAAGAAGTTCATGGGCTCCATAGGACTGTGGGATAGAAAAGGACACTGGAAATCGCTTTTGACCACTTTTGCCGCATTGCCAAAAGCCCTGTTCACATCACCGTCTTTACGCATCACCTGCGCGTTCCCCTTGTCAAGTAGTTCCGTGAACAACCGGTTGTGATCCTCCGTGCTTTCCACGTCCCCATCAGGCTCGTAATTCACCTTAAGCACACGTCTGGCTTTCATAATCGGCCAGGTGGTTTTTCCAACGATCGCCACATTGTTGTTAAAACTGACGACATCAATAATTCCGGGGATGGCCTTCGCCTCTTCCGCATCAAAATCCTTCAACTTCATTCCAAACGGTGCCCGCTGAACCATGGCATTCAACATCCCCTCCCGATGAACATCCAAACCATAAAGCGGTTTACCAGTAAACATGGCGGCGTTGTCCACATTGCGAACAGGCGTGCCGATAATTTTAAAGTCCTTTCTTTCCTTCAACCTGACTTCAGTGGGCACAGCTAGTTGCGAAGCGTCATTGGCCAGCTCTCCGTAACTTAGTTTGCGGCCACTGTCCTGATGAACCACCTGTCCTTTCTCTGAGCTCAGAGACGCTACGGGCACCTCCCAACGCTTGGCTGCGGCCTCCATCAACATTTGTCTGGCAGTGGCCCCAGCTTTACGAAGCCTCTCCCAAGAGTGGGGCATCGCACCACTTCCGCCGGTCACCTGCCGGTCAAACTTCTCCGTATCCAGATTGGCCTGAACCACTTTTACCTTTTCCCAATCAGCATCCAGTTCCTCGGCTACGATCATGGGAAAGGAGGTTTTGATATTCTGTCCTAATTCGGGATTAGGTGAAAATATCACCACATGCCCGTCGGGTGAAACGGAGAGGTAGCTGTTGAAATTCAGGGCTCCGCTCAACACCTCTTCATCGCTGAGCACTTTCATCGTAGGAGAATCACAGCTGCTCATGTGGAAGCCCAAAAACAAGCCCCCACCCGCTGTAGCGGCTATCTTCAAAAAATCCCTTCTACTTGTTTTCATATTTTGTATCATGATCGGCTGGTTTTAGATGAGGCAAGTGCTACAGCTTCTTTAATGCGGTGGTAAGTGCCGCAGCGGCAAATGTTGCCGTTCATGGCATCTTCTATTTCTTGGTCGGTCGGAATTGGATTTTTCTTTAACAAAGCGGAGGCACTCATTATCTGTCCTGCCTGACAATAACCACATTGCGCCACGTCGACCTCGTCCCAAGCGAGTTGTACGGGGTGGTCCCCTTTGTCCGACAGGCCTTCGATGGTGGTTATCTTTTGGCTTCCTACGGCAGAAATGGGTAAAGTACAAGCACGGACGGCATCGTCATTCATGTGTACCGTGCATGCACCGCATTGTGCGACACCACAAGAATATTTAGTGCCTACCAGACCGAGATGATCTCTCAGCACCCACAATAGCGGCGTATCCGAGTCCACATCGACCTCATAATTCTGGTTGTTGATCTTCAATTTGTAGTTAGCCATATCCGGGAGTTTACGTTAATTTCACCAAGTTTTTATTATGAATCGTTGCCCATCCAAAACATTACTAATGGAAGGCCTTATTGAACCGATTAAATTTTAATGACAGGAGTGTTTGCAAGCGATTGAACCTTTAAATTATAAAAAATTAACATAAAAGAAGGAGGGCTTGCCTTTTTTTTACCTTGTTTCTCTTTATTGCTAGTCTTCAAAAGCTCCTTCCCAGCCCTTCCGCCCAAAAGTATGGAACAATATACCAAAGATTTGGTATTTCCAGTCAAACAGCAACTGCATATATTAACCGACAATATATTAATATAAACCCTGCCTACTACTCATTCTTACATTAATAAAATAGTTGAAGTATGAAAAGACTGATGGGTTTGGTTTTGGTAGCTGCCGTGACCCTTTTGGCCCTGCTTTTTTTCACCAATCCAGCACTTCTAGACGAGATATGGTTATGGATGGTAGGGTTGGCGGGCTATATCCTCCTTTTATTGGAAAAGGGATTTAAATCCGTTTCCAGGCTCTTTGAGGCCAAAGAGACCCAATTGCCACCACCGCCTAAAGCTCCTTCCCAACCCACAGATGAGGACATACAAGCCAAAATTGAGCTGATGGAAAAGAGGATCCTACAGATTGAAACCGAGCTGATGAAGGAAAAAAATATAGTGTCGTCCATAGGCAGAGAGAAGCCATAAAATATTCATACGGAGGTTATCAAGCATTTAATCATACAAAGGTGATGAAAGAAGAGAAAGATCAAAAAGACGATAAACTAGAGAAAGAAGAAAAAGAAAAGACCCGGCGCCTTCTTCTTTTAAGGGTAGGCGCCATTCTGATTATTGGTCTAGCCATTGTCTTGTTGCTTTTTAAAACCCAGTCACTTAGTAATTTTGGTATAGGAGTCGTCATCGTGACCGGCTTATGTCTGATTTATGGCGTCCTGGCCAAATACCTGGCGCATCGGGAAGACTGGAGAGCGTGGCAAGGAAACCCCTACCATAACTTTTTCTTCCGGGGAACCGCCGCTTTGACTTTAGTTTTGACCATGCTGGGTATCGTAGGGGCTTTTTTCGTGTACGTCGAACACGACAATCTGTTTCAAGCCGTGGGTTTGGTCACATCCATTATCTGGATCGGGGCGTTTCTGATGTACTTTATGTGGGCGGTCTACCATTACAACATCAACTACGGCTTGACTGACGAGGATTGGGATAAAATCTACAAGGCCGAAAAAAGGTTCAAACTGGGGTTGCCTGTTCGTGAAGCAGAATTAGAAGCCCCAAAACACAACCCTTACCGGAGCCAGACCTTCGGACTGCCGCCGGGCACCGTACGGGGGATGATCGCCTTCACCTTGTTGATCGGAGGAATGTCACTTTTGATCGTCAGTTTTGGTACCGAATATACAGGGGCAGAACTCGCTTTGGTCAGGCAACAGTTTGAGTTTTTTGAAACCGCTTTTTTGATGATGATCGCATTTTATTTCGGGGATAAATCCCTTCGGTATCTTAAAGACCGATGGGCTGACCCTAACCGCGGCACCGGAGGCAGCAGCAGCTCGGGTACCAAGAGAACTACCGACAGGGGCACCGCTGCAGGTGGTTTAGATTACCCCGACGAACCCCAGGACCAGGTGTATAAGGAAAACAAAGAGTTGTTTAAGGAGGAATTTGAATATGCCCTGACCCATGACGTTCTTCCCCCCTCCACTACTGAAACAGCACCAAAGGCAAGTGTCAGCCCGCTTTCTTTTGCCGGGTCATTGCCAGATGTTGAATTTGTACAAATCAGGGACAATATCCAGGAGAAGGTGCTCAGTGATGAGTTTATAAAAGACGCTTTAGAAGAATTAAGAATGAAGGAAAACATCAGTCTTTCCCTGCCGGTGGTTAAAGCCATTGTTTCGGTAGAGTCAAACGGCAGGGGGCACCTTCCAGACGGCAGAGCAAAAATCCTTTTTGAAGGGCATAAATTCTGGTATTGGTTGGAGAAGGCCGGGAAAGATCCCAGGGCGTTGCAAACCGAATTCCCGCATATCATTTATGAGAAGTGGACCAAGCAATATTATTTCGGCGGGCCCAGCGAATACCAACGGCTGGAGGCGGCTAAAAAGATCGATCCAAAAGCAGCCATCTATTCAACCTCATGGGGACTGTTCCAGATCTTAGGGGAGAATCTAGACCACTTTATAAAAGGGAGAAATTATAAGGATGTTACCCAGTTTGAGGAGGACCAGCACAAATCCGAAGAAATCCACTTTCTTGACTTTTTGGAGTTTATCAAAACCAAAAAAGTCAGAGGCACAGCCCTGGTGCATTATGTTTCTGAGGTCCTTGCAGGCAACTATGACTGGGAAGCGTTCGCCTATGGTTATAATGGAAGCGGCTATAAAGCCAACCAATATGATGTCAAGCTAAAAACGGCCTATCATAAATTTAAAAAAGAAACGGTTCAGGCCGCTACAGGATGGATCCCGATCATCGATGCTGGGCATGGAGGATTGGCCGACGGCAGTTATGTGACGCCTGGCAAACAATACCGTTTCAGTGACGGTACGGTCATTTATGAAGGCGTCATCAACCGCGCCATAGGCAGGCTGCTGGCTGAGATGCTAAAGGGAGCAGGTATACCTTATTTGCAGACTGCCCTGGAGACAGAAGCCGATATCGGACTCACGGAAAGGGTGAGCATCGCCAACAACCTCTTCCGTGCCAACCCTTCCTGCTACTTGCTCTCCATCCATAGCAATGCCGCCTCTGATAGCTCGCAAGGTGCAGGAAATAAAGCCTCAGGCTTTGAGATTTACACCAGTATTGGCCTCACAAAAAGTGATGAACTTGCCGGTATCGCCTCCAAATGGTACAAGAGACTGTTTCCTGAATTTCCCTTTAGGGAAACAAAAACCGAGGGAGGAGAATATAAAAACAAAGAAGCGGCGTTTACGGTATTGACCAAGACGCGCTGTCCTGCTTTTTTGGTCGAAAACCTCTTCTATGACAATATAGATGAAGCCAGGTTTTTATTAAGCCCTGAGGGTCAACACAGGATAGCGACCTGCTTGTTTGAGATCGTAAGGGAGATTTACCGGACCGTGAGGCTGTAACGTTGACAACCCGAATCTATGAAACGTATGGAGTATCCCTGGTATATGGCAAGCGTAGCGACTCTTTGCATTACGCTGCTGCTCTTCTCCTGTCAGAAAGACGAGCGTGCCTTGGTGGTCGGCAAGATCCAGTCGGCGGGAGATCTGGTCTCCAGTGAATTTACGGTAGACAAGGTAGTGTTCGGGAGAAAAACAAAGAACCTGATCTGGTTCAAATTCAACGAAGCCAATTTTATGGCTTACTCCAAAGCCAGAATTAAAACAGGTATCGACCTGACCAAAATCCAGGAGAAGGACATTACCATTTCCGAAGATAAAATTGATCTGAAGCTCCCTCCTATCGAAGTGATCAATTTCTCCTACCCTCCCGGAAGCTTCGTGGAGGACTCTCTTATTTCCAATCCGAAAGTGTTTTTAAACAAGATCAATCTGGAAGACCAGGAAGAGTTTTTTCGATTGGCAGAACTGGATATCAGAAACAATCTTCAATACATGGGAATCGTCAAAACCAGTCAGGATCACACCCGGCAAATGTTCAACTTAATGTTACGTTCGCTGGGTTATCGGGAGATCTATATCAGTTTCAAAAGTAATGAGCTGATCATACCGCAGGTTAACTTAATGGGATCGCCTGAGGCACCCAGATAAAAACAGAGACAATGATCGGATTCTTGTTAAAAAACTGGAGATCGTTAATCGACATCATATTGGTGATGGGCTTGGTCCTGTTGTTTTTTATCTGGAACCCTTTCGGCATTTTCGGCGGCGGGTTACAGCTTCGTCCGACCGCAAACCTGGTCACCGAAATCAAGGAAATGGGTCAATTGATCACCACCGAGTATTACGGCGAAGTGATCGCATCTATGGAAGAAGCCCGGATGAATTACGTGGAAGAGGATGCGATAGCCGAAAAAGCCAGCCAGTTATATGACCGGCTGTATGAGGCAATGAGCTACCTCAATGATTTCCAAAGCTTGCCGCTGGAGGTAAGGAAAGCCCATTATGAGGAGATGGGTATGGCCGGGACACCCAGAAAAATCATCCGGAACAAGGTGACCAGGGGCAATATTCTGGACAAGTTAAACGATCAGGATCTTCTGGAGGACCTGTCATACGAGCCTTTGTATGGAGACATTTTAGAGTTTATATGGACCAAAGACCATGGAAGCCGTTCTTGGAAAGGCAGCTCCCGGCAGAAAGAAGAAGCGTTGATGTCGGTTTATTCCAAAGCGGAAAACAACCAAGAACGGGATTTACAAGGCGCTGCATTTATGCAGTTTTATTATGCGAAAAAACAAGCTGACCAGTCGAAAAAAGAAATGAGGAAAAAGCTAGCCATGGTGGGCCGTGGATGGGTCAAGGCCGGGTTTGACTTTTCCAGATTAGACAACACCAACTTCTATGTCAACGAGGAGGCAGGAGAAGTGCATTTTTTTGGTTTTTCAGCCACGATCCTGAACTCCGACATCAACCCATGGTTCATTCCTGAATTAGGCATTCCGGGGTTTGAAATTCTGGACTACAACGGCAAGGTGGATTTTAAAGACGCCCAAAAGTTAAAGCTATACTGTATCGACAAACTGGTAGCCCAAGCTCATCAGGCGAACATTCTTAAGAACGCGGAGCTTAACGGTGCCGAAGTACTCAAAAACTTATTTTCTCTGTTGACGGGTGAAGAAATAAAAAAAGTATTCTTTCACCATGACGACATCATCCAGTTCTCAAAGACGATAGCCGAGGACCAGTACATCAGCTACCATGAAGCTGCCTTATTGGATCATTACCTGGCTGAGGAATGGACGACCATCAAGTCGCTCCTCAACACCAGAGAAAATAGTTATAAAAACGGCCAACTGGCAGCACACCGGGAGGAAAACATCAGGAAAATCCTGGGCTCTTTATATAGTTTGCCTTTTGAAGACTATCCCGGCAATTTCAATAACCTTTCTACGATGGCTTATGAGATAGCCCAGGATTCGATCATAGATCAGGCGGAATGGGAAAGGGTAAAAGCGGCGCGTCTGCCTTCTTTTCAAAAGAATCCTCAACACAGGGACTCCCCACCGGACAGTCTTTCCCATGCCGCCGAGTACAATATGCTTCTGAAATACCTGGTTCAAAGAGAAGTAAAATCAGGCATACAGACCGACACTACCATAACCAGAGCAGCCTCCTCAGGGTCTCTTTTTGCGGACCAGGATGTATTAAGTTATGAATGGGTTGATGAAAACACGATAAAGGTGCATGTCGTCACCGATACCCTCCCCGCCAAAGGAAGGTTTTTGAGCCTGCTCTATCCCTATCATTTCAATAAAAATACCTGGGAAAACACCATGTCTCAGGAAAGGTTAATCCTCGACTCCCTGCCGGTAGGATCACTTGATTCGTTCACAGTCACGGACACCACTACTACCCTTCTCTTCGTAGGCCACCCTTCTCCCCATCTTAAACTCCTAAATATTCCCCTCAACCAATTGATGGAGCCTCTCCTCATAGAAGAGCACGAAGACGACAAGCTCCTGTGGATCTCACCTCATCTCGGTGTCATCCGCCAGCCATTACCTGTGGGATCCCTTACCAGACCGGATAGCAGGATCCTATCCCCCATTCAAGAAGATGAGATGGCGGATTATTACGGCAAATTACTCAAGATGCATGCTGACCGTAAAAAAACAGGCCCGGTAGTCCGGGCCAATCAATGGGTACAAGAGAAATTCGAGGATAACACCTCGGTACCGGAGTGGCTTTCAAAGCTGAAAACCAAACTTTCTAATTAGCCGGATTAACTACATTGTCCCAAAAGGAACCAAATGAGGGCAAAAACTAAAATGGTACCGAAACAGCCACCTCCCAGTTTGTAGGCACCGTATCCTGCTATTAATCCTTTAAATATATTGTTCATAGTGGTTTGGATTGGGTAAGTTGAATACTTTCAATTTTTGATACAACAGTCGTGCTAGATTATCCCTCTGAAGGCACGAGCCTCTTTTGTGGGAGCTGAGCCGTTTGAATTTGTATTTCAACAAATCCGCAAAAGCGTTGAAACTTTAATATCTTGCAACTATCTTTAATTTTATTCTAATTAAAATAAAATCATACAGTCAATGGAGAAAATTAATGTAGCCGTGGTCGGCACAGGTTTTATTGGACCCGCACATATCGAGGCCTTGAGAAGGCTCCCACATATTGAGGTAGTAGGTCTTTGTGAAGTTACACCCGAACTAGCCCAGCAAAAAGCGGCAATCCTCGGCATTCCGAAAGCTTACACTTTTGAAGAAATGCTCAAAGACGAGAGCGTGAAGGTGGTTCATATTTGTACGCCTAACTTTTTGCATTACCCACAAGCCAAAGCAGCCTTGCAAGCTGGCAAGCACGTCGTCTGTGAAAAACCATTGGCTACCAAAATTGAGGAAGCAGAAGAACTGGTGGCTCTGGCCAAGGAAAAAGGCCTGGTCAACGCCATCCATTTTAACCTCCGTTACTACCCCATGGTGCGCCAGATGAAGACCATGAGGGAAAACGGGGAACTGGGGGAAATCTATTCCATCATGGGATCTTACCTTCAGGATTGGCTTTC
>CAZHZP010000055.1:0-12786 GCA_964537165.1 uncultured Roseivirgaceae bacterium | reverse complement strand
TTTTGTCGTTGATATCAAACAGAATGCAAAAAAAGAACCTTTTACTTATCCTTTTCTTCTTTGGCTGGAGTGTACAACTGCTTGCTCAGGGGGATCCCGGTGCCCAATCCCGTTTGGAAATCATTTATGCGGACCGTCTTCTCGGTGGAAAAGAATATAGGAGATTATTGGATGACGTGGTGATGAGACACCAGAATTCTTTGATCTACTGCGATTCGGCTCATTTTTACGGAGCCGAAAACCTGACCAAACTTTTTGGGAATGTAAGGATTGAAGACCCGGAGGATTCTGTCAGCACCTATAGCGCCTACGGCGAATATGACGGCAACAGCCAATTGGCGAAGCTGAGAACGGGGGTAGTGTTTAAAAATAAAGAAACCACCTTGTACACTGATTATTTGGACTACAACAGGGCTACGGGAGAAGCTGATTATTTCAATTCGGGCAAAGTAGTGGACAGTATCAATGTGCTGACCAGTGAAAAAGGCCGCTACCAAACCGCGGAAGACAGGATCACCTTTTCAGACAAGGTGGTCTTAGAAAATCCGGACTACACCCTAAAATCCAACTTACTGATTTATCACACACTGAGCAAAATAGCCGAAACCGAAGGGATTACCAATATCCTATCCAAAGAAGGCAATAAGCTCAACGCCAGAAAGGGTGCTTTTTATGATACTGAAGCAAAGCTCTTCAGGTTTTTTGATGGAGATGTGGAAACAGAAAACAGCCTTGTATCCGCAGAGACGCTTTATTATGACGAAATCCGCCAATATTATGAAGCCACCGAAAATGTCAGTGTCTTTCATAAAGAAAGGAACGTAGAAGTTTTCGGAGAGGAGGGACGCTACTGGGAAGATCGAAAGTATTCGAGAGTGTATGGAAATGCCTTGGTGCAGAAGTATTTCGAAACGGACACCCTGTACATGATCGCCGACACACTGATCACCCAGGACAGTGAGGAGGCGGCCAACCGCTATTTACTAGCTTATGCCAATATGCGGATGATCAAATCTGATCTTTCGGGAAGGTCTGACTCGATGGTATATAGGTACTCCGATTCCACCATTTACCTGTATGGGGATCCGGTTTTGTGGAATAATAACAGCCAGATCACGGCTGACAGCATCCATTTCCTGATTGCCAATGAAGACATTGACAAGGCGTTTTTGAAGGACAATGCCTTCGCCATCACCAAAGACACCATTTCGAACTTTAACCAAATCAGAGGCAGAAAAATGACCGGATACTTCTTGGACGGGCAAATGAGCAAGCTGGACGTAGAAGGCAACGGCGAGTCCCTATACTTCGCGCTTGAGAACGATACCACCCTGCGGGGAGTCAACAAGCTTCTCTGTGGGCGGATCATTATGAGCTTCCGAAACGGCCAGGTCAGCAGCATCAACCACACCATCAAACCGGAAGCCTCCTTCACCCCACCCCACATGTTGAAGGAAGAGGACACGTCTTTGGGGGGATTTGAATGGAGAGAGGAGGAAAGGCCGGACCTAGCCATGATCCATTCTTGGCGGAGACCCGTGATCAAAAGAGAGGACGATTTCAACTTCTTCAACGAACCGGATGTTCAACTGCCCTATCCTGATGATGAGGAAATTCGGAAGAGGCTGGAAGGCGGCGGGTGAGATGCAAGATTGGAAACATCTCTGACCGACGACCGAAGATGTTGACTTTTTGGTGCAGTCGACCTCCTCCCTCCAAAATGCCCCTAACGGGGGATTACAGATAAAATTTTGTCACCGTTAACATTTTTTAACCCCTAAACCTTTTGAAGACGAAACCTTATGCGTATTTTTATAGTATATCTAAAAACTTATAAACACCTACAGGCTTATTGTCAAACATTTACATGAAACTTCTTTTATCGTTTTGCACCATTTTTCTCTTGTCGCTTCAGGCACCGGCTGAGGCTCAGGTCCGTGTGTTAAATGATGTGGTGGAGTTTAATGGAAAGGTAAACACCACACAGAGGAAATCGTTGATCCTTCAAAATGAGTCTGATGAAGCAAAGGAGTACATCCTGAAATTTCTCCGCGGAAATATCGCTTCTTCGCAGAATGTTGAAATCTGTCTGGGAAATAGCTGCTACGATCCCAAAAAGGACCTGGCCAAGGTCAAGATAAAACTGAATCCGGGGGAAATCTTTACCGACCTATACCTGGAGTTTGATCTGGGAATCACGGAGGCAAAAGGCACCTTCGACCTCCATTTTGCCAACACCAAGAACCTTCGGGACGTTTTTATCATTGAAAGTATTTACAATGTGGAAAGCACGGGGAACGACAACAGCACCGTGGAGCATAAAGACATTACTATGGGGAGCATTTATCCCAACCCCAGCAGCAGGTTTGCCCAATTGGATTACCAAATAAAGAACCCATCCGCGCAGGCAAGAATTGTGATCAACAGCTTTATCGGGAATCCGGTGGTTGATCTTCGCCTGGAGCCCAACCAAAAGTCTATAGGTATCAACGTTTCGGATCTCAATCCGGGAATATATTTTTACACATTAATTGTAGACAACCAAAATATAGTCACCAAAAAACTCGTTGTCAAAAGATAGGTTCCCCCGAAGTACAAGCAACACAGCTAGTTTGATAGGGAACATAAATCCATTATATTTGCAGTCCGAAAAAATGAGAAAATCCGCTTTCTATATATTATTGCCCTTCGTTACCCTGGTCTTGGCTTCTTGTGGGGAGTTTTACAAGCTGGAAAAAAGCACCAATTGGGACGAGCTGTATGATGCGGCCAACCGCTATTACCAAAACGAGGATTACAACAAGGCCATCATTTTGTATGACAAGGTGCTACCGGTCATCCGCGGCAGCGAAAAATCCGAACTGGCGGAGTTCAATTATGCTTATGCGCATTTTCGTACCAAGAGATACATAGAGGCAGCTGGCTACTTTAAGTCGTTCTTTGACACCTATAACAGGAGCCCGATGGCTGAGGAAGCTTTTTTTATGCATGCCTACTCACTATATCTGGACGCACCCGATTATAACCTCGATCAGAGAAGCAGTAGGGAGGCCGTCAATGCCATACAGTTGTTCATCAACAGGTTCCCCGGGTCTGACTCATATGAAAGGGCGATGACGATGATCAACGATCTGCAAAAAAGGTTTGAAGAAAAGGCTTATCAGGAATCAAAAATGTACTACCGGCTGACGGAGGGTTTGTTTCCAGGGCAGTTCTACCTGGCCTGCATTGTAAATTTCCAAAACTTCGCCAAAAACTATCCCGACAGCGACTACAATGAGGAATTGGCTTTCCGACTTGTGGAGGTGAGCCACAGTTATGCAGACAACAGCATCTTTAACAAGAAAGAAGACAGGCTGAAGGAGTCATTGGACTTTGGGAGGGATTTTTTACGGAAGTTTCCAGAAAGCACTTATATCCCGAATGTCAGCAATATCATGACGCAAACAGAAGCGGCCCTTGCCTCTCATGTGAAGCTAAAACAGGAATACGAACAGCGGACAGCTGAAGCCCAAAAGGCGGCCGAAGAAGAATCAAGAAACCGAGAAGCCACTGAGGCTTTGCAAAATACAGAACATAACCAGAATTAAATCGAATATAAAATGGCAGTTAATCCATCTATCGTCACCAGAGATTTAGATAAAATAGCCGAAAAAACCGGCAATTTGTATGAATCACTCCATGTCATTTCACAGCGTGCAAAACAGATCTCCTCTTCTATGAAGGAAGAACTGAACAACAAACTGTCGGAATTTGCCTCTACTGTAGATAATCTGGAGGAGGTTTTTGAAAATAAAGAGCAGATAGAGATTTCCAAGTTCTACGAGAGGATGCCCAAGCCAACTACCCTGGCTGTGGAGGAATTTATGGAAAACAAAATCATGTTCCGTCATCCAGACGTTGAAACCGGAGAATAATACGCATGTTACTGCAGGGAAAGCGTATAATATTAGGCGTGACCGGCAGTATTGCTGCCTATAAAGCAGCCCATCTGACGAGATTACTGATTAAAGAAGGGGCAGAAGTTCAAGTCATTATGACTACTTCTGCCCTTGACTTTATCACCCCTCTTACCTTATCCACCCTCTCCAAAAAACCTGTGCTTCACAATTCCCACGACCCGCAGACGGGGGTTTGGCACAACCATGTGGAGCTGGGACTATGGGCAGACCTTTTTTTGATCGCCCCCCTCAGCGCCAATACCTTGGCTAAACTCGCCACAGGCTATTGCGACAACCTTTTGACTGCCACTTACCTATCGGCCCGCTGTCCTGTGATGGTCGCGCCCGCCATGGATTTGGACATGTACCTGCACCCTACGGTAAAGTACAACCTCAACAAAATCCAGCAATACGGCAATATCCTATTGGATGCCGAAGACGGGGAACTGGCCAGTGGCTTATCTGGCCAGGGAAGACTGATGGAACCGGAGCAAATCATGCAAAATGTGGCGGAGCTTTTTGCCGCGGGAAAAGCTTTAAAAGGAAAGCGGTTCCTGGTCACTGCCGGGCCGACCTATGAGGCCATTGACCCTGTCCGGTTTATCGGAAACCACTCTAGTGGAAAGATGGGCGTGGCCATCGCCGAAGCGCTAGCCGACCAAGGAGCCGAGGTCAATTTAATCATAGGGCCGAGCGTTTTAGAAGCGCGCCACCCGCTTGTGCAAACGGTACGGGTGACCAGTGCAGCTGAAATGTATGAAGAGGCCCGCTCCCATCACCTTCAGATGGATGGCTGTGTCTTTGCTGCCGCCGTGGCGGACTATGGTCCGATCAACGCCTCCACGGAGAAAATAAAAAAAGAAGCGGGGAAGATGACTATTCCTTTGAAAAGAAATATTGACATCGCCAAAACCCTGGGAGAGTCCAAGCGGACAGGGCAGGTCCATATAGGCTTTGCTTTGGAAACCAATGATGAAGAATCCAATGCGCGCCTTAAACTGGAAAAAAAGAATTTCGACATGATTGTGCTGAATTCTTTAAATGATCAGGGCGCAGGATTCCAACACGATACCAACAAAGTCACCTTCTTTTTTAAAAACGGCGAAAAGGAAGTGTCAGGCTTGCTCCCTAAAGCTGAAGTGGCTTCTCTCCTAGTCCAAAAGATCAAAAAGCTTTTGGCCCTATAAAGGATTGCACTTATTTAATTATCTTTAGCATCTAGGAGTACCGCAATGCACGGATGGAATCGCCTTTAGGCGTGCTGCGTGCAAAACGTATTGTGCGAGTAAAAGACCTACGCTTTATGAAAACTCTATATTCCATTTTCTTTGCCCTTTTTTTTCAGAGCGTCTCGGCCCAGCAGCTGAACTTTACCGTCACCATCAACAGCGACCGCGCCAATACCCAAGAAAGGGACGTGTTTGACAACATGAAAACTTCTTTCGAACAATTTCTCAATGGAAGAAACTGGATAGAGGATGAATTCCGCCCCGAAGAAAGGATCAAGGGCAACCTGCTGATTACCATCAATGAAATGCCCAGCGTAGGATTGTTCAATGCTACGGTGCAAATTCAGACTGTGCGGCCCGTGTATGGATCAAATTACGAAAGCCTCCTTTTTAACTTCGCCGACAGAAACTGGACATTCGAGTACGTGGAAGCCCAGCCCATGGAGTTTAACCGTTTTACCTTTTTGGATAATATTTCGTCGCTACTGGCCTTCTATGCCTATGTAGCCATCGGCTTGGACTACGATTCATTTTCCCAACGATCGGGGGATCCTTATTTCGAAATTGCCAATAATATCGTTTCCAATGCGCAGAACTCTCCCCGAGCAGGCTGGAGCCAGAATCCTTCGGACAGGAGAAACCGCTACTGGCTTACCAATGACCTGTATAGCTCTCAGGTGATGGTATCTATCAGAGACGCCTATTACCTATATCACAGGAGGGGGCTGGATATGTTGACTTCCCAGCCGGAAAAAGCATATAGCAACATTCTGGAAGCCTTGCGGTTGATTGCCGAAGCCAACAGTGCGCAACCCAACAGTATTCTGACCATCAGCTTTATCGACGCCAAGTCTGATGAAGTAAGTAAAATTTTAAGACAGGCCTCCTCCGAAATCAAATCCGAAGCGGTAGAAATCTTGTTGAAAGTCGATCCCAATAACGCCAGGAAATACAACGACATTCTGAAAGGTTGAGCCGTTCCCGGCTAAGTGGCCCTTACATCTAATCTTCTTATTACATGCTAAAAAGTTTAAGTATATCAAACTATGCCTTAATAGAGTCCCTCGAAATGGAACCCTCCGCCGCCTTAAACATGATCACTGGCGAAACGGGGGCGGGTAAATCCATCATGTTGGGGGCAGTGGGCTTGTTGCTGGGCAACCGGGCCGATACCAAAGCATTGTTTGATGAGGATAAGAAGTGCATCATAGAGGGGCTTTTTGATATCGCCACTTATGGGCTTGAGCATTTTTTTGAGGAAGAGGACCTGGACCACGATCCTCAATGCATCATCCGGAGAGAGATAATGCCCTCCGGCAAATCAAGGGCATTTATAAATGACACCCCGGTACGGCTAGAAGTACTCAAAGTACTGGGCAAATCTCTGGTGGATATCCACTCCCAACATGACAACCTGGCCTTAGGGGCTTCCGACTATCAACTGTCCCTCATAGATGCCTTTGCCGAAAGCAAGCACGAACGCACTGGCTACACAAAAGCTTATAAGCAATATCAGAAAACCAAAAAGGCTTTAGACAGACTTTCTAGGGAAGCTTTTGAATTAAGAAAAGAAGCGGATTATAACCAATTTCAATTGGAGGAACTGTCGGCGGTGAAACTGGTAGCCGGAGAGCAGCCCGAGCTGGAGGAGCAACAACGGGTGCTGGAACATGCCGAAGAAATCAAAGGCAAGATCAATGAAATCCTGGGCCAATTCAATGCAGATCAGTTCGGCGCCATGAACAGCCTGGGACAGGTGAACCAAAACCTGGGACAACTCTCGCGCTTCGGGCAGATTTTTGTAGATCTCAAAGAAAGATTCAATAGCGTCCTCATTGAGCTAAACGACATTTCCGCAACACTAGAAGCTGAGGACAATCGATTAGAGGTCGATTTTGACAAACTGGCAACCATCACCGATAGGCTCAGCCGGATCTATCAATTGCAGCAAAAACACGGGGTGGATACCGTGGAGGAGCTGATTCAAATCGAATCCGATCTGGCAGATAAAGCGTTCCAAATCGGCAACCTGGATGAAGAACTGGCTCAATTGCAACAGGAGACGGAAGCCCAATGGCAGGAGCTTCTGGATGCGGGAGTTTTGCTATCTGCGAAGAGGAAAGCATCTTTTGAAGCTTTTGCAGGCAACATCACACGGTTGTTGGTGCAACTGGGGATGGAGAATGCAACCATTGAGGTCAAGGAAAGTACCGTGGAGCCTACCGCTACCGGTACCGACGAGATCGAGATCATGTTTTCTGCCAACAAAGGAATCAAGACGCAGCCTATACGACAGGTAGCTTCAGGCGGAGAGTTCTCCAGGTTAATGTTTGCCATCAAGTATATCATGGCGGACAAGATGGCTTTACCTACCCTTATTTTTGACGAGATCGATACGGGAATATCCGGAGAGGTAGCCTTCAAAATGGTGAGTATGATGCAGGAAATCGCTAAGAAACACCAGGTGATCTGCATCAGCCATTTGCCCCAGGTAGCTGCCAAAGGGGAAAAACACTACTTTGTGTACAAAGACAACAGTGCCGAAAAAACCATCAGCAAAATCAAGTTACTCAGCGCAGAGGAGCGGGAAATAGAAATTGCGAAAATGATAGCTGGCTCCAATCCGTCTGCTACGGCATTTGAAAGTGCCAGGGAACTGTTAAGGCAATAAGGCCATTGTTATTATTCTTGTTCAGGGTTTAAATAAAAAACGTTAATTTTGTTTGCTAATATTTAAATGAACCAACAACAAAAGGAATATTATGTCTAATAATTTATTGAGTGGGAAGAAAGGCATCATTACCGGTGCTTTGGATGAAAATTCCATCGCTTGGCAGACCGCCCTTAAAGCGAAAGAACAAGGTGCCCGTTTTGTATTGACCAACGCCCCCATAGCTATGAGAATGGGCGCTATACAGGATCTGGCTAAAGAATGTGACACCATTGTCATTCCTGCTGACGCTACTTCCGTAGAAGACATAGAAAAATTATACGATGAAGCAAAGGAATACCTGGGCGGAAATTTTGACTTTATCCTTCACTCCATCGGGATGTCGCCTAACGTGAGAAAGGGACGCCCGTACGGAGACCTGAACTATGAGTGGGTGGAAAAAACTTATGATATATCCGCCACTTCATTTCACAAAATGCTACAAGTGGCTGAGAAGAAGGATATCCTAAATGAATGGGGCTCTGTTGTAGGGCTTTCCTATATCGCTGCCCAACGGGTATATCCGTTCTATAACGATATGGGAGAGGCCAAAGCGCTGTTGGAAAGCATCGCACGAAGCTATGGCTATCGTTACGGAAAGCTGAAAAAAGTAAGGGTGAATACTATTTCACAATCTCCCACAAGAACGACTGCAGGTACCGGTATCGGAGGCTTCAGTGCTTTCTATAACTTTGCCGACGCCATGTCACCGCTAGGGAACGCATCTGCCGAGGCCTGTGCTGAGTACATCATTTCTTTGTTCTCCGACTATACGAGAATGGTGACCATGCAGAATCTTTTCCATGACGGAGGCTATTCCGCCACCGGAATCACGGAGGAAATCGTAGAAAAATATAAAGACTTATAATCTAAAAAAGCCCCAAAACGGGGCTTTTTTATAACCTTGCTTTATTCCAGAGGTTGATGAAGCTTGTGCTTCTCTTCTTTAGGGCGGGGCTTGAGGTTATGCTTTTCGATAGTCCGGGCGCAGGAGTTCCAACGCAAGAAGGCATCACTGTTGTCCACCCTGCTCAGGGCACCAGCTTTTTCATAAGCTTCCATAGCTTCCTTCAACCATTCATAAGCATCGTGCAGGCTGTCGGGAAACTCCCGGCCTAACGCTGCCTTTCCCGATCTCTCCAAGACGATACCCCTATAATACTCCCGTTGATATTCGTCCGTCAATTGTGATACAAGGGAGTCGGCTTCCTTACTGGTGTCACCCTTGCCAAATTGATCGGTTAAACTCAATAGCAACTTAGCAATGGCTTCCTGATTGTCCGGATCAATCGCCAGTATATCCCGGCAAATACTCTCCGCTTGTTCAGGATCATTCAATAGCCGGTACCGATCTACTTTTTCTAAAGCCCTCGGTATAGCTTCTGCGTTTATTTTTTTTAACTCTGCCATATGTGTAAAGTAATTTTTACCCTAATACAATGCACTGAAAATCAGTAGCAATAAGTAATTGTTCCTTATAAACAAAGCTATCATTCTATTGTCGACGAGCCGTGATCCACTAGGTTTCCTAGAATAAATTTCCCATTTTAGTAAAATAAGGCATCAAAGATGCTGAAATCTCTCCAAAACCATTCCACTTCCTCACCAAACAAATTTCAATCGCATGTCAGACAAGGAGTCGCAGAACACTATTGCCCAGTTTCAGCCAGATAGCAACAATAAGCCCAAACCTACTTTAGGACCGGGGGATGCCATCGCCATCATTATAGGCATTGTCATAGGAGCAGGGATTTTTCGCTCCCCCTCATTGGTAGCCTCCTCTGTAGACAGTGAAAGCCTGTTGCTCACCGCCTGGTTTTTGGGCGGCTTGGTATCTTTTATTGGAGCACTTTGTTATGCTGAGCTTATTTCAGCCTTTCCCAATGCAGGCGGGGACTACTATTTTCTCCTCAAAGCGTTTGGGAAAAGACTCGCCTTCCTCTTCGCCTGGGCAAGGATGAGCGTGGTTCAAACCGGTTCCATTGCCTTGCTTGCCTTTATATTTGGCGACTATATGGCCCAGCTTATTGATTTGGGGCCACATTCCTCGGTACTGTTCGCAGCGCTTATAGTTATCCTTCTGACCACTATCAATATCATGGGATTAAAATTGGGTACGAGTACCCAGAAGTTTCTGACAACTTTGGAGGTACTTGGCGTCCTATTGGTCATTGTGGCTGGCTTCTTTTTTATTCCCGAGGCTCCTGAAGCCGCCGCATCGGTCGTACCCAAGGGAGAGGAAGGCTTAGGTGCTCTCGGTCTTGCCATGGTTTTTGTTCTTTTGACTTTTGGCGGCTGGAATGAGGCCGCCTATATATCGGCGGAAGTCAAGTCTGGTAGAGGTTTAATGGTGAAGGCCCTTATTATCAGTATTGTCACCATTACGGCGGTATACTTCTTGGTCAACATGGCCTATCTCCGCGGGCTGGGCTTGGAGGGAATGGCATCCTCCAATGCTGTAGCGGGAGATTTGATGGAAATAGCCTTTGGTGAGGCGGGTCTGATCCTTATAGCACTCATCGTGGTCGTTGCGGCACTCACCTCTGCTAACGCGACGATTTTCACAGGAGCCAGGTCTAACTATGCCTTAGGCAGGGATTTCCCCATATTTTCAGCGCTAGGCAAATGGGATACAAAAACTTCAGGCCCGGTCAACGCCTTTATTGTACAAGGTGTAGTGTCTTTGCTCCTGATCAGCTTAGGACTCTTCTCCCGAAGCGGATTTGAAACTATGGTTGAATACACAGCTCCGGTTTTCTGGTTCTTCTTTTTGTTGGTGGGTATATCGCTCTTCATATTGAGGATAAAAGAACCAAAGGTACGCAGGCCTTTTAAGGTGCCCTTATACCCTCTGACCCCGTTGATATTTTGTGGTACCAGCGCCTATTTATTATATTCCAGTATTGCCTATACCGGATGGGGAGCATTGGTGGGTGTAGGTGTACTGTTGGCAGGTGTTTTGCTACAGATGTTCATGCAAATGAGTAGCTTTCGCAGCAATCAGGCCAAGTGATCCCAAGTTTTTATTGTGCAGTCTATATACACTTCGAAAATGAAAAACGTAAAGATCTTACGGACGTTGTGCCTCGTTCATTTTGCTCTTTGCTTTTGCTTTAACAGTTTTGGACAGGACAATCATTCGTTTATCCTGGATGTCCCCTATGTCCCTACCCCTGAAATCGTTGTAGAAAAAATGCTACAATTGGCGGAAGTCGACAGCGGTGACATCCTATATGATCTGGGTTCGGGCGATGGGCGCATTCCTATCGCCGCAGCGCAACGTTTCGGCACGACTGCCGTTGGCGTGGACCTCAATCCCGAGCGGGTCAGAGAAGCTAAGGCCAACGCGATCAATGCACAAGTTACCGGTAAGGTGGAATTTATAGAAGGCGATATTTTCAATATTGATTTTAGCGAGGCAACCGTCCTGTGTTTGTATTTATTTCCAGAAGTCAACATGAAGCTTCGCCCCAGGATCCTTGAGATGAAGCCCGGTACAAGGGTGGTATCCCATAACTATGATATGGGCGACTGGAAGCCGGAACGAACGACGAAAATAAAAACCTCTAGTGGCATAGAACACACCATTTATCTATGGCGTGTTCCTCCCAACGGCGAGATCGACACCATCAATTAATACCTCTCCCAAATCAAGTTTAAACCAATAAATTCAAAAAGATGAAAATGCTCAAAATGTCATTTGCCACACTTGTACTAACTGTTTGTACTACTTTTTGGGCAGTAGCCCAAGATGTTCACTATGTGCCTACCCGCCAAGCGGTGGTTGATGCCATGTTGGAACTGGCTAAGGTCACCGAGGACGATGTCGTTTATGATCTGGGCTGTGGCGACGGGCGGATCGTGGTCACTGCTGCAAAAAAATATGGTGCTACCGGCACTGGGATCGACATTGATCCACAAAGGATAAAAGAAGCCAATGCCAATGCAGAGAAAGCGGGTGTAACCGACAAAGTCAAATTCGTAGAAGCCAACCTATTTGAATCAGACGTCAGCGAAGCATCGGTAGTGACTTTATATCTGCTGAACTCCCTGAACTTAAAATTACGCCCGATTCTGTTGGAGCAGCTTAAGCCCGGCACCAGAATTGTGTCCCACGCCTTCAATATGGGGGATTGGGAACCTGAAAAAACCATTCAAGTAGACGGCGCCACCGTGCACATGTGGACTGTACCCGAGAAATAAAATTAATAAATCACCTTTCACTTTAACCACACACCAAAAATGGAGCCTTCTGGGCTCCATTTTAATGTTGGCTTACTGTGTTAAAGATTTTATCCAAGGATTTGCTCTACTAGCCAATTACCTACTTCAGAAGTCTTGTAGGCCTTTCCACCTTCAGCGATATCCTCGGTAACAACACCCTGTTCCAGGGAGATATTGACCACATCAGAAATCGCATTAGCCTCATCCATTAACCCGAAGGCATATTCAAACATCATGGCCGCAGACAATACGGTGGCCAGAGGATTAGCAATATCCTTACCGGCCGCCTGTGGATAGGATCCGTGAATAGGCTCGAATAATTTAGTCGTCAAACCCAAAGAGGCAGAAGGCATCAGACCCATCGAGCCACTGATCACACTGGCCTCATCAGTCAAAATATCTCCAAAAAGGTTTTCGGTAATCAAAACGTCGTAGGCCTTGGGCCACTGAACTAAACGCATGGCCACCGCATCGACGAATTCATACTCCACCTTTACATCCGGATACTCGGGAGCTAGCTTTTGTACAGTTTCTCTCCAGAGCCTGGAGGTAGCCATCACATTGGCTTTGTCCACGCAGGTAAGCAACTTTCTTCTCTTTTGGGCAAATTCGAAACCCATGCGGGCTAATCTTTCAATTTCCTCTACAGAATAGACGTTGGTATCGAAGGCCTTGGTTCCCT
>CAZHZP010000054.1:0-12887 GCA_964537165.1 uncultured Roseivirgaceae bacterium | reverse complement strand
GTACCGGTTCCGGTATGGGATGCCCTGACTGGCCAAAATGTTTCGGTAGCTGGGTGCCGCCAACGAGCGTAGACCAGCTACCGGAAAATTATCAGGAAATATATTCCAACAAAAGAGTAGAGAAGAACGAAAGGTTTGTGGCGATGCTGCAGACGCTTGGCTTTAATAAAAAAGCCGAGGAAATAAAAAACGATAAATCGATATTAATAGAACAGGAGTTTAATCCAACAAAGACTTGGATTGAATATGTCAATCGTTTGTTGGGAGCCATTATAGGGTTATTGATCATTGGAACGTTCTTTTATTCCTTGCCCCTATGGAGCCTCGACCGAAGCCTTGTCATCCTGTCCTTGTTTAATATCGTGCTGGTGATCTTTCAGGGTTGGATTGGATCCATTGTTGTGTCTACCAATCTGTTACACTGGATGATTACCGTTCACATGGTGTTGGCTTTGTTGCTGGTTTGCCTGTTGTTGTATGTGCACTACAGGACCTATAAACTGGCTTATCCTGTGCAGGTGAAAACAGAAAGGCCACGCTGGCTTTATCTGTTATTGATGATTGCCTTCGTACTCACGAATATTCAGGTGGTGCTGGGGACGCAGGTGAGGGAGCAGGTTGACATTGTCGCCGCTCAGTTTGGAAACCTCTTTAGGAGCGAATGGGTAGGACATTTGGGAGAAAGTTTCCTGATCCACCGCTCCTTTTCGATCCTGTTGTTGGTTGTACATATTGTGTTTATCTATAATATTTATAAATACTCATTCAGAAGATCCAATATTTTCAGTTGGTCGCAGGTTTTGATCTTGACGATTGTTCTGGAAATTATAACCGGTGTTGGGCTTTCTTATTTCGCCCTTCCTGCTTTCTTACAACCCATTCATCTCTTTGTAGGAGCATTAGTAATAGGGCTTCAATTTGTAATCCTGCTACTCTTAAATGATCAGAAACGATTTGTAATAAAATAGAAAAATGCATACAGTAGACTTATCCGAAAAAAGCTATATAGAGTTGATCTCCGTCAGACTCAAGGCATACTATGAATTGATGAAATTCAGGTTGTCGGCGGTGATTACTTTTTCTGCGGTTTTTGGATTTATATTGGGGGATTCCGCAACTTCTTTTTCCTGGAGTTCTTTTATCGGCCTGCTATTGGGTGGCTTTCTCGTGAGCGGCGCCTCCTGTGCAGTAAATGAAATCTGGGAAAGGGATCTGGACAAATTGATGAAACGGACCAAAAACAGGCCGCTTCCCATGGAAACCATCTCCTTGGCCGAGGCTTATTGGTTTACCTTTGTCATTGCGGTTTTGGGCGTTTCTCTTTTATGGTTTTTCACCAACCCGCTCACCACTTGGCTGGGGGTGTTAAGTATGATCCTGTATGCCTTCGTTTATACGCCTCTGAAAAGGGTAGGCCCCATTGCTGTATTCGTCGGTGCCATACCCGGTGCCTTACCTCCTTTGCTTGGATGGACGGCAGCTACGGGCGTGATCTCCCATGAGGCATTGATCATATTCGGTATCCAGTTTATCTGGCAGTTTCCCCACTTCTGGGCAATTGCTTGGGTAGCCGACGAAGATTATAAAAAGGCGGGCTTCAAACTGCTTCCGAACGGCGGACAGAAGGATTTGAATACAGCTATTCAGATCATGATTTATACACTGTTTTTGTTGCCCTTGGGTTTGTTGCCTACCTATTTCGGGCTTACAGGCATCAACTCGGGAATAGTGGCTACGGTGTGTGGAGTCTTGTTTTTGGCTCAGACTTTCTCTTTGATGAAGGATGGTTCCAGAAAATCTGCTTTGCGGATTATGTTTGGGTCATTCCTTTATTTACCGATCGTTCAAATTGCCTATCTCTTAGATAAAATTGGTTAATGGAACATAAATTAAATTATAGTGAAGAAGTGGAACAGCCAGTTTCCATGCATCCTAAAAAGTTTGCATTGTGGTTGTTTATTGTGAGTGTGATAATGATTTTTGCCGGTTTGACCAGCGCTTTTATCGTAAGGCAATCTGAGGGAAATTGGCTTGAGTTTGAACTTCCCCGTATATTCTGGGTGAATTCAGCAGTAATCATCTTGAGCAGTCTGGCGATGCATTGGGCCTACTTATCCGCCAAAAAGGATCAGTTGGACCAGTTGAAGCTGGCTTTGGGGATCACCACGGCCTTGGGGTTGGCCTTTCTGGTGGGACAGTGGTTTAGCTGGGTTGCCCTGGTAGAGATAGATGTGTACTTTGTGGGTAATCCTGCAGGCTCATTCCTGTACGTCTTGACTGGCCTGCACGCAATCCACTTGATCAGCGGTGTGATATTTCTGATTATTGTGTTAATTTCGTCCTTCAGGTATAAGATCCATTCTAAGAGAATGACCACATTGGAAATGTGCGCGACTTATTGGCATTTTCTGGGGGCTTTATGGTTGTATTTATTTATGTTTTTGCTATTTAATCATTGATATAAAAGTTAAACGTTAGAATATGTCATCTACTGCAATTGAAGTCACCTCCAAAAGGGGGATATGGGGTGGTGGAAACGAACCACTGAAGGCGAGTTATGGAAAACTCATGATGTGGTTTTTCCTACTGTCAGATATTTTTACTTTTACGGCCTTCCTGATCACTTACGGAGCTATTCGTTTCAGTTATCCCGCATATACGGGCGCACCTGCGGACTTTACAAGTTCCAATGAATACTGGCCGATCCCTGAGATGATCTTCGATGCCTTCCCCTTTGTCCATGGCGTTCACTTGCCGTTAATATTTGTGGCGCTCATGACCTTTATTCTGATTATGAGCTCTGTGACCATGGTGCTAGCGGTAGAAGCCGGACATCGTAATGACAGGAAAGACGTTGTGAAGTGGTTGTTGTGGACGCTTCTAGGCGGGACGACTTTCTTGAGTTGCCAGGCTTGGGAATGGACCCACTTTATCCATGGCTCTGATGAAGGTACCTTGATGACTTATATCAACTCGATGAATCAGATGGTAACCGAGACGGTGTACGGAGCGAATATGACGGTCAACCAATATGGTCCCGCATCGTTCGCGCAGCTGTTCTTCTTTATCACAGGTTTCCACGGTTTCCACGTGACCATCGGGGTGGGCTTGCTGTTTATGTGTTTTTATCAGGCGGCAGTAGGCACTTTTGAAAAAAGAGGCCACTATGAAATGGTCGAGAAAGTCGGGCTTTATTGGCACTTTGTAGACCTTGTCTGGGTGTTTGTATTTACTTTCTTCTATTTAATTTAACGCTAAACTCCAAGAGATATGTCAGTTCAAGAAAATAAAGGCGCGTTAGAAGTAATGCCTAGAGACAAGGAGAAAATCAAGAGAATCTGGAAAGTAGCAGGCATTCTATTGTTTTTGACCCTGATCGAATTTGTCTTCGCTTTTACCATGACCCGAGGTTGGTTGTTATATACCATCTTCGTTGCTCTTACTTTGGTAAAAGCATCTTATATCATGATGGAATTCATGCACCTTAAAGATGAAGCCAAAACTTTGTTTTGGTCTATTTTCTTACCCATGATTTTTTTGGTATGGCTGATTGCTGCCCTGCTAAAAGAAGGCGTGGAGATTTTTCAGGTAAGATGGTAACAGGTATTTAAATTATGAAATAGCTAGGTTGGGGAGGAATCTTCAACCTAGTTTTTTGTTATATGGTTGGTATGAGAGAGATCCGGATACTTAAGATTATGGTATTGATATGTATATTATTGATACCGGTAGTTATCATAGTTTTTTTGAGGAGTTTTGGGCAGAATAATTATGAGATCCCTGTTCTGTATGAACAAGGCATAGAAGATCCCTTCGGGACCTGTGATTATCCAGAGGGAGAACAGCACTATATCCCTGATTTCTCTTTTGTGGCGCAGGACAGTGCCGTGGTAGGAAGGGACCAGATGGAGGGAAAGATCACCATTGTGGATTTCATCTTTACCAGTTGCCCCAGCATTTGCCCCATCATGTCCAATGAAATGGAGCGGGTGCAGGATGCCTTCCGAAATGAGGAAAATGTCCAGATATATTCTATCAGCATCGACCCTGATTATGACACCCCGGCAGTTCTTGGCGACTATTCAAAAAAATACAATGCCTCGCCTGACAAGTGGCATTTTCTCAATGGCCCGAAGGAACAGACCTACGACTTGGTAAGATGTGGCTTTGCGCTGCCTATTGCCGATGGATATGATAACCCTGATGATTTTGTACATAGTGACAAGTTTGTTTTGGTGGATGGCCACGGGAGGATTCGGGGCTACTATTCGGGTACTACCAGAGAGGGTGTGGACAAACTGATATTGGAGACTAAGATATTGTTACACGGAATGGGACAGGGCGAGAAGTCCTGAGCGTGATTGGATGAAAGATATGAAAAGTAATAGCCTGAGGTATGAGGCGGCCAGTAAAGGGAGCTATGCCTGGATTGTAGTGGTTTCAGTGATCGTGCCGGTGGTGGTAGCACTGCTTTTGTTTATGCCGGAGAAGTTGGATGTAAGTCACGATTGGATTTATTTCCTGCCCCATTTGAACGCGGTGATCAATTCGGCAGCAGCCGTTGCGCTGCTACTAGGATTGTACTTTATCAAGAGCGGCAAGGTCGCCCAGCACAAGATGGCCATGTCCACAGCGTTCGGGCTAGGGGCTATTTTCATGATATCTTATGTCGTCTACCATGCCACTGCGGAGAGTACTTCTTTTGGGGGAGAAGGGACGATAAGGAGTGTTTATTATTTTATCCTGGTCACCCATATCATATTGGCTGCGGTCGCTTTGTTTCCGATATTATTGGCTTATTATTACGGCTACACAGGACGACTGGAGAAACACCGCAGCATCGTAAGGTACGCCTATCCGATCTGGCTGTACGTTACCATATCGGGAGTGGTCGTGTACTGGATGATCAGTCCCTATTATAACTTCTAAACTTATTGAATGTCTTATGCGTTTTGTCATGAATATGAAAGTTGTAAAGAGTACGATATTAACCGCCCTGTTTGTCGTTATTTCCGTGGGTTATGGGTTTGCCCAGTGTGCCATGTGCCGGGCCACTGTCGAAAACAACGTGTCTCATGGGGACACCACGGTAGGAGCCGGGTTAAATATGGGTATTTTGTACCTGTTTTCCGCTCCCTATATAGCGCTGGGTATTATTGGCTTTGTCTGGTATCGATATGCTAAGAAAAAGAAGCAAATGGTGGCCCGTGGCAGGCGTTTCTGATTTTGAGAGGGCAAAGTTTAACTAAACTTCGCTTTTTCTTTTATTTTGCGGTATGCTAAAGAAGAGGCGGTTCATTCTTTTTACGTTTATTACCTTGTTGGGGCTGGTATTAGCCGGTAATTTTTTGTGGGATGACCAAAACAATGCCCTCGAATATGAGAGGCAAATTACGGAGCGTGTTTCCGAAGTCATTGACCAATTTGGTGAAGATTACCTAAAGCTGCTGATGAATAACCGGTCAGATCAGCAGGTAACTTTCTCCTCCCTGACCATTCCCACGCATCATCCTTTTTATCTCTTTTCTGAATCCGGCAGGTTGCTTTATTGGTCGGACAACGAGATGATCCCCACCTTTGATGACTTCAAGAGGAACAGAAAATTCCAATTAATAGAAAATACCAAAGGCATCTACCTCACCCAACTTAGGAAATTGAACAGAAATGGCCAGGGGTTTTGGATGGTTCAGGTCTTTAGCCTTTATGATAATGTAGAGATCCAAAACGATTTTTTAAATGCTGGCCCCAATCCAGCCATTTTTGGCAACGATAGGTTTGTCCTTTCGGCTGAACCGCAAGAAGGTTATACTACCATCAAGAACGGAAACGGGGAATACCTCTTTTCAATCTTGTTTAGAGTGGGCTACGCCAATGCCGGCCAGAACACCAATCATCCTGTCTTGGTGTTCTTTTTCTCCATGTTAGGGTTGGTGTTGATCGTTGGTGGCGACTTCATCGCCACCATCTGGCATAAAGGGAGAAGGCTAGCCGCAATTTCATATACCATAATCATCATGGCAACAATCAGGGCCATGATGGTCATTTTTCATTTTCCTCAGAGTTTCTCGAGCATCAGGTTGTTTGATCCCTCTCAATATGCGGCCTCTATGCTGAACCCCAGTTTAGGTGATTTGTTGTTAAATGTGGTTTGCTGTTTTGTGGTGTTGGTGATGGTTTTAGGTGTCCTGGGTAGGAAGAGGTTTTTGATCAGGTTTTTGAGTTTCAAACGGGGGCATGGTGACTGGATATTTCTCGTTGTGGTGTTCTTCATTTCCACGGTCTTAATGGCCTTGTTTTTTGGGCTCTTCAATAATATCGTCAACAACTCCCAGTGGAACCTCAATATACTTTCGCTTCCCAATTTTGATATTTTCATCGCCATTAGCTTAATCATCATTTTCTTGGCGGGAGCGGGGTACGTTTTGTTTACCATTATCGGTCTGAACTTGGTGTTGTACAAGAAGCCCTCAGGAAAGGCCTATGCGCTCCGGGTGCTGATAGTTTTTTTTCTGCCCATCGGGATTTACTTGGGTTTTGGAGATCTCGTGTATCTAGTTCCATTTCTCGCCCATGTCATCCTTTTGATCGTCATCATTACTTTTCAGCTTTATAACAATCTGTTTAGGCTCAGGATGAATACCTTCCTGACCTTTTTCTTCGGATGTCTGGTAGGTGCCATTATCACGGGTGCCGCCGCGTATCAAAACTACCAGAAGGAGGAACTACAGCTGAAGGTTAAATTTGCCCAGCAGATATTACTTAAGGAGGATGTGATGGCAGAATTTTTTATCGCAGATGTAATGGACAAGGTTGCCGAAGACATCTTTATCAAAAAGCGGCTTACCGACCCGCTGCTGTCCAAAGAACCCATTATACAAAAGGTCAGGAAAGCGTATATGATCAATAACTTTGATCAATATGATATTTCCATCCAACTCTTTAACAAAAGCGGGGAGAACATTTTGAACAGAGAGACCGATGAGAGACTGGATGACTACCGCTTTCGGTACATGAACAGCGACTATGCCACCAGCCACCTGAATCTCTTTTATATCAAAGACAATGATGTCGGCGGGGAAAATAGGTTCTATGCCTTTGTCAACCTTTATGACAACAACCAAAACTACATCGGTGCGGTCGTTATTGAACTGATCCAACGGAGAATCCAAGCGGGCAGTATTTTTCCTAAATTGTTGTTGGACAACAAATACGCGGAAGCCCAAAATACCGAGCAGTTTGACTATGCGATCTTCAGGGGAGGTGAGCTGCAGTTCAGCATGGGGATTTTCAACTATAGAAGCACTGGGTTTAAGGAGGTTTATCCCCAGCCTGCGCTTTTTACCATAGGACTGACTTCCGATGGCTACCACCATCTTGCCGTAGAAAGCGAAAATGAAGTCGTAGTGGTATCTTCTCCTGCCTATCCAAACAAATATATCCTGGCGGATGTTGCCCTGTTTTTTGTTACCTACCTGGTTTTTACCCTATTGGCGATCCTGATGTATTCTCTATTTATCGGGATCAACAATTTCAGGTTCAATTACGCGACGAAGCTTCAGTTTTATCTTAACTTCGCTTTCTTCTTTCCTATGCTGATCATCAGCGTGGTAACCATAGGTTTCCTGAACAGGTTATATACAGACGATCTTCATTCCCGTTACTTCGAAAAAGCCACTATTATCCGTGATAATTTATCGGCTTTTCACGAGAACCAACCCGAGGTTCGAATGGATCAGGAGGAATTTTCGAACGAAGTGTATCAGCTGGCAGGCAACACGAATACGGATATTAACCTTTATACGCCCGCCGGTAGACTGGTAGCTACCAACCAGCCTAATATTTTCGAGAAGAAAATACTGACGGATTACATTAACCCTAAAGTCTATGCACAGATCATCGAGGATCAGCACAATCACCTGATCCTCGATGAGCAGGTGGGCTTGCTTCAATACAAAACCGTTTATCTGGCATTGAGGGACAAAGAAAAGCAGCAGGTTCTGGGGATTATTGCCATTCCTTTCTTCGAATCGGAGGCAGAACTGAACCAACTTATCGTCGACATTTTCAGTAACATCCTCAATATCTTTGTTTTCATTTTTATCATCTTTCTGATCATTTCTTACTTTGTCTCGATGAGGTTGACGACGCCGTTTAAGCTTCTGACCCAAAAAATAAAAGCGACGACCCTCCACGATAACGAGCCCATGAACTGGCCGGCACAGGATGAAATTGGGATGTTGGTCAATGAATACAACAACATGCTCTTCAAGTTGGAAGCCAGCATGAAAGTCCTGGCAAGCAAAGAAAAGGAGTCTGCTTGGAGAGAAATGGCTAAGCAGGTGGCGCATGAGATCAAAAACCCTTTGACCCCCATGAAGCTAACTTTACAACATATGCTCCGACTACAGGCGGAAGGAAAACTGGACGATCCGGAGCGACTGAAGAAGCCGGTGCAAACCCTCATCAATCAGGTCGATGTGTTGAGCGATATAGCGACTTCTTTTTCTACTTTCGCCAAGATGCCGCTTCCGGAAAACGATCCCATGGATTTTCGCGCGGTTGTCATACAAGCAGTGGAGCTTTTCAAAAACCATGAAAAGGCTGTGGTCAGCCTAGAGGATAATACAACTGGCGAACTGACAATTATCGGGGATGCAAAATTATTTGGCCGCGTGATTTCCAACTTGATCATTAACGGCATCCAGTCGGTAGAAGGCGACAAGCAAGCTCTTATTCAAGTAATCCTGTCGGAGAACAATCAGGTTGTCAAGCTGGAAATACGGGATAATGGCAAAGGCGTTGCGGAGGAATTAAGAGACAAGATATTTGTGCCTAATTTCAGCACCAAATCTGAGGGATCAGGATTGGGCCTGGCTATCGCCAAAAGGGGAGTGGAGACCGCCGGTGGAAACATATGGTTTACTACTAAGGTGGGCAAAGGGACTTCCTTTTTTCTGACCTTTCCGCTTCTTCAAATGTCAGCAGAACCCACTACATTAAGCTGATATTGTTATCTTTACGCCTTCGCAGCAATGTAGATATGGAGAGGGTCACTGGATTTTTTTTTGGTTTAATTCTCGTTTTAGCTTCATTTTTCTCTGCTAATGGGCAACAACAAGCTACCTGCAAGTGGCTCGGCGTGGAGGTAGCTTCAGCGGGTTTTATCCTGGATTCGTTGACAGTGATCGAGAAAAGCATCACCGTCCGGGACCGCCAAGACCGAAGCTATTCTTTTACATTTGATCTCAGTTCCAATTCGATTCGTGTGCAGGTAGATCCGGAACATGCCGATTCGGTGCAGGTCTGTTATAATACGATGCCCTTCAGCCTGCATCAAGTCTATTCCAGAAGGACCTTGATGGCGGACTACGACTCGATGGCTTTGTTTAAGGAACGACTGAATCCCGCATCAGAGGCTTTCAGTTTTAGGGAAGAAATTTTCCCGAGCAATAATCTGAACAAATCGGGAAGTCTGACCCGGGGCATATCCTTTGGCAATACCCAAAATGTGTTTGTCAACTCTTCCTTAAACCTTCAGATGGAAGGCCAGCTGACAGATGGGTTAAACATTCGCGCCAGCATCACTGATCAAAATGTCCCATTCCAGCCAGAGGGGAACACGCAACAGTTACAGGATTTTGATAATGTGTTGGTCGAATTGTACAATGACAAGCTGTCGCTTTCAGCGGGAGATGTATTGCTGCAGAACAGGCAATCGGAGTTTCTCCGTTACCGAAAGAATGTGCAAGGGCTGCTCCTTACCACCTCTTATGCCATGAAAAACAATTGGAAAGCTTCTACCCAGGCAGGGGCTTCCATTGCCAAAGGTAAATTCGCTTCTACCCAATTGGAGGTGCTGGAAGGTGTGTCCGGCCCTTACCGCATCCGGGGGCCACAAAACGAACGGTTTGTAATCGTCATGGCCAATTCAGAAAAGGTTTTTTTAGACGGTAAGCAGCTCCAGCGGGGTTTTAACTATGACTATGTCATTGACTACAACCAGGGAGAGATAACTTTTACACCAAATGTTATCATTACGGCCTACTCCAGGGTCAGGATCGATTTTGAATATGCCGAACGGAATTTCTCCCGCTCCATCCTTACTGCCAACCATGTTCAGGGAAATGAAACAGTCTCCTTTTATGTCAATTTTTATAGGGAGCAGGATAACCGGAACAGGCCGTTGTTTTTTGAGCTCTCTGACCGGGACAAGCGACTATTGTCGTCGGTAGGGGATAGCTTGGATGCTGCTGTGGTGCCAAGGGTAGATAGCATGGCCTATGATCCCAACCGTATTTTATACAGTAAACGTATATTCTTGGATGAAGAAGGCGTCGAACGTCTTATTTATGCGTATTCGACGGATCCCGAGCAGGCTTTTTATGCGGTAAGCTTCAGCCCGGCGGGGGCTGGTGGGGGAGATTATAGGCGAAAGCAACAACTTGCCAACGGGGTGGTTTACGAATATGTGCCCCGCATCAACGGAAGCTCCCAAGGGGAATATTCGATTCATGCTGCCCTGCCTGCGCCCAATAAGAAGCAAATGATCACTGCCGGAACAAAGGTGAAATTAAACGCTTATGAACAGGTGTATTCTGAGGTGGCATTTTCAGATACGGACATGAACCTGTTTTCTGACATCGATAGCGAGGATGATAAAGGCTTTGCCATTAAAACAGGCATCACGTCTACCCGGAAGCTGGGCTGGCTCGAAGATTACCAAGTAAATAGCCTGGCGGAAGTGGAATACAACTCCTCAAGCTTTGCTTTTATTGACCGTTATCGCTCCATCGAGTTTGACAGAGATTGGGCGCTGTCGCCGGAGCATCAGGCGGTAAATGCAAGCGAGAAGCTTGTCTCCGCACAAATGGAGGCCATCAAAGATGCGGATAACCAGTTTGCTTATCGGTTGCATTGGAGAAACCGGGGAGAAGTATTGTCGGGTATACAGCAGGTGGTCAAATTTAACCAGCAAATTGGTTCTAGGTTTTTGCTCAGCAATGACCTCTTCACCCTAAGCAGCGATATTCAGGATATGCAGTCACGCTGGATCCGCTATAGCGCCGGGCTTCAATATAGATCCAAAATCTTTGTCCCTGGCTACAACTTGAATATTGACCGAAACAAAACCAGCGTTGCTGGATCTGATTCCGTCACCAGCACCCTTATGAATTTCTTGGAGCACCGGTTTTTTATCAACACGAATGACACGTTGTCCTATTCAATTTTTGGTGATGCAAGCTGGCGGGAGGATCGATTTCCTACGGAGGGAAAGATGATGCCCTATACCAACGCATTCACCACCAACTATGGACTGCAGCGAAAGTTTAACCTCCATGATGTCAAAGCGACCTTTACCTACAGGAGGCTGGTACATCTTAGCAGGGAAGACAAGGAAGAAACCACCCTGATGGGAAGGTTGGATTATTCCAGCCGCTTGTTTGACAACAACCTCAGAAACGAACTCAATTATGCCATCGGCAATGGGAGGGAGTTGCGGAGGGAGTTTATCTACCTGCCCGTACCGACCGGGGAAGGGACACACACTTGGCGGGACGACAACGGGGATGGGGTGCAGCAACTGAATGAATTTTATCTGGCGGTAAATCCGGAGGAAAAGAACTTCGTCAAGATGTTTGTGCCGACTGATGAGTATATTCTCGCTTATACCACCCTTTTCAATTATCGTTTGAATGCTAAATTTCCGGACAGCTGGCGGACCCAAAAAGGTTTAAAACCTATTTTGCAGAAATTCTCCAACACGACGAGTTGGAATGTTGAAAAGAAGGTGACTGCGGACAATTTCGTCACCAGGGTCAGTCCATTCACCAAAGGTTTGGCGAATGAAGACCTGATTGCTGCCCGACAGACATTCCGCTCGAACCTGTTTTTTAACCGGGCGACTCCAAAATATGGCTTTGATCTGTCTTTTTTTAGCAGCCAGCACAAACAGTTGCTTTCTGGTGGATTTGAGGATTTGCTGCAGGAAGATTGGAGGCTAAATGTCCGGTATGCCTTTGACCAGTCATTGAACGTCATCTTATCGCTCCATGATGGCCGGCGCATGGCCGCTTCCGACTTCTTGGACAACCGCAATTACCTGATAGACCAGCATGGAATAAGCCCGGAAATCACCTGGCAACCCAGTTCCTCCTTTCGGGGTTCGGGAACCTATAGTTGGACGAACAAGAGAAATTTGGCCAATGCGGAAACCGATGAAAGGGCCTCCCACAATCAGTTCGGATTGAATTTGCGCTACGCCAAAGCCATCAAGACCACCATAAATGCCCACCTCAACTATACGAACATCCGGTACAACGGACTTCCCAATTCTCCCACAGGTTACGAGATGTTGCAGGCATTGACGATCGGGGACAATTTTATCTGGCGCTTCAACTGGCTGCAGAAGATCGGGGAAGGCTTACAGTTAAACATGACCTATGAGGGGAGGAATTCCGAAGGATTGGACAGGTTGGTCCATACCGGCAGGATGCAGGTATCCGCGTTGTTTTAGGAAAACTTAAGAGGTAAGGGATGGAAATAAAATACATCGCTGGATACTTCGGTCTCTGATGTTTTGTCTTCCAACTTCCCACTTCTAGCTTCTGACATCAGACCTTAGTCACCCGCATTTGTCCTAAAAAAATCCCTATCTTTGTGATTAGTTGTTGTACTAATTATTGATAGGGAAAGAATGTCTAAAAGCATATTAGTCACCGGGGGGACAAAGGGAATCGGAAAAGCTATTCTGCATCAATTTATGGCCGAGGGCTATGATGCTTTCACCTGTTCAAGGACCCAATCGGACCTGGAGCGGCTGAAAGAGGAACTCGAAAGCACTTATCCCGGCAGAAAATTGTTTATCCATCAGGCAGACTTTTCCGTAA
>CAZHZP010000053.1:0-12900 GCA_964537165.1 uncultured Roseivirgaceae bacterium | reverse complement strand
GCCAAGTTGAGAAAAAATATAGGCATCAAGGCCAACGTAGAGATGTTTTATCTTGCGGATGAAATGTTTGCCCAGAAAGGCAAGAAAGTGACCATCCATGTTGGAAAGCCTATTTCTTACCATTATTTTGACGCTACAAAAAGTGATAAGTACTGGGCGGAAGAAGTAAAAGAACAAGTTTATGCAATGGCCAGGAAGCGATAGTAATATGCAGGAATTAATAGCCCCAGTGGATAAAGAAATCTTAAAGAAGGAGTTGAGTCGGGAGAGATTTTTACGGCACGTAAACAACGGGGAAAACCACATTTATTTGGTTAACCACCACAACGCCCCCAATGTGCTGCGGGAAATTGGAAGGTTGCGGGAACTGACTTTCAGGGCCGCCGGAGGTGGTACAGGCCTGTCTTTGGATATTGACGAAAATGACACCTGTGAAAGCTCCTATGACCAGCTGATTACCTGGAGCCCCGAAGACGAAGAAATTATCGCGGGATACCGGCTGATCCATTGCCGGAACGCCGGGGTCAATCAGCATGGTGAAATCAACCTTTCCACCGCCCATCTGTTTAAGTTTTCGGAGAAGTTCAAACAGGACTATCTGCCCTATACGATCGAGCTGGGCAGGTCATTTGTCCAGCCCAAGTACCAACCGGGTAAGAACAACCGAAAAGGCCTGTTCTCCCTGGATAACCTTTGGGATGGCTTGGGGGCTATAGTCGTTTTGAATTCGGACGTGAAGTATCTATTTGGCAAGGTTACCATGTATCCCCATTATAATGAGGAGGCAAGGGACCTGCTGCTGTACTTTATGCATTATTATTTTCCTGATAAAGAAAATTTAGTGACGCCCATCCAGACCGTGCCGTATAAGGGATCGGTGGAAAGCTATGAGGAATTGTTTAAAGGATTAGAGTATAAGGAAGGGTATAAAGTGTTGAATACCAAGATTAGACAACTCGGTGAAAATATCCCTCCCTTGATCAACACGTACATGAATTTGTCGCCTACCATGAAAACGTTTGGGACGGCGCTCAATAACGAATTCGGTGCGGTGGAAGAAACGGGCATATTAATCACCCTGGCAGATATTTACGACACAAAAAAGCATCGTCATATCGAAACCTACGCCCGGGACCGAAATTTCGAAAAAGAGAATTGAAGTTGGCTTACGACCATCTTTGCAGCATTATTCAATAGCCCATTTGATGGGCTATTTGGTAATGATGGTGACAGCCTTTTTGAATTGCCGTTGTTTATCATGGAATCTCTACATCCATGAGGGGCTAGTTCCATGCAGAAAGCTAATCAAATAAACCCAAATTGATTGTGAGTAACCAAAAATATGTGATCGGAGTGGATTTCGGGACAGATTCCGTAAGGGCCATTCTGGTGGACAGCCAGACAGGTACAACCCTAAATACCCAGGTTTTTGAATATCCCCGTTGGAAGATGGGCCTGTATTGCGACCCACACCGTAACCAATTCAGGCAACACCCCCAAGACCACTTAGAGGGTTTGGAATACACGATCAAGGGAGTGGTGTCTGCGTCAGGGATTAATCCGGATCGGATAGCCGGTATTGGAATCGACACCACTGGCTCTTCCCCCATGGCAGTGGACAGGAGCGGTCAACCTCTGGCCTTGCAAGCTGCATTTTTAGAAAATCCAAACGCCATGTTGATTCTTTGGAAAGACCATACGGCCATCAAAGAAGCAGATGAGATCAACCAGTTGGCCAGATCTTGGGGTGGGGTGGATTATACGCAGTATTCTGGAGGGACATATTCTTCCGAGTGGTTCTGGTCAAAAATCCTTCATGTGATCAGAGAGGATTCGCGGGTAGCCGAAGTGGCTTATTCATGGATGGAGCATTGCGATGTCATTGCATACGAATTGGTAGGAGCCACCCAACCGGAAGGTTTCAAAAGAAGCCGCTGTGCAGCCGGACACAAAGCATTATGGCATGAGAGCTGGGGCGGCTTGCCCGATAAAGCTTTTTTAGAAAAACTCGACCCCCGGCTGGCTTCTTTAAAAGACAGGCTGTACACGGAAACGTTTACGTCAGACCAGGCAGCCGGACATTTGAGTACGGCTTGGGCTTCCAAACTGGGCCTCTCTGAGGATACCATTGTCACGGTCGGTACCATAGATGCCCACGCAGGGGCAGTAGGAGGGGGGATATCCCCCAACACCTTGATCAAAGTGATGGGAACGTCCACTTGTGATATCATGGTCACTACTGCCGAAGAGATCGGGGGAAAGCTGGTAAAAGGCATCTGCGGGCAGGTGGATGGCTCTGTACTTCCCGGCTTGCTGGGGCTTGAGGCAGGACAGTCCGCCTTTGGTGATATGCTGGCGTGGTTTAGAGATATGATTACCCGCCCCACAGCGGACCTTATCCAAAATAGTCCGTTATTAGACGCATCAACAAAAGAGCAGCTGATCAGGTCTCTTGAAGATGACTTGCTCAGCAGCCTGTCTCAACAGGCTTTGGCGCTTCCCATTCTGGATACCGCACCGGTGGCCTTGGACTGGATTAATGGACGAAGGACCCCTGATGCCAACCCGTTTGTGAAAGGTGCCATCATGGGTATTAGCCCGGGAACGGACGCAGCCAGGTTGTTCAAGGCGCTGGTGGATGCCTTGTGTTTTGGCTCTAAGAAAATCATTGAGCGGCTCAAAGAAGAGGGAGTAACCATAGACGCAGTAATTGCCCTGGGAGGAGTGGCCAAAAAATCCCCTTTGGTGATGCAGACCATGGCCGACGTCCTTAATATGCCGATCAAGGTAGCTGTTTCTGAACAGGCGCCTGCACTAGGCGCCGCCATGTATGCGGCCGTGGCCGCGCAGGCTCATCCGGACTTGGCCGGTGCCATTGCTGCCATGGAAGGAAGCTTCGATCAGGTGTATGCACCTGTTCCCGACAATACAGCGGTGTATGAAGGCCTGTATCGGCAATATACAAGATTTGGGGATTTTGTCGAAAGGGCCGAAGCAGCGGTTTTTGGAGGATAAAGCAACAACAGCTTTATTAAGTTGCTTAGAAATGTAAGCAAAGCTCTATAAAAGAGTGGCTGTACCTGATCATTTATCCCTATATTTTTCTATCTTGACGGCTTTTCAAAATAACCGGATAAAAACTATGACTTTGCGTCCTCTCGGAGATACCGGGCTGCAGGTGCCGCCCATTACTTTTGGCACCAGCGCGTTGGGCAACCTCTACACTGAACTTGACCCTAACACCAAAGTAGAGATAATAAAAGAAAGTCTTTTGAACAGCCAGCCGGTTACAGTCTTTGATTCAGCAGGGAAATACGGTGCTGGACTGGCTCTGGAGGCTTTGGGAGAAGGACTAAAACAGTTGGAGGCTATTTCACCCCAGGTTATCATCAGCAACAAACTGGGATGGCTTAGAAAGCCTTTGGAAGGAAAGGAGCCACTTTTCGAACCCGGCGTATGGAAAGGGTTGAAGCATGACGCTTTCCAACAGATCAGTTATGACGGGATTTTGAGGTGTTTTGAAGAGGGAAATGAGCTTCTCCAGGGAGTCGTGCCTCAGCTGGCGTCTGTTCACGACCCGGATGAATACCTTGCCCAGGCCAAATCAGAAGGGGAAAGGGAGGAAAAATTCCGACATATTCTCGACGCCTACCGTGCACTGGAAGACTTAAAAGTTCAGGGGAAAATAAAAGGCATCGGTGTAGGAGCAAAAGACTGGAAGGTGATTCCTGAGATCTATAAGCAGGTCAAGCTGGATTGGGTAATGTTTGCCAACAGTGCGACCTTGATCTCACATCCGGAAGCCCTGTTGGAGTTTATGAAAAAACTTGAGGCGGACCGAGTGGGTATTTTTAATTCAGCCGTTTTCCAATCCGGCTTTTTGGTTGGGGGTGACTACTTTGATTACCAATTGATCCGGCCCGATACGGCACTGAACCAGGAGCGTTTCCGATGGAGAGAAGCGTTCTTTAACCTTTGCCGGGAGTGGGAGGTGAGCCCTGCACATGCCTGCGTCCAATTTGCCCTGCATCTGCCAGGCGTCAGCAGTGTCGCCTTAAGTACCACGGATCCTTCCAAAGTGAGGCGGAATGTGGAGCTAACCGAAGCATCTTTGCCTATTGAATTTTGGCATGCACTAAAAAATAGACAACTTATTCAAGAAAACAGTCCTACACCTTCTTTTTGATGATGAACAACAAACCCAAATCCCTTATTTCTGCCGGCAACCTCTGGCCTTTTATCCTGATCACTTCCTTGTTTATGCTTTGGGGTCTGGCCAACAACATGACGGACACGCTGTTGGCGGCTTTCAAACGGATCATGAGCATGACCGATTTCCAGACGTCCTGGATCCAGTTGGCGTTTTACGGGGCATACTTCTGTCTGGCATTTCCCGCTGCGCTTTATATCAGAAGATATACTTACAAATCAGGCATTTTGCTTGGACTTGGGCTTTTTGCTGTAGGTGCCTTACTTTTTTACCCGGCAAGCATTATGATGTCTTATGGTTTCTTCCTGTTTGCCCTGTATGTTTTGGCGGGTGGCTTGTCTGTCCTGGAGACAGCTGCCAATCCTTATATTCTGGTAATGGGCCCGGAAGAATCCGCTACTAGAAGATTAAACCTGGCTCAGTCCTTCAACCCGATTGGTTCGATTATCGGGATTTACATGAGCAAGATTTTTATACTTTCCCAGTTGAATACAGCAGAGGCCACCGATCGGTCTTCTATGGATGCAGAGGCGCTTAAGGCCATCCAGTCGGAGGAATTAGCCGGGGTGATGAGCGCTTATGTGGGAGTAGCTGTCTTTCTACTGTTCTTATGGATCGTTATCAGGATGACCAAAATGCCTAAGGCCATTGAAGTCTCCACATCGACGTCGTTGGGTTCGGCGGTCAAACGCTTATTGAACAATAAAAGATATGTCATGGGAGTAGTCGCCCAATTCTTCTATGTAGGGGCGCAGATCGGTGTGTGGTCTTTCACCATCCGTTACATTATGCAGGCTTTGGATCTAAATGAAAGCGCCTCGGCGGATTATTACCTGATGTCCCTGGTGTTATTTGCCGGGAGTAGGTTTGTGTTCACCGCGTTAATGAAATTTATCCAGCCGCCGCTGTTGCTGGCAATCAGTGCCGTGGGGGCCATTGTTTGTTCGTTTATCGTTATTTATGCGGGAGGAATGACAGGAGTGGTAGCTTTGGTGGCCATTTCCGGATGGATGTCTTTAATGTTCCCCACGATTTATGCCCTTGCGGCAGAGGGCTTGGGACAAGATACCAAACTGGGCGGGTCGGGGCTGATTATGGCCATTCTCGGCGGGGCGGTTTTGACTGCGGTCCAGGGTTATATTTCGGATGCCTTTGGAAGTGTCCATTTATCTTTCTATGTGCCGTTGATCTGTTTTGTGGTGGTATTCGGCTTTGCAATGACGCGGTATAGAACGGAAGTGAGTCGATAGGGGTTCTTCTCCCGGACAAACTTCGAAGGGGGGCGATACAGGCCGGAACGGGAGACGGAGGGAGGCCGTAGACCGGCTTTTACACGGTTTTCTACGAGGTCTCCATGCAGGAAACTTGCTTTATCTTTTGACTGGCTTTTAATCAGGATGCGCCATTTTCAAAAACCATTGGGATAAAGGTTTAATAAACGAAGGTTCTCTTGCCAAGTGAAAAGGGTGAGTCAGGAAAAACAGAAATGCCAAATAAGCCAGCCGCTATGAAAAAAAGAGATTTCGTTAAATCCATGGTTTCGCTTCCCGCAGTGGCTTTTATGGGACTGCTGTCAGGGAATAACTTAAGGTGTGAGAAAAGAGAAAGCGAACCAGGCCCCCTTAAAATAAGCCTCAATGCCTATTCTTTTAACGGTCCCTTGAGCAGGGGGGAAATGGATCTTGATGATTTGTTTGAATTCTGTGCCGACCATCATTTCGATGCCGTTGACCCCACCGGTTATTACTTCCCAGGGTATCCCGATGTGCCTCCGGACCGGTACTTATATGACCTCAAGCGCAAGGCTTTCCGCTTAGGTTTGGAAATTAGCGGCACGGGTGTTAGAAATGATTTTACTGTTCTGGATCCAGATAAAAGGAAATCAGACATCCGATTGGTTAAAAACTGGATTATTGCCGCAGAAAAAATAGGGATCCCCGTGATAAGAATTTTTTCCGGCACGCAGGATCATGAAGCATATTCCTGGAACCAGGTGGCCGAATGGATGGTCAAGGACATCAAAGAATGTGTTGAATTTGGCAGAGACCATGGCGTAGTTGTGGCCCTACAAAACCACGCCGACTTCGTCCAGACCGCTGATCATGTGCAAAAGCTCATCCAAATGGTAGATTCGCCATGGTTCGGGTTGATCTTAGATACAGGCAGTTTTGGAACAGGAGATCCTTATGAGGAGATTCTATCAAGCATTCCCTATGCAGTAAGCTGGCAGGTTAAGGAGATGATCAACCGCAATGGTAAAGAAGAGCCGATTGACCTGAAAAAGTTGATGGGCATCATTAAGTCATCGAGCTACAGGGGGTATTTGCCCATTGAGACGCTTGGCCCAGGGGATCCTTTCGAAAAAGTGGCGGCATTCCTGAAACAGGTGCGGACGGCACTGTACCCATAAAAAAAGCCATGAATTGCATCATGGCTTTTTTTCTTTTTAAAAGTGTTGCAGGAATTAATATCCGGGATTTTGCGGAGCCAAATTAGGATTGACGTCCAGTTCTACCCGTGGCAACGGCATCAGATAATCTCGGTTTGGATCGAAGTTGCTGTGGGGTTCAAGGGAGCTAGGGCTTTTAAATGCGATATCCCCAAGTTTTCTTCTTTTAATATCATACCATCTTTTAAACTCAAAGGCAAGTTCCAAACGTCTCTCCTCAAGTACCAAGTTGATGAATTCGGTTTTGTCCATTCCGGGGGATACATCCTCAGGGAAGGACGAGGGGGTACCGGCACCGTTTCTGGCCCGTGCCCGTATCTCGTTGACATAAGCAATGGATTCGGCATTGGGGCCGCCGCTGATCTCTGCCAATGCTTCCGCAGCAATCAACAGTACCTCAGCGTATCTAAAGCAGCTATAGTTATGGTCAGAATACCGTCCCTCCGCGTTGGAGTCGCCGGGAAATCTGCGGTATTTTGCGATATGGGGCCGTTGTGTGTTTTGGAATACCGAATACGGCTGCATCACCCCTCCAACAAGGGCTGAATCGGCAAAGCTGACTTTTTTGCGGTAATCACGTGCATCCCAGGTGTTGTAAACCTCCATGGAGGGTACCGTCACGCTCCATCCCAGTTCGTCAGCACCCCGGATACCTGTCATGGCTGCCATGATATCGTCATTGGCTCCTCCTGAACCTGATTGCTGGCCGAGAAAGTCGATGGTGAAAATGGTTTCTTTCAGATTATCCGCCAATTCTGCTCTGTACAAGTCCTGGAAGTCCGCTTCCAGTTCATATCCAAAACGGGCTTTATTATCTATTATCCATTTAGCTTCGTCATAGGCTCTCTGGTAATATTCCAAAGTAAGGAATACTGAAGATAAATAAGCGGCAGCGGTACCTTTGGTAGCCCTTGTTCTAACGCCGTTGGGCTGCATGTCAGGCAGCCATTCTTTGGCGAACTCCAGGTCCGCGATGATTTTCTCATACACCTCTGACTGGGAAGTTTTGGACAACTCCTTCACCGATTCCGGATCATTGATAAAATAATCGATATAAGGGATATCCCCAAAGTTCCTCACCAAATGGTAATAACTAAAGGCCCTGATAAACCGGGCTTCCGCAACCAAGGGGTTGGCTTCATTTTCTGCCAGACCCAATGCTTCTGCCCCGGCAACGGCCGCATTGGCCGCACTAACCACCTGATACCACACGGGCCAGAAGGTACGGACCATGGCATTGTTGTCATCCATGTTAAAATCGTTCACCTGCTGTCTCTCTGCCGGGGTCCCACGGTCCCCGATATCCACCATATCTGACCTCAACATCAAAGCGGTGACAAACTGCCGTCCATACAGCCTCTCCGTGCCGATCCATCCATATGCACCAAATATGGCCACTTCAACATCACGGGGGGTATTGAACAAACTTTCCGGAGCCAACAGTCCAATTGGCTTTTCTTCCAGATCTGCGCAACCGACGGATAAAGCAAGTCCGGTAAATACAATATATTTCTTTATGTTTTTCATTGTTTTAGTGCTTTAGATTAAAATCCGATATTGAGACCCAGCGTGTAAGATTTGACATTCGGGTAGCTACCGTAGTCCAGCCCTAGATTCCGGTTGCCGTTTGTGCTTCCTGAAGATTGATAGTTCACCTCCGGATCGTATCCTTCATAATCGGTTAAAGTCAGGATATTCTGCGCGCTTACATACACGCGAAATTTGGTAATCTTCCATCTTTCCAGTAGGGGAGCGGGCAAACTATATCCGATGGCTACATTTTTTAACCGGGCAAAACTCCCGTCATAAATCCATCTGGTAGATACCCTGCGGGTACGTCCCGTTACTGCTTTGGGCACGTCTGTATCCGTATTGGTAGGTGTCCATCGGTTCAATGCATTGGTGGTCGCATTGTTGATGCCCGCCAAAAGATCCAGTTCCATCAACGTGTAACTGAGGATATCATTCCCCTGGGAGCCTTGGAAGAAGATGTTCAAATCGAAATTCTTCCATTGAAAATCGTTGTTCCAGCCCCAGGTGAAATCCGGATGCGGGTTGCCAATGATGGTTCTATCATCGCTGTTCAACTGGTTGTCGGGCTGCCCTGTAAGTGCGCCTGCATCATTTCGGACCCCATCGATATCCCTGAATTTTTCTCCTCCTGGGATTTGTTCAAATCCTCCCCCCGGGAGAAAGTCATCGCCGTCCTGGTACACCCCTTCATATATCCATCCGAAAAAGCTTCCGACAGGATACCCTTCCCGCAACAGCTGGGTGCTGCCCAATCCGACCATATGTCCAGGGCCAGACCCGTATTGAATGTCGTTGCCATCGGGTAATGACAGGACTTTATTTCTGTTTGCTGAGATATTGATATCCATGTTCCATTTGAACAGTCCCGTAAGGTTTCTGGAGTTCAGGGTAAACTCAAAGCCTTTGTTTTCCACTTCACCGATATTTTTTAGCTGGGTGGTATAGCCGGAATATTGTGGCAACTGTACATCAAAAAGAAGCCCGGACGTGACCATTCGGTAATACTCCATGGCCAAAGTGATTCTGTCGTCAAAGAATCCCAAATCTGTACCGATGTTTAGCTGGGTAGTGGTTTCCCAGGTGAGGTCATGGTTGGCTACGGTAGTAGGCCTTACAGCATTGACAGGAGCTCCGTTGATCACCGCAAACACGCTGGAGAACCTCGCCAGGGTCTGGTAGGGAGAGATGGCTTGGTTGCCGGTCTTCCCGTAACTTACCCGCCATTTCCAAAAGCTGATCAGGTCAACATCGTCCATAAAACCTTCGTTGTTCATGTTCCAAGCAATCGCACCGGAGGGGAAAAAAGCCCATTTATGATTTTGGCTAAAATTGGAGGAACCGTCATAGCGGGCGTTGAAAGTGATTAGATAACGGTCCTGCAAAGAATAGTTGAGCCTGCCATAAAAAGAAGAAATCTGCCATTCGGTGAGATTTGAATTGGGAGTCTGCCAGGTGGACGACGAACCCAGGTTCCAAAAGCTAAAGGCATCGGAGATAAAGGACTGACCCCTTGCTCCCCAGCTCTCATCGGAAGACGCTTGAACGGAGTAACCTCCCATTGCGGTAAAGTCATGTGTCCCGCCAAACCTTTTGTTAAATGTCAGGTAATTTTCGTTGAGCAACAGGGTTTCTTTATAGGCATTGATACGTGCATCACCTCCTACATTACGTCCTTCCGTAATCGTGGTAGGGGAGTGTAGTCCGTTCCTGCCATTGTTGGTAGTGGCGCCAAAGGTGGTCCTGAACTTTAGGCTTTCCAGAATCTCATACTCCGCGTATAGATTCGCCTGAAATCGGTCTGTGAGGGATTCATTCCCCAGCTGTGTGGCAACCGCATAGGGGTTGTCGTGTGGGTCATTCATTCTTGCCACGGTAAAAGTGCCGTCAGGTCTGTAAACAGGCTGATCCGGTTCAAACTTAAAAGCAGAAGCTACGACCCCAGGTGTAAGCCCTCCCGAACCTTCCTGAGTCCTGACTCCGTCACTCGAGTTTCGTTGGGCAAAAAGATTCAGACCGACTTTTAACCTTTCCGAAGCTTTAACATCCACGTTACTGGTGATGGAAAAGCGATTGAAATTGGAGTTGATGATTACCCCTTTCTGATCAAAATAGGAACCTGACAGATAGTAACTAACCGCATCCGTGCCTCCGGAGATAGAAAGCTGGTAATTCTGGATTCCTCCCGTCCTAAAGATCAGGTCCTGCCAATCGGTATTTGCCCCTGCAGGAGTAAAATTGGTTCTTGCTTCAGACATATAATCGCCAAACTGCTCTGCATTCAGCAGGTCAAGTCTGCTGATTTCATTTTGCATCGAATAGGAGGAGTTGAGCTCAATCCTGGCTTGGCCTGATGTTCCTCTTTTGGTGGTAATCATGATCACCCCATTAGCCCCACGAGACCCGTAAATAGCAGTGGCTGAAGCATCTTTGAGGACTTCTATGGAAGCAATGTCTTCCGGGGGTGGCATGGCACCGCCGACAAAGCCGTCCACGACAAAAATCGGGTCACTGCTGGCGTTGATGGATGTACCACCGCGTACCCGGACTTTGAGGTCGGCTCCGGGAGCACCATTGGTCGCCTGGATCTGAACACCGGCGGCCCTGCCCTGTAAGGCCTGCACGGCGTCAATGGCTGGATAGGCGGTCAGCTGTTCCGACTTGACCGAAGAAACCGACCCGGTGAGGTCACTTCTTTTTTGGGTGCCATAGCCCACCACTACGACTTCCTGAAGGTCGGATAAGGTGGGCTGAAGCGAAATATTGATCACTGTCCGGTTTCCCACATTAACTTCTTGGGATTCATACCCAATAAAAGAAAATACCAAGGTGCTATTTGCTGATGCCGATAAACTGTATCGGCCGTCAAGATCCGCTGCGGTTCCGACCGTAGAGCCCTTGACCAGAACCGAAGCACCCGGTATCGGTTCTCCACTCTCTTCCGTAATCTGCCCATTTATCTGGATATTTTGACCAAATAAGTGGGTACTTAGGGTTAGCAGAAACAACCAAATTCCTGCTTTCAGGTAAATTTGTTTTAACATAGTTGCTGTGGTTTAGTTTATTGTTTTTCTTTTACAGTAATAGGAGGATAAATTACATCATCATGGGGAGAAATTGAAATATTATCTTTGTTTGGTGGATAAGAGAGAAATATCGGTGATCAATAATGCAACCAAAGAAACGGGTTGGGCGATTTTTGGAGAAATAAAAAAGCGCTGAACAACCTAAAATCATTCAGCGCTTGATTATCTATCTCAACGGGACTTGTTATATACTGGCGACTTGCGCCTCCTTATGGATTTTCTTTACCAAACCCTGGAGGACTTTTCCGGGGCCGCATTCCAAAAACTGGGAAGCTCCGTCATTTACCATGTTTTGGATGGATTGGGTCCATTTGACCGGAGCGGTCAGCTGGGCGATGAGGTTTTCTTTGATCATATCCACATCGGTCATTCCTGTTGTGCTCACGTTTTGGTAGATGGGGCAAAGGGGGGCATGGAAAACGGTATCCGAAATGGCCTTTTCCAATTTTTCCCTAGCCGGTTCCATCAACGGAGAATGAAAGGCTCCGCCAACGGGCAAAGGCAGGGCCCTTTTGGCTCCGGCTTCTTTCATTTTTTCGCAGGCGATTTCAATTCCTCTGGTTGTTCCCGAAATCACAAGTTGGCCTGGGCAGTTATAGTTGGCGGGAACGACGATTTCACCTTCTATGGAAGCGCATATTTCTTCTACTTTTTCATCAGGCAAACCGAGAATGGCGGCCATAGAGGAAGGATTGATCTCACAGGCTTGTTGCATGGCCAGAGCCCTTTGATAAACCAGCTTTAATCCATCTTCAAAAGTCAACACTTCATTGGCGACCAAGGCAGAGAATTCCCCTAAGGAATGGCCGGCCACCATGTCGGGTTTAAAGGCAGGGTAAGTTTTGGCTAAAATCACAGAATGAAGAAAAATCGCCGGCTGGGTGACCTTGGTCTGCTTCAGTTCCTCCTCAGCCCCCTCAAACATGATTTGCGTGATGTCAAAGCCCAGCAAGTCATTAGCTTGATCAAATAGCTTTTTTGCAATATCATTGGACTCATATAAGTCTTTTCCCATACCTGGAAATTGAGCGCCCTGTCCGGGAAATATGTATGCTTTCATATAAAAGGTTTAGTTTAACATAAATTCAAAGATAGCAAGTATCAAGCAATAAGTATCCAGAACAAAGAACCGGGCGCCAGAATAGCCTGCGGGGCGGTTCTGACCTATGGACAATAACTGTCTATAGGAACCTCGCTCTTTCCTCAGCGGTGGGCAATCTACAGGTTTCTTTTTTTCCATACCAGCGGTACCTGTTGCGGGCGATCCAATCATAAACAGGGTCCCGGATAAATGCCGGCACAATAATAAATCCATACAGCAAAGGCCAAAGTCCCCTGAGCTGTTTGGCGACTTCCAGCGCGGCCCTGCTTTTATAATATACCAGGTTTCCCCGAATCAAAATGATGGAATCAAGGTACTCGCTGTTGATGTGATAATCCTTCAATAATTCTTTGGATTTGGCATCCTGTAGGGCTCCCACCTTTATTTTCCCTCCTTTATCATTTCTAATGATCAGATCCACAGCCGAATTGCAGAGGTTACATACCCCGTCAAACAACACAATATCAAACTGGTCCTGAATCCTACTCATCGGATTAACTGAATGGTTCCTTTTAGCTTTTGA
>CAZHZP010000052.1:0-13137 GCA_964537165.1 uncultured Roseivirgaceae bacterium | reverse complement strand
GGACCTCCATCGCAGTAGGCGCACCGAAAGAAGTGCCTCTCTCCATGGCTTTGATCACGGCTTCCCTCACGACAGGAGGGTTATGTCCTAATACCATAGGACCCCAGCTGTTGATCAGTTCTATATAAGCATTGTCGTCTTCGTCGTAAATATAAGCGCCATCAGCCCTCTTGATGAAAACGGGATTCCCTCCCACCGCTTTAAACGCGCGCACAGGGGAGTTGACACCTCCGGGTATAAAATCCTGTGCTCTTTTAAAAAGGCTTTCGCTCTTAGTGATTTGCATTACAAAATTGATTTATTCTATTTCCAATGCCCCTTCATTGAGCCTTAAGATAGGGACAAAGTTGTTTGAATTACTGTTTTTAAAGTCAAAGCCAAAAGTCAGCTTCCCATCCTGGAACGCGGATTGGTTCAGGTTGCGCTGAAAATCGAAACCTCTGTCCCGGTTGATGGTCGCGCTCACCCAATGCATCAACTCATAACCAAGATGGACGTTGAGACCGGGATAAACATTGAACTGTTTGAAAAAACGATCTCTAAAATCACTGACATCCTCCTTGGCCATATTTACGGTGTTGTTGCCGATAAAATGAAAATTCTGAACATCCAGCATTTCATAATTCGCAAAATTGAAATACAACCAGCTATCCAGCACCAAAACAGGAATCTCGCTGGTCAGCGACTCCATCGCCATAAAGGTCGGAGAGGCCACATTGGGATCGTCGGAAAAGATCACAATCTGATCAGCCCTGGGATTCCCCCCTGCCCTTACGGAAAGGTTGTCGAAAAAATCCCTCATATCCCGCCCTGTCACTTTCCGGTTGTCTACGATCTGATAGCCGGATTTCGTGGCTGATTCGCTTAATTGCCTCGCCAGCATCTCATCCCGGGAAGTTCCGGAATACGCAATAGCAATTCTCTTTCCCGGCAATCTGCTGATGTATCGAATAACACCCTCGGTCATTGACTTAATCGAAGGCCTAAACAAATATGAATAGTCCAGCTTATTATCGGGATCATCAATATTGGAAAGCGGGTTGATAAACGGGATTTTGCGTTTTTCCGCAAAATTGGCGACCATCTCCGCCTCTTCAGGGTAAATAGGCCCCACGATTATATCTGCTACCTGAAAAAACGGATCTTCCAGAATAGCCTGTACGATGGCGGGTTTTCTCTCAGTATCAAAAGTCCGAATGATAAGCGAAAGTCCCTTTTGTCTGGCTTCTTCAGCGGCGAAATGGATTCCCTGATACAATTCGAACACGAAATTGTTGTCACCCAAGTTGTTGACGCCAGAACCGCCTGTATAATTGAAAGGCAGCACTACGGCGACTTCCAATGTCTGGTTTAATTCCCGTTTGGGGGCAGGGTTATCTTCAGTAGAAGAAAAATCCAAATTTTTTATCCTATCGAATACCTCTTGCTCTCCGGCCGACAATACCGTCCGCTTGGCCAGTTGATTTCTCAACGCCAATACCAGGCCCTTATTCCGTTCATAGTTGGGCAAGTTGACAATCAACACGCTGGTGGAAACATGTTGGAGGAAGTCATATGAGGCCCGATAAGCCTCCTCCAGGATCGCTTCATTCTTGATGCCTTGGATTTCTGTCAGGGCTTCGGAAATGTTCTGTTGCTGAAATGCGGTCAGAGCCAGCAAATATTTTCCATCATCCTGATGTTTCCAGTTCCTCGTCCTTATCAACTGCTTCAGCGCGTTCTGTGCAAGATCAAACTGCCTGGCTCCGTAAGCCGCCCGAGCAAAATGAAAGGACGCATAATTGGCCACCTCGCCATAGGTGTCATGATCCAGGTAAGGGCTCAACAAATCCATAGCCTGCCCATAATTACCTGTGGAAATCATTTGCTTTGCCTGCCGGTACTGGGCCAGGTTTTCCTGTGCAGTGACCGTAAGCAGGGAAGCAAAAACAATGGCAAAGGTTAACAAAGAAATTTTCATAAGGGATACGCTGGTTCTATATGAAAAACATACCAAAGGTAAGAAAATAAAGCCGGATAGCTATTCCCACTCAATGGTCGCCGGGGGTTTCGAGCTGATATCATAGACGACCCGATTGACCCCTTTCACTTTATTAATGATATCGTTGGAGATTTTTCCCAAAAAACCATAGGGCAAATGGATCCAGTCTGCCGTCATTCCATCGACAGAAGATACCGCTCTCAAAGCCACTACTCTTTCATAGGTTCTTTCATCCCCCATCACACCCACAGACTGTACAGGAAGCAAAATAGCCCCTGCCTGCCACACCTCATCATAAAGCCCATGATCTTTCAGGCCCTGGATGAAGATGTGATCTACTTCCTGCAAAGTGTGTACCTTATCTGAGGTAACTTCGCCCAAAATTCTAATGCCCAATCCAGGACCTGGGAAAGGATGTCTGCCTATGATATTTTCAGGAATATCCAAGGCCCTGCCCACTTCACGCACGCCGTCCTTAAACAGCGTGTTGAGCGGTTCGACCACTTTAAGCTTCATAAAGTCCGGCAACCCGCCGACATTATGGTGGGATTTGATGGTAGCAGAAGGTCCGTTGACGGATACAGACTCTATGATGTCTGGATAAATCGTACCCTGTCCCAGCCATTTTACACCATCGATCTTGTGGGCTTCTTCATCAAAAACTTCAATAAATGCATTTCCTATGGCTTTGCGTTTCTGCTCAGGGTCGGATAAGCCTGCCAAGGCATCATAGAAACGCTGTTTGGCATCTACACCGATTACATTCAATCCCATGTCCTTGTAAGAATCCAATACCTGCTCAAACTCATTCTTTCTCAACAGGCCATTGTCCACGAAGACGCAGGTCAACTGATCACCGATAGCGCGGTGGATGAGGGTAGCCGCCACGGAGGAGTCCACGCCGCCGGATAGTCCCATAACTACTTTATCCGTACCAATGCTGGATTTTAAATCTTCGATGGATCTGTCTATAAAGACATCCGGCGTCCAATCCTGTGAGCAACCACAAATTTGCACCACAAAGTTTCTCAACAGGTTTTTGCCTTCGGCGGAATGGGTTACCTCAGGGTGAAACTGAATGCCGTAGGTATCTTCTTGTTGAATTTTAAAAGCCGCTACCTTTACAGAATGGGTGCTGGCAATGATATCAAAATTAGCCGGAAGCGTTTTGATGCTGTCACCATGAGACATCCAAACCTGCGAAAGGTGGTTCATCTCTTTGAAAAGGGGCATATGTGTATCGATATGCGACAAATTTGCCCTGCCATACTCACGGGTTTCCGAAGGGACCACTTCTCCCCCGTTCTGGTGCGCCAAAAGCTGTGCGCCATAACACACTCCCAAAATCGGGAGTCTGCCTCTCAGTTGACCGAGATCAATATCCGGCGCACCATCATCCGTAACAGAGCAAGGGCTGCCGGAAAGTATGATGCCCTTGACTTCAGGGCCTATTTCCGGTAATTTATTAAAGGGGTGTATTTCACAATAAACATCCAGTTCCCGCACTCGTCTGGCGATGAGTTGTGTGTATTGGGAGCCGAAATCGAGGATTAAGATCTGTTCTGCCATGCGCAAAGTTAACCAAGCTTAAAGAAAGGAAAAAATTGTTGAAAGAATTAATCCGAAGATTGTTTGGAGAGTAGTTAGTTACGAACTACGAATTGGGAAATTACGAGTTAAGGCTTTTGATTTCGAAGTTACGGGTTCCGGATTGGGCATCACGGGTCGCGAATGGGTGACGGATTACGAATGACGGATTAGATTACGGATTACGAGGTCCAAAGCCCATCTTGGTAGCGTACCGTCAGAAGAGCCCATGGGAACAAAATCTACTCGCCCATCCTCCACGGCGGTTTCCTCTTGAACCTTTCCCTCCTTGTTTTCATTTTCCTAATATTCCCTCCTAGAAAAACTGGACGAAAAAAGAGCTAAGAAACAGATAGCCTGTCTATTCTTAGCTCCCAATGCTTTACACTCCAACCCTGTGTACTACTTCACGCCTTGCCCCAAGGAGAGATACTGCAAGAACTCGATTCTCCGTTCTTCTTCCCTCTCGAATACTCCTCCATAAAAAGACGTCACCGTATTGCTGTTGACGTCCTTGATGCCTCGGGAAGATACGCACATATGGTGCGCGTCAATAATAACCGCCACATCTTCTGTACCCAGAATTTCCGTCAATGCATGCCCGATCTGCATCGTCAGCCGCTCCTGAACCTGCGGACGGCTGGAAAAATACTGCACAATCCGGTTGATCTTGGATAAACCGATCACATAACCATTGGATATGTAGGCCACGTGGGCTCTTCCATAGATTGGCACAAAATGATGCTCGCAATGGGAAAAACAGGTAATGTCCTTCTCCACAAGCATCTCGTTGTATTTATATTTATTTTCAAACAGCTTTACCTTGGGCATATTCTTGGGATCCAAGCCGCTGAAAACTTCGTTGATATACATTTTAGCCACTCTTTTGGGGGTGCCTTTCAAACTATCGTCCGACAAATCTAAGCCCAGCACGTGCATGATTTCTCTAAAATGCTTCTCGATCAGTTCGATCTTCTGCTCATCTTTCATTTCGAAAGCATCTTCCCTTAGAGGAGTCTTATGTGAAGTACCTACATGCTCGTCACCCATTTCGTCAATGGAATCGTTGGCTTTAATTTCCATCGTATTCAACAAAGTTTCTTTCCGTTTCATATACCCGAACTGTTAACTCGAATTTTTCTTCGATTTTATTTCTTAAAATATTCCAAATAACCACAGCAATGTTTTCGGCACTTGGGTTGAGGTTTTTAAATTCATCCGTGTCAAGATTTAGGTTTTTATGGTCAAATTTTTTTAATACGTGCTCCTTGATAAGAATACTCAATTTTTTCATGTCAAATACATAGCCCGTCTCAGGATCAATAGGGCCTACCAGTTTTACTACCAGTTCATAGTTGTGTCCATGATAACTGGGGTTACTGCATTTGCCAAAAACTTCGAAGTTCTTTTCTTGCGACCAATCTGGATTGACCAGCCGATGGGCTGCATTGAAGTGCTCCTTTCGGAAGACCGCTACTTTCATGGGTTGATTCTTTTAGTGATTGATATACCGCAGCAGTGTAAGCTGACGTTGTGTGTATAGCTGTCTTTTAACACCCCTCGGGGCAAAATCAGTTCAAAACTAACAAATTAACCTATATGTTTACTTCGCCGGGAATTTTTCTTTCTTTCATTGGGTTTATCTAACCGTGCAACAAAACAAAGCCCTAAAACCATTATAATCACATGATTAGAATTCTCACCCTCTTTGTCCTATTCACTGTCAGTCCCATTCTTTCTGCAAATATTAATCCAAAGGAATTCCTCAAAAACGAGGAGATAATGCCGAACATCTCCAAAAGCGAGTTGTTAGCTGCTATGATCTTGGACAATCTCAAAGGCGCAGCTCTCGTACCTAAACAAGAAGTCGTCCAAATGGCCGTCTCAGGCTACCTGAACCTGGTAGAAAAAGGTGAAATCGCCATGGGAAGCCCGTTGAGCATCATTGATTTTTCTTTGCCTTCTACTAAAGAAAGGCTCTGGATCTTTGATCTCGAAGAAGGGAACCTCCTGCACCATTCTCTGGTGTCCCACGGGAGAAATTCCGGCGACCTGATGGCTAAGAAATTTTCCAATATCAACTCCAGCTTTATGAGCAGCCTGGGTTTTTATGTAACCGGTGAGACCTATCAGGGAAAGCATGGTTATTCCCTGAGGTTGGATGGCGTGGAAAAAGGATTTAATGACCTGGCTAGAGAAAGGGCCATTGTCATTCACGGGGCGGATTATGCCAATAGAGACTTTGTCAAAAATACCGGAAGGTTAGGAAGAAGCCTCGGTTGCCCCGCACTGCCTATGGATATTTATAAAGAGGTAATTAATACCATTAAAGATGGCTCTTGCTTGTTTATCTATGGAAATGATGCGGATTACCTAAGCAAATCCCCCTTGATCAACGCTTAATCACAGGAAATGGTCGGAAATTGGTAACGACAAAGCTTCTGCTAACCTTTTGTCCATACCGTAAACATCTTCTCTGACTTCAATATTTCCGTTCTCACTCCAAACGGTAAGGTACAATAGCCACACCTGCTGTGACTCTTTGAGGTTTACCGTTTTTTCTTCCGGCTGATTCATCGCTTCGGTCAGCATTTCCTCATCCCATTCCGCATCTTCGAGTAGCATCGCAGCAAATTCATGGGGTTTTTCCATCCTGATACAACCCGAGCTAAATGTTCTATCATCCCTGGTAAAGAGTGCTTGCGCAGGGGAATCGTGGATATAGATGGAATGGTCATTGGGAAACATAAACTTCACCTTTCCCAAGGGGTTGGCGATACCTGGAGCCTGGCGGATCAAATAAGGAAAATCCTCTTTCCCCTTTAGCCCCTTCCAATCAATCTGTCGGGGGCTCACTTCATTACCCTGATAATCCAGTACCTTCATGTTGTTTTTGGCTAGGTAACCCCTATCACCTTGGATCGCCGGGATAGCATCTTCCCAAAGGATCGTTTCCGGCAAAGTCCAGGTAGGGCTAAATACCAAATAGGTCATTTCTGCCTGGAAAACCGGCGTCTGCCGGTACTCCTTCCCGACGACTACCTTCGAGGTCAGGACGGTGTCCTCATTTTGCACATAAAAAAGATGAAAATCCGGAATGTTGACAATCACCTTGTTTTTATCATTGTTCAAAGAGTCAGGCATCCAACGGAACCGCTCCATATTGACCTGCACCTTCGTAAGCAGGTCCTGCTGGCTGTAATTGATGGCTTCGATAAAGTCAGCGCCTATCACGCCGTCATCGATCAGTCCGTGCCGTTGCTGAAAGCGCTTCACCGCCTCGAAAAGTTGGTCATCATATATCTGACTGCCTTCATCAGCTGCTTGTTCTAAATCTTTCAGGAAAAACAACTTTTTACGGATGGCGGGAATCACCTCATGCCGGTCACCCTTTTCAATTTTCCCTTCAGCGTCAACAATGAGTTTACTTTCCTCTACTGCGCTTTCTTTCAGCGTTTGAAGCAGGTTTCTCAGATTGGCGTACGTGTCATGGGCAGGCCGCAGCTCCTCGAGTACATTTTCGAAAGCGCCCCCACCGCCCGCATTAAGCATGATCTCTTGGTAATCTACCGTTGGCTCCTTCCGTGCCATTTCCCATTCTATGTCCATGGTTGACGGATCGATCTTCCCCCGGTTGAGATCGGAGGCCATCTGGAGAAAAGCCTGGCTGATGGCGACATCCAGCCGGGCATGAAGTGTCGGGTCTTTGGAGGCCTTTACCTGTTCTAAAAGCCCCTCCTGTTCCTCCTGCCAGTAGTCTTCTTTGGCCAGGCCATCAGAAGCGACGTCTTCGAGTCCTGCCAGGAATTTCTCTCCGCCATTGTTTAGCCTACCGCTTTTCACCCAGATAGGACGGTAATCATTGCGTTCGTATGCGGCGACCAAATCAGCGTCAGCTTCTGCCAGAAGGACGGAAAGGCTTTCGGAAATCTCTTCGCTTGACGGCTTTTGTTGACAGGAAAAAAAAATAAAAAGAAGAAGGACAAAACAAACACCTCGGTTCATATAATTCGCAAATGGTATGTCTATGGAAAAACAAACCCTATGCCTAAGCCGGGATGGCATATACCGAGTGGGACGAACAGCAATAAGCCTCCCAGCCACGAGGAGGCTTATTTATCTGATGATCAATTGATTGATAAGTTATTAGAACAACTATTCCGTTACATTAAAATCCTGATACCTTCTGCCCAGTGTCCAGCTTTCCTTCAGCATTTCCAGGAAAGGCGCCATTTTGTGGAGCGGGATCAAGTTCGGGCCGTCACTCAATGCCTTGGCAGGCTCCGGGTGTGTCTCGATAAAAAAGCCGTCAATGCCGGTAGCAGCTGCTGCCCTTGCGAGAAAAGGTGCAAACTCCCGTTGGCCACCGCTGCTGCCTCCCTGTCCTCCAGGCTGCTGCACACTATGGGTGATGTCAAATACCACGGGGGCAAATTGCCTCATGATGGGTAAGCCCCTCATGTCTACCACAAGATTGTGATAACCCAGTGAGAAACCCCGTTCGGTCAGGCAGACATTGGTATTGCCCGTGGACTGGATTTTCCTGACCGCATATTCCATGTCTTCGGGAGCCATAAATTGCCCCCGCTTGATTTTCACCGCTTTGCCGGTATGGCCGGCTGCGAGCAGCAGGTCGGTCTGACGACAAAGGAAAGCAGGGATCTGCAACACGTCCACCACTTCTGCTACTTCATTGGCCTGATAGCTTTCATGGATGTCCGTGACCAGAGGAACCCCGAGTTCCTTGCCTACCTTTTGCAGGACTTCCAGTGATTTGTCCATACCGATGCTCCGGAAGGATCCGGAAGAAGTACGGTTGGCCTTGTCAAAAGAAGCTTTAAATACATAGTCAAATCCAAATCTGTCAGCGATACCCTTGACAGTACTGCCAATCTCTACACAGATGTCGTAGCTTTCGACGGCACAGGGGCCAGCAAATAAAACGGGCTTGTCCTGGCCCAAGGTTATCTTGTCCGTAATATTTATCGGATGGTCAAATTTTTTCATGATCGTTGTTTGGTTAAACAGAAGCACAAGCCTGCTTCCTACTCATTCGTTGGATAATTGGGAAATAATTGGCGCTAACAAATCTTTGGACATTAAAATCATATCCCCTACCTCGCGAAATACGCCTTGTCCACCGGGAAGTGCGGATATAAAATCAACCCTTTCCTTTACATACGGCAAGGCATCAGCCGGAGCCGCAGAAAGGCCCACTTTGGTAAGGATAGGCAGATCCCATATATCATCCCCGATAAAGGCGCATTGTTGGTACCCAATCCTCATTTCAAGTAAAATTTCTTCGAGTTTAAGTCCCTTCTCTTCTATTCCGTGATAATGAAAATCAAATTTCAGTTCCTCACACCGGTTCTTGACCACTTGGGAGTTTCTGCCAGAAATCACCCCGACCTTAATCCCATTGAGGCGGAGGTACTGGACGATTTGCCCATCTTTCACATTGAACCGTTTGTACTCTATCCGGTTGTCATCATACACAATCCCGCCATCTGTCAAAACGCCGTCCACATCCGTTATCAACAATTGGATATTTTTGGCTTTGTCGAGGATTTCTGAAGGTATATTTTTCAAGTAGTTTTCCATCTATCGTTTCTTTTTCCATTGGATAGAATAAAGGTCCAGCCTTCTTTGCGCCAGGTTTTTCACCGTACCGGCTTTTCTTAATTTGGTCAATAAGTCCAAATCCACATCAGCCACAATGGTGGTTTCCGTGTTGAGGGAGGCTTCCGCCACAATGGCATCGTGAGGAAATGAAAAGTCGGACGGTGAATAGATCGCTGCTTGAGAATGCTGTATATCCATATTCTCTACCCGGGGCAAGTTGCCCACCGACCCGGTGATGGCCACGTAGCATTCATTTTCAATGGCCCTGGCTCTAGAACAGGTGCTCACCCTTAAATAGGCGTTTTTGGTATCTGTCCAGAAAGGAACAAACAGGATGTCCATTTCCTGCTCAGCCAATATCCGGCCCAGTTCGGGAAACTCTACGTCATAACAGATAAGGATGCCGATTCTACCAGCATCGGTATCAAATACCTTGATGCCATTGCCACCCTGCAACCCCCAATAGGATTGTTCATCCGGGGTAATGTGAAGCTTGTATTGCTTATCCGTGGTACCATCACGGCGGCAGAGGTAGCTGACGTTTCGGAGCTTTTTACCGTCATACTCCGGCATACTCCCTGCAATGATATTCACATTGTAAGACAGCGCCAGGTCGCTCATCTTGTTGACAATCTCTTCGGTATAATCGGCCAGGTTCCGGATCGCCTCAGAGGCATCCATATTGTTAAACTCGGCCAACAACGGTGCGTTGAAGAACTCGGGAAACAGGCAAAAATCAGATTTGTAGTCGGATACGGTATCCACAAAGAATTCTACCTGTTGCATCAGGTCATCCACGTTGTTAAAACGCCTCATTTTCCACTGAACCAGGCCCAGCCTTACGATGGACTTTTTGTTGCCAATGAGCTTCTCTTCTTTTTCGTAGTAGATATTGATCCATTCGAGAAGGGTGGCGTAAGCCCGGGAATCCGTGTCTTCGGGCAGGTATTTAGTAATGACTTTCCTGACGTGAAACTCATTGGCCAATTGGAAAGAAAGTACCGGATCAAAAACCTCCTTGTTCTTCACCAGATCAATGTACTTTCTCGGTGTCATTTGATCAGCGTATTTGCTATATCCCGGGATCCTTCCGCCCGCAATGATTGACCGAAGATTCAGGTTTTCACAGAGCTCCTTTCTGGCATCGTACAGCCTTCTACCAAGACGGAGTCCACGGTAATCCTTGTGTACAAATACATCCGTGCCATAAAGCGTGTCGCCGTTCTCATCATGGGTATCAAATTTTCCATAGCCGGTAATCTGGTCATAGGTATGGTTGTCCCCAAATTTGTTATAATCCACCACGATACTCAAAGCCACGGCGATGACCTTTCCGTTATCCTCTATGCAAATCTGTCCTTCTGGAAATGCCTTCAGTTGGTTTTTTAACTCCTCTTTTGTCCAGGCCCCTCCTACATCTCTATATACCGAAACCATGATATCCCGGATATCATCGTAGTCGGAAAGTTTAATATTCCTTAGCTTAAGCCTGTGCTCTAATTCTTCTTTTTGCTTAGTCATGATGCAAAATTAATTAAAATCCCCCTAACTTATTGTGACGGAACAATTATCAGGCAAAGAAGAACGCCAGTTTCGTATTTCAATATTATTTGGTTTTTAAAACAAAATTCCCCAGCAAAATTATAAGCTAATCATGAAATCTTATATCTTAGCTATCTATCTTTGCAAGATTCAAACACACCATGACCACCAAGAGCCTCGCTTTTTATCATGAAGCCCCATGAAGTATTATGTAATTCTCTTCTTCCTACTTTTCAGGGTTGCTGGTGAAGTACAAGGCCAAAGTTTCAACAGGTTCAGGTTTGAAGAGCCTTGGTCATTTGCTTTGCACCTGGGGCCGACCCAATATTTTGGCGACTTATATTCTTTGTGGAAGTACAATGAAGGGGTTCAACCCGACTATAATATAGCTTTTAGTACCCGATACACCTTTGGGACGAACCTCAAAGCACGCGCTGATATCACCTACTATCAGATCTCTGGCAGAGATGATCCCGCAGACCCGGAGAGCGGGCGTCCGCCCAGAAACCTGAACTTCCGGGCCCGCAACTGGGAGGGGGCGTTGTTGCTGGAGTATTACCTCAAGCCGGTCAAACTGTACAATATTTCTAGAGAATTCATCAACCCCTATATTTTTGCGGGAGTGGGTGTTACCACGAATAACCCCTATGCGAATTACCGCGATCGATGGGTGCCCTTACGGCCTTTGCGAACCGAAAACAGGGATTACCCTGGCGCTGCCGTGGTTTTCCCTATGGGACTGGGGCTAAAATACAAGGCCAACGTATGGATGGATGTCTTCATGGAAGGGAATTACCGTTTTACCCTGACGGACTATCTGGACGACGTCAGCGTATACAACATCTCCGGGTTCTATGAGGAGCTGATTGCTGATTATGGCTTTGCCGGTGAAGGTCCCAACCCGGACAGACTCAGGCTGGCCGTAAGGCAGGACCGGTATCTTTATGCCAACGGCGAGCCCCATGTGGACCTGATCCGATCTACCAATGGGGCCGCAAGACGGGGAAGTGGTGATCCAAAACTCGATGGGTCTCCCGGAAAATACGACGGCTATTTCACCTTAAACGTGGGAGTGGAGATTTACATCACAGAAGATATATGGGACAACTGGATATTTAGAAAGAAAAGACGAGGCTATCGGTTCTGGTAGGAGCTTAGTTGATGGTCAATAGACCATAGTCCCTATGATAATTAGTGGATCGGAAGGGCAGGATGGCTTATTGGTTAATGAGTTTATTGGGCTATTAGTCCGTTTTTTCCTACTATGAGTACGAGGCTACAAGTTTCGTATGATACGTTGTCACGTCCTTGAGCCCCTATTCTTGGCTCACACTTATACCTCCTACTTGATACTTTGTACTTGATACTGCCAATATTTTTTTAACTTCGCATCCATCATTATCCTCAAAAAAGTAAACACCTGCTGCGAATGGCTGATTATAATTTTAGAGAAATAGAAAAGAAGTGGCAAAACTACTGGGAAACCTCCCAGACTTTCAACGCCCAAGTAGATCCCAACAGAAAAAAGTACTATGTATTGGACATGTTCCCGTACCCTTCGGGAGCAGGCCTGCACGTGGGACATCCGTTGGGATACATCGCTTCTGATATCATTAGCCGGTTCAAAAGATTACAGGGATACAATGTCCTACACCCCATGGGTTATGACTCCTTTGGGCTTCCGGCGGAACAATATGCCATACAAACCGGACAGCACCCGGCCCTTACCACAGAAGAGAACATCAACCGCTACACCCAACAGTTAAAAAATATCGGTTTCGCCTTTGATTGGGAAAAGGAGGTCAGGACATCAGACCCCTCGTATTACAAGTGGACACAATGGATTTTCATGCAGCTGTTCGACAGCTACTATGACAAGAAAGAAGACAAGGCCAAATCCATCGATGAGCTGATTAGCGCTTTCGAAACCAACGGTACCCAAGGTATCGAAGCGGTATGTGATGAAGATACGCCGTTCTTTACGGCAGAAGAATGGATGGCTTACCCGGAAAAAAAGCAACAGGAAATACTCCTCCACTACCGGCTTACCTTTTTGGCAGAAACCACCGTCAATTGGTGCGCGGAATTAGGCACCGTCCTCTCCAATGACGAGGTAAAAGACGGCTTTTCTGAAAGGGGAGGCCACCCTGTGGAAAGGAAGAAAATGATGCAATGGAGCATGAGGATCACCGCTTACGCTGATCGGCTGCTCGAAGGGCTGGAAAGACTGGACTGGTCTGAACCGATCAAGGAAATGCAACGCAACTGGATAGGAAGATCCACGGGTGCGGAAATGGTCTTTAAGGTGAAGGGGCAAGACCTCCACATCAAGGTATTTACGACCAGGATCGACACCATCTATGGCGTCACCTACCTGGCTCTGGCGCCGGAAAGTGATTTGGTCG
>CAZHZP010000051.1:0-13377 GCA_964537165.1 uncultured Roseivirgaceae bacterium | reverse complement strand
GGTCCAGCACCCGAACCGCGTTATGGCCAAAAGCGCTGTAGAGTTCGTCGCCGGGATCGCAGGTTAACAGACTTATCCGATAGTCCTGGGCACGGGTATCATGCGGATAAATTAGTACCCCTAAAAAAAAGCATAGAGAGATAATCCCTAGTTTGAAAGGATGTTGGCGCACGTTGTCGTCTTCAAGTTAATGTTGGTAGCGAAAATACAAGAAAATTGGCAATCGGAGATGGTTTGGGCGATCTTATTCGTGGAGGAGACAGAATAAAAAAAAGGACAACCGATGGTTGTCCCTTTTCCACTTGGTTGGAAGTTGGTCATTGGTGGTTATTTTCCTTTTCCCTGGAACATCACCTTGATGGTTTGCAGGATAATGTTGAGGTCGGTTTGGATGTTTACTTCGTTCAGATATCTTAAGTCGAACAGCATTCTTTGACACATTTGGTCCACGTTCTCCGCATAGCCATAATAAACCTGACCGATAGAGGTAATACCTGGTTTGATACTTAGCAACAACTGATAACCCGGTGCTTTTTCAACAATCTGCTGGATAAAGTGCTGTCTTTCCGGACGAGGTCCCACGACAGACATATCGCCTTTTAGCACATTCCAGAACTGGGGAATCTCATCTAAACGGGTTTTTCTCATGATTTGTCCCCATTTGGTAATCCTAGGGTCATTATCTTTGGAAAGTTGAGGGCCATCTTTCTCGGCATCTACTTTCATGCTACGATATTTGTAGATATAGAATGGTTTGCCATTGATCCCAACCCGCTCTTGTTTGTAGAAGACCGGTCCGCTGGAGGAGAGCTTGGTGATCAACGCCACGAGAAGGAAAAGTGGAGCGCCCAGCACTAACACTGCCGCTGAGAAGCAGATGTCGAATGTCCTTTTGATGATCTTCGTGCTGGCGTTGAAACCCTCTCTGATCATAAAACCTGCACTGCCTATCCTCGGGTTATATTGCGGAATCATTAAACTTTGTTCATATCCCGAATAGCTTATATCCTGTTTTTGACTGCTAGGTATCATTATATTTATATTTTATTGTTTAAAAGTTCTTTTCTTATTGCTAAGAGTATTTTCAACAAACATGCCATCACTTAAATGCCTCAAAGCGCCGTTCTAAGGCCTGTTGTGGTTTTATCGGATAGGTTTTCCTGCGTAAACTTTCCACAGGTTGGGTACGGGAACTAAGATAGACGGTTATTTTCAGGGATGAACTGAGTCTTCCCTGCAAGGATGAACTGATCAGTGGCTTAAAGCGAGGGTAGGACGTTGTGGCTTCAACGGTTCCAATAGGCTTTGTGCATAGAAAAGTGTCGGTTGAGAGGGATGGAAAGCTTTCCATGATGAAGGCCGATTTTGTAGCCCAACCACTTGCAAAAAATAGATAGCATAGACTTAGGGATTTTCCATTTGTTGTTTTTATAAAGGTAATTCATCTCAGACTCCAGGTACTTCATCCCTTCGCTTTCTGCCCGGCCAAAATGCTGAAAGATCCAAGCATTGGTCGCATGAAAAACCCCAATGTCAAAGTATCGCTTGAATTCTTCCTTTAAGCTATAATCGTGTGAATGGAACACGGCCGCTTCGGCTAGATAAGCTTTCTGCCAGCCTTTCAATAACATCTGGCCGGCAATGATCACATCTTCCCCTAGGATTGTTCCAGAGGGAAACCCTCCGGCCTCCCAATAGGCTGTCTTTCTATAGGCGGCAAATGAGTTGGAGCAGGAAATGGTCTTGATACCATACCTTGGCGCATCCTCTAAGCTTCGGATGTGGGTCTGAGCGGGATAATTAAATATTCGGAGATGTGCTCCCAGTTCTTTTGCCCCTTTATGGGGAAGCTGTCGGCCATAAACCATCCCCAGTCGGGGATTACGTTCGAAGGCCTTGATCATGTTGGCGATTGCCAGCTCATCTGCCAGGATGGCGTCTTGGGTCAAAAAGAGATAAACGTCGGCATCAGGGAATCTTTCTACAGCCATATGTCGGGTGCCTCCGTGGTCAAAATCCTTCTTATCGATATGAAGTACTTCGAAATCCCGGATGAAATCTGCTGATAGCGTATGGTCAGTAGAGCCGGAGTCAATGATGATGGTCTTGTAGACAGGGTAGGTTTGATGCCGGAGCATTCTCACCGCATCAGGCCATTTCTCCCCTGCATTCAAGGTAGGTATATAGACGTTTACTTTCATTGGTCCAGGGAGGTTTTCACTTTAACCGCACCATATTCCACGGTACCGCTTAGGATATTTTCGGCTACAATTTGCGCCGTGCCCTTTCCTTCCAGATAGATGGAAATGTTGTCGGCCGAGGTTTTATGTTCATTTCGGGACAGCACCAGTTGATGAGGGCTTCTACTGACTAGGGTGTGTCTAAAACTTCCTCCCTCCAGAGAACACAGTTTGTTGCCGATCACACGCAACCCTTTGGCACCATCATCAAATATGCAGGAGTTCACTGATTTGATATCATTGTTTAGGATTTTAACATTTGCTGCAGCCTTTCTGGTGGAGATCGCGTGAGAACCCATACTGGTGATGATGTTCCGTTCTAGATGGGCGCTGTTTACCTTAACCAGTAATATCCCCCCATCCTTCGAATGGCTGTTAATGGTGTTTTCTATCAGTTGGATATTCCCTTGCATATTGAAATTAAGGGAGGCCCGGGAAATCAGGTTTTTATTCAGGATCAATGAGTCCACTTTGATCCCGTTCGGTAAGGACATCGTATAAAGCTTGTTGTTGGTGAGAGAAAGCTTCCGGCCGTCGGCATTGGCCAATAGGCTAATTGAAGCAAAGGAATTATCCTCCAATACCAGCTCATCGAATTGTAATACGACCTCAACCTGGTTGTCTGCCTGATTGTTTGCGGCGTAGATGTGCCCACAATTTTCTATATACAGTGCAGGCCGGTTATTTCCTTCCGCCAGGTTGTTGAGCATCGTCACCCCAGAGAGGTTGATCAGGGTCGCAATACCGGAGCCGTCGGGGGTGGAGAGCCCTTTCACATAGCCGTTGTTTCGGCTGATATTGTTTTCAATATGGCAGTTGATGTCCCAATATGGCCTTTCCGATCGGTTGTTGATATCGATGGCATCGGCGGCGTTTTCTTCCATTAAATTGTCGGTGAACCGGTAGTTTTTTTCCCTTCCGGAAGAGCCGAAGGCCACTTGGATGGCACTCATCCCGTTTTTGCTGATTACGTTGTTGTGGATTTCTACATCCGGCGTGTCGTGCAGAAAAACGCCGTTTTCACCATTTCTGGTGATTTCACAATTATTGACCACAATTCCTGTGCTGGTCAAGACCCGAATGGCAGAACCTCTTTGGTAGGTGTCCGGCAATTCCCTGGGGGCACCATAGTAGCTGATCGACGTGTTTTTGATCGTTACGTTTTCACAGCCATAAAACAAAAGACCCGAAAAGGAGAGCGGGTTGGAAGGATCCCCCAGCAAGGTGCTTTGATCAATGGTGATATTTTTACTGGCCGATAAATAAGCAGTTTCGTAGACGGTTTGGGCGTTGATAGACAAGTACACATCGTTGATGCGGTGTCCTCTGAAGAGGGGAAGGGAAGAATTTTGCTTTTCGTTACTGACGCCTTCTTTTTCCCCTTCGATTTTCTGTATCAGCATGCCTTCGCCTTTGATATTGATGCCTGATTTCAGCCCCAGCGATCTTACCAGATAGGCGCCCGCGGGGATGAAGACCGTATCACCTTCCGAGGCCTGGCTGATCGCTTCCTGAATGGCGGCGGTATCATCTGTGGTGCCATCACCCATGGCCTGGAAATCCCTCACATTGAGCAGTTCTCCCTTTCCACTCTGGCTGTGCCCTTCTTTTATCAAGCATAGAAAAACCAAAATTGCCCCTAATGTCCGTGCTAGTTCATTTACCATGTGCGTTGCTTTTTTATGAGAGAATCGCATCCCAGGTTTCTGTGGCGGTGGTTTGCCAAGAAAAGTCCTTTGCCCGGTGGTGACCTTTTTCTTTTAAATCATTGTATAGATCTTTATCGCTGAAGAGCCTATTGATCCCATCGGTGATGGCTTCCACGTCGTAGGGATTAACGCAAAGGGCCGCATCACCGCCAACCTCAGGTAGGGAGCTTTCACTCGACGTCAAGACCGGCGTACCGGATGCCATGGATTCGATAACGGGCAAGCCGAAGCCTTCCATCAGGGAGACAAACATTGTCGCATAGGCACCCTTGTACAGTTTAGGCAGCTCAGCCTCCTCAACGAACCCCAAAAATCGAACCCGACTGGTGATCTTCAGTTTACTGAGCAGGACAATCAGTTCAGGATTGGGGTTACCGGTTAACAGAAAGACGACGTCTTTAGGGATAGTTGCCTGAGAGAAAGCTAACAACATAGCAGCCAGGTTCTTGTTTTTTCTCCGGTTGCCTACGTATAGGAGGTAAGGCCGCTCCATCACAAATTTTTCCTTATTTAGGGCAAAGCTGGGATCCACGCCGTTGTAGATCACACGGATCAGGTCGGGATTTAGCCCCAAAATGTCGACGAGTTGACCCTTGCTAAAATGGGAAACGGTGATGATTGTTTTTGCCTTTTTGGCAAGTCTTGCAATCACCTGCTGGTAGTAGACCCGATGCATTTTTGAATAGTAGAAGAGATGCATCAGATCATGTACGGTAAAAATATAAGGGGTGGACAGGGCCAGCGGCGGCATAAAGGAAGGGCTGTAAAAAACCTCAGGTTTGGCTTTCCGTATTTCATTGCCCAACATCAAAGGCGTAAGCATATTACCCAAGCCCATATTGGAAGATACAAAGGCGCTTTTGACCGCTGCAGGCGTATATTTAATCACCTCTTTGCACAATCTCCCAATGCCAGTGTCTCCTGCCCACCTGTTATCAATCAGAACATTTCTCATTATATACCCATTCTAGTTGTTTTATAATCAAGGCCACCCATGCCACCGAGCAACGCTACCAAGCTGAAATACATGACGATGTCATTATCGTATCCCGAATAGAGGATCATCATGATAGAAAGGAGGGGGATAAAAACCATCCACCAGAATTTTTTCGGTTGGCCCAGCTCCAGACAGTGCCGATAGAAGTAGAAAAGAAACAAGGCATAAGCCACCAGCCCTAATACCCCCAACTCCAGATAACTGGTCAAAAATGTATTGTGAATGTGGGGTTCTCCCCGGTAAAAGTCTGCGTATTCTTTCAGAAAAGCCGGCGCCTGCATGAACCCATTTCCCAATGGGGAAACTTCCTGAAAATTATTAAAGAAGGCTTTCCAGTACACAAGTCTGGTTCCCATCCCGTCATTGGAAGCGGTGAGGTTGTCCAGCCGGATCAGTTTTTCTGAAACAAAAGGTAGCACCAGTACCATGAAGAAAACCAGAATAATCCTCCATCGGGTGCTGGTGAAAAGCCAAATCAGCAAGAAGATGCCGATTAGCAAAGCGACTATGGGCGTGCGGGACAGGGACAGGTAGGCCAGTAGAAAAATGGCGCAGATTCTCCACCAAGAGATTTTCCTTTCTCTTACCAAGGGAATAAGGATAAATGGGAAACCCAGCACGGCTATCCTGGCCCCAAACATATTCTTATCATCCAATCCCCAGAAGTACAATGATTTATTGTACAGCGAGCTGGCTTGTCCGGAAGAGGAACTCCCGTACAATAACCTGAAGTCCATTGCCTGATGGTACACCAACAACTGGACGAAAACTAGTAAAAAAATGAGGGAAAGGCTCAGGTCCACCATCCAGAGCAAATTCGAATTGTCCCTGGATTGCAACCAACTCACGGCAAAATAAAGGAAGACAAAATTGATCAACAGCTTGGCTAGATTGGTGAGCATGGCCGCTTCGCCATCATAAAAAACCAGAAAGCTAAGGATAGCATACAGGCTATAAACCCCGAGCCAAACCTGCCACGTACGTGTGGGTAACCGCTCCAACTCCCGATAAAAGAAAAATGAGCTGATAATTAGGATGACCGGATAAATCTTGATGGGAAGAAATATCGAAAAGAGACACAAGCAGAACAAGGCTTCCGTTAGCCTGACATCTGCCCAAGCAAAGGGTGGCTGCATGAGGGAATGTACCTTTTTATCCTTCATTGACTTGCTTAAAAGTAGCTGGTTTCGCTTGGAACAAATCGATCACTTCCCGGTATTCTTCGATCATCCTTTCTCTGCTAAGTATTTCGGCTACTGAATCCCTAGCAGCAGCGGAAAGTCGGTCGTAGCATTCAGCATCCTTATATAGTTTTAGAATAGCGTCACCGAGAGAGTCCGGATCCGAAGCATAACAGTATAAACCATTAAGGTCTTCGATCACGGATTCTTGGAGTCCGCCTGTTTTATGCGCAATGACAGGTACGTGATGAGCCAAGGCTTCGATGGCCACCATGCCCAGAGGCTCCTGCCACAGAGAGGGCACGATCAAGACGTCGATATCTTTGTAAAAATCATTGGCATTGACCTGTCCTAAGAACGATATCGACGGCTTGGTGGCAATCGACCGCAAGTGATTTTCATAATCTGCCTGCCCCTTTCCCCCGATGCTGAGGGTGGCATTGATGTCTAACGATTGGAATTGTTCAAGCAGCCATTCCACTCCCTTGATTTTAGATAACGTACCCAGGTAGCCGATCTTCAACGGGTCTCCGACTTTTCTGCTCCTTTTGGCAGGAGGTGTGGGGATGTGTCGGGTATTGTGGATGACCCTTTCTTCCGCATTCTGAAAATATCCTAGTTTGGTAAAGCGACTCAAAATGCTTTGGCTGATTCCCACCACCGCATTGACTTTATTAGATTTTGCTGGGTGCTGGCTTCTCAATAAGCGACAGCTGAAGCATTGCTGGTCGCAAGGATGGTCGCCCTTGAACATATTGCTATTGGCGCAAGCCAGGTACATGTCATGCAGTACCTGTACGATGGGTATCCCGGCTTCATGAATGGCATCCCAGGCTGCTATTGACCATCCGGCCAAATTGTGACAGGAAACAACATCCGGTTTCTCCGCCTGTAACACCTCCTTCACATAGGCTCCCATTTTGCGGTTGTAGCGGTCCTTGAGATGCCAGGAGAGGCGCTGTAGTTTTCCTGGTCTTTGCTTGCTGTAAGGCCAATAGCTATTTTTTAACCCCGCCCGATAAACCTTGACCCCGTTTATCAGGTCTTCTTTTAGTCCTTCTTCCGGTATCAGACTCATCACCGCTACTTCATATCCCTTGGATTGTAGTCCCTCCACAATCAGTTGGAGGGAGATTTCCGCACCTCCTTCAATGAAAGGCCTGTAAAGGGAATTGATGTAGAGAATTCTCATAAAAAAGCGTTAGAATCAAATTTGGGCTTAGATGCCCTATAAACAAAATGCGTTCCGCTTCTTTATTTCAACAGTTCCTGATACAAAGAAAGCAGTCGCTCACCGATCCGGTCTTTGCTATGTACCTCCTGTACGTGCTCAAAAACCCTTTTTCCTAGAAGATTAAAAATTTGCGAATTTTCCGCTTTCATTTTGAAGGCAAGGGCGATTTGTGCCTGAAGCTGCTCAATATGTTCCTCTTCAGAATGGTAATCATAATGTAGTACAAACTGCCGGGCTTCATCCAGGTCTTCTATGGTGCCGATATTGGGACAGATGACCGTTTTCTTGTAAGAAAAAGCCAATATCACTGTTCCAGAGTTTAAGCTGCTATTCAAATCGTAGGGCAGAACCAAGAGATCGCATTGGGCCATTAGCTGGGGAAGCTCATGGTCAGGTATAAATTGAGGGATCAAGCGGACATTGCGTGCTGCCTCAGTTTGCTTTCTGATTGTTTCTCCGTAGGATGACGTATTCGGTTTGCCGGCAATCGTAAGCTGTACTTTATCTTTAAATTCAGCCGCCACTTTGATCAGTAACTCAATGTTTTTATAAGGTTTGACGGCACCAACAAACAGTAGTTTCAATGGTAGCTCTGTGGATGGTGCTACTTCTTCAGGAACTGGCCCGTAGGATCCTATGAAATCCGGGTGGGGCAGGTAGCACAATTTGTGTAACGCATCCGGATATTGGCTTCTAATAATGTCCCTGGACTTTTTGCTGTGGATAATGATCTGGTCAGACCAACGGATCAGGTATCGGGTGATGGTCCGACTAATCCATCCGGTGCGTTTTTCATGGGAAGCCCGGTTGTGCATGGTCCAGACGAGCTTCTTTCCGCTTAGCCGGATCACCGACAAGACAAACATCTTTCTCATGAAGCTTCTAAAGGCTTTGCGGAGGCTGCTGTCATCTATATTTTCAAACCAATTAAGGTGTACAAGTTGGATGGACTGGAAATGTTTTTTAGAAGAGAAAAAGTCGTCTAATGCATGTACTGTATAGCCCCGGGTTTTGAGCGGGCTGACCATGATCTCAATATATTTATTCTCTTCATTGACGGAAGGGTTAAAAATAACACGCATCTTATCCTTGTTTCGATTTCATATTAAGCCCCTTGGCCGTAGCCACTAGGATTTCCTTTACCGACAGCCCCAATTTTCTCCGGTTTTTCAGCCACTGGAGGGTCTTGTCAAAGGGGTTCGAGTTTATGGATTTGCTGATGGTGTACATCTTTCTCTGCTGCATGTATTGTTGTTGGTGAGCCAAAAGATGCCTGTAAACGGTTTGATCCGCTGGGTCTTCGGGTGCGGTTTCTAAGAAATCTTCCAGCCATGAAGCATAGCCCAGGTTGGCGTACATTTTTTCGAGGTCATTGCCTGTGGACGTGATAGAAAGGCGGTTGCTGCGGTAGTTGAACACCGGACGGTTGGTATGGGCGATGCCTTTTTCAGCTGAAGCAATAAAAGCCGTGATATCATCAGAACCCCAAGCCAGAGGTAGATAATAAAATCCTTCCCGCTCCTTGAGGCTTTGGGTGCGGTAGAGATAATCGGAAATATAATTGGAGCGGTACTGGCGTAGGCGGTGCCAGATGGAGTCATAAACCCTTTCGAATTCCGGGGCGGAGGGAGTAAGCATGACGGTATTGCCGTCATCATCAATGATTCTGCTCCTGCAATGATAGACTTCCAGATCGGGATAGCGGTTGATCAGTGTTGAAAATTCCTCCAAATAATCCGGTTCAAGCAGGTCGTCGTCCCCCATGATCATGATATATTCGCCATGCGCAAGGGATAAGCATTTGTTCCAGTTGTCCACCAGGTTCAGCGAGCCGACATTGCTGCGGTTTTTGACATAGGTGACCCGGCTGTCTCCAAACTGTGAAACTATTTCCTCTACGGGTTCGGGGGAGCAGTCGTTGAGAATGATTAATTCCAGGTTATCCACTGTTTGACTCAGAATACTTTGGATACATTCCTGTAAGAATTTGCTTTTATAAGCAGGGATACAAATCGAATACTTAATCATTGTCCTCCGTGTTGTGTCTTTTTCTTCAATAATTGCTCTTTCAGGTAATGGACGTCGGCCTTCTTGATGACAAAGGCCATTTGAAAGGCGCAATAAATAATGGCAAAGAGTGCTGATTTTACCAGAAGGGCCGGGAATCCTTCCGGCACATTCCACCATTTACCCACATAATGGCTAATCGTAAGTGCAATAAATGCGCCCAAAACCGAAGGAAAAAAAGACCCAAAGAAGATTTTTGAATTGTTGAGTTTTAATACTTTCGGAATATAGTACACATAGAAGAACCCAATTTGAATAATCATGTATACGAAATAGCCGATCACGGCTGCTCCAACATTGAGATCGGGCGCAAAAATCACGGTAATGGGTAAAGAGATGACACAAGCCGCAGCGGAGGAGTAGACCAGGGGCTTGGTTTTACCTGAAGAGAGCACCAGGCTGGCCACCGGGGTATTGTGCATGGAGAGCAAGACAGTCAGCAGCCAAATGACCATCCATAGTGCCAGGTATTGGTAATCTTCTCCCATGTAGATCAGCAAAATATCGCTGGCATTGAGGATCAACAGGAAGACGATCAGACACAAAAACACGGAAATATATTTGGTCGCTTCAATGACCATCCGCTCCAATTTGGACGGATTGTTTTCTGCATAAATCTTGGAGGCGGAAGGCAGCAATACCTGCAGGAATATGCCGCCAAAGGACAGGATCAACATGGCAATGGTCTGGATGACCCGGTAGTCGGTTAGCACATCCATTCCGGAGGCGTATTTTGCCAAAAGGATAGGGCGCAGCTCATTGGCTGTCAACTGAAACAGCCCCATGATAAAGATGGCCATGCTGTAGCCTATGATCTCCTTAAAGGCTTTTCCATCCCATTTAGGCCGCAGAAGCTGGGGCAGAGAAAGCGGGTAAACTTTTAATCTATGGACGTTAAAAGGAATAGGTACTAAGGTAGACAGGATATAGAAAAAGAAATAAAGGGTCAAAGGCCACTCCAAAGTAATGGCTAACAGCGCCACGGCGAAGTTGAGCACGCTGCTCAGCACCGTGACCCGGTTGACGTAGCCCAGCTCGTCTTTGGCACTTAGCAACTGGATGACCACGTTGGACAGCCAGTTGAAGATGGCACTGGCCGATAGGATGTACATCATCCAGCGATAAATGGGAAGCTGGTGTTCTGCCAGGTTGAAAAAATATTTGCCATAGTCCGCCATTAAAAAGAAAATCACCGCATTGACCAAGCCGATAGTCCCATAGAAGACGATGCTGGAACGGGATACCTTTTGGATTTTCTCCCATTCTTCTTTAGCCACCCACATGGAAAAAAAGCGTACCGAGCCCACGTTCATTCCCAGGTCCATCAAGCGGAGATAGGCATTGAGAGAAAATGCCAAAGCAATAAGACCGTAATCAACCTTACCGTAATACCCCACCAAGAGGGGGATGGTCACAAATTTGGCCGCCGCATCCAGGATTTTCGCTAAAATGCCCCAGGCTGAACCGGAAAAAATGCGTTTAACGGAAGAGTGGTTGCTCATGGAAGAAAATCAAATTGCGTAAATGTCAGACAGCCCGGCTTCATGAATGATGGATTTTTATAAAGATAAGAGATTTAAACCGTCCCTGTTTTTTTTAAACCGGCTACACGCTAGTTTCAGACAGCGTGGTTTCTGGCGATATGCAAGAAAGATGCCCCTGCATAATCCGGGTTAAAAAAAACCGAAGCCAGTGCGTCTGAGAGCTCGGGTGCCGTTCTTTGGTTTTCGCCGGATTATCCTTACGCAGACCCTCCAGGTTTTCAAAACCTGGAAGGTCCTGCTCCCCCTCGAAAAAGTGGCACAATAACTGCAACCTAAGCCTTTTGAAGGTAAGCTTTTGAAACATCAGGACGGCGTATTTTTACAGCTCATCCGCTCCCTGCGCTTCATTGGGGATTAATTGTGAAGTCATTTATGGAAAAAATACTGATTATCGGCGCATTTGATAGGTACAATTATGGGGATTTACTGTTCCCTTTAATCATAGAAAAACAGCTGGATTCCTATGAAAAAGGCTTTCAATATGAATATTTTGGGATTGTAGAAAGTGACTTGTCCAAAGAAGGGGGCAAGCCAACCCAAGGCCTGCAGGCTTTTTATGAGCAACTTGCTGATCCGGCAGACAAAGCCAGCGTCATCATCGCCGGAGGAGAGGCTTTGGGAGTGACTTGGAACTCTCTTTATGCCTCACTAAACACGGCCTTTCAAAAAATCCATCGGCACCATGTGCGGCTTTCGAAATTTGTGGATCTGAACCGGGTCGCTAAAAAACTGCTCAAGGGAAAAACTACCCTGCCGTTTGTTTTTGACAAAACCGACTTTCCCGGATTAAACAAAGTAATCCTCAACTCGTTGGGAGGTTCTGGCTTGACTACTGCTTTGTTCCACCGTTTCCCTTTTCTTAAACCTAAATTGGAACGGGCGGATTATCTGGCAGTTAGAGATGCTCTCACCATAAAAAACCTTCGGCAGAACAAGGTTGAGGCGCACCTTTTTCCCGATTCCGCCATCTTGATGTCTGAATTTTATCCGACCGGACAGCTCGAAAAAGCTGTTACCCCGGCTGTGGCGGCATATGTAAAAAAGAACAAGGGCAATTATGTTTTTTTCCAGATCAATAAGAAAACCACGGTAGGTAAAGAAGCGCTTTTAGCGGGAGAATTGAATAAGATTTATCAAAGTGATCATACCGGGATTTGCCTGTGCCCGATAGGAAAAGCCCTGAACCACGACGACGATGAGGCATTGAAGGCCTTAGAGGCTGCATTGCCCTGCCCGTCTACTTACTTTGATGCGGATAATATCTGGGATATCATGTATCTCATAGCCAATGCCAAGGCTTATATCGGCACCAGTCTCCACGGGGCCATCACCTCCATGAGTTATGCGGTACCACATGTGGGTCTGGTGGTTGAGAAATTAGACGCTTACCTCGAGACCTGGGGCGTGGAAGGGAACAACTATGCCGTGCCTTTTGATCAGATTCACCAGCAATACGTGACGGCGACCCTTATTGACAAGGCAGCCTATGAGGCCGCGCGGGATAACCAGATGGTTGAAATTAAAAAAGCTTTTGATCTTATGGTAGAGACTTTGGTGGTTTAGGCACTTTTATGAGGTTCCCGCCGTTTATCATGCCTAAAAGCCGGTCGGTTGATCCCGGAAAGTTTGAGTATTTATCTTCATGATGCAATATTTTGTCATATACAAGCCCTTTGGCATTCATAGCCAGTTTAGCGGAGAGGACAGTTTAAAGGAAGCAGGAGATTTTCCTCCGGAAGTTTATCCCGTGGGAAGGTTAGACAGGGACAGCGAGGGCTTGCTCCTGATTACCAATGACAAAGCTTTAAACCACTATTTGCTGCATCCCCGTTTTGAACACAGTCGTACCTATCTGGTTCAGGTAGAAGGCTTACCCACCCAGGAGGCATTGAGACAACTGGAAGAAGGAGTGGATATTAATCTCAAGGGGGAAATGTACCGGACGAAGAAGGCCAGGGCTACTTTGCTCGCCGAACCGCCCACGCTTCCAGAACGAAATCCGCCCATACGCGTCCGCTTAAGTGTCCCGGACAGCTGGCTTGCTTTGGAATTGATAGAAGGAAAGAACAGGCAGGTCCGTCGGATGACTGCTGCAGTTGGCTTTCCTACTTTGAGATTGGTCAGGTGGTCGATGGAAAATTTGACGATCGAGGGCTACCAAGTCGGGGAAATCCGGCAGTATGCGCAGGAGGAAATTTACGGTTTGCTAAAAATCAATAGTGCCGCTTTGATAAAGCCACCTAGTAGCCGGTCGGGAAAATTTTCTGCCAAAGGAAATAAGAGCGGGCGGTGATTGTGTAAAAAAAGTATTTGTTCTAATTTAGGCACTTGTTAAAAATCGTATTATCCCGAAGGACATGCATCAGGAAAAGATTCAGGCAGTAATCAATGAAGTCAAAAAAGTG
>CAZHZP010000050.1:0-13418 GCA_964537165.1 uncultured Roseivirgaceae bacterium | reverse complement strand
TTGTGATTCTGTTTATGGTGGCCTATTATGCTAAAGGCGGTGCCGTGGCCGTGGCCGCTTTGTTCTTTAACATCCTGTTTATATTGGGCATTCTCGCCCAGTTAGGCACTGCCTTGACGTTGCCCGGTATAGCGGGTATTGTGCTGACAATGGGTATGTCGATCGATGCCAACGTGTTGATCATGGAAAGGATCAAAGAAGAGTTACAAAATGGTGCAGGATTGTTGCAAGCGATCAACGAGGGCTACAACAAGTCGTTTAGTTCAATTTTGGACTCCAACGTAACCACCTTCTTGGTAGGCGCCATCCTGTATGCTCTGGGTCAAGGTCCTGTTAAAGGATTCGCCATTGTATTGATGATCGGTATCGCTTCTTCTTTTTTCACCGCAGTATTTATCACGAGGGTGTTGGTGTATTGGTGGAGCAAAAAAGGCGATCAAAGCAAGTTGTCCTTTGCCACCCCTTTCTCTAGAGGCCTGTTCAATGACTTGAACATTGACTTTATGAGTAAGCGGAAAGTTCCTTACCTGATCTCTACATCCTTCATTGTAGTGGGATTAGTCTTTGCATTGACTACTGGCCTGAAGTTTGGCGTCGACTTCACAGGAGGCCGATCCTATATTGTGGAATTCAATCAGGCGATTCCGGCTTCCGACATCAAAACCGGTTTGGACGCTGAATTTGACGGGTCCGTTGAAGCAAAAACCTACGGGGCCAACAACGTATTAAAAGTTACGACTTCTTATCTTATCAATGAAGACTCTGACGAAGCCAACAAAGAGGTAGAGGAAAAAGTAAAGGAAGGGATCGCCACCGTTACAGGTTTGACTTATATCGAGGATGCTTCCAAAATTGATGATTCATCCTTTGCCATCACCGGTTCTTCCAAAGTAGGCGCAACTGTAGCGGATGACATTAAAATATCTTCCATCGAAGCGATGATCTTTGCGCTATTGGGAATCTTCCTTTATATCTTATTGAGATTCCGTAAGTGGCAGTTCTCTTTAGCATCTATTATCGCGGTGGCACATGATGCCTTATTCGTCATCGCGGCTTTTGCTGTAGCCAATGCGTTAGGGGCAACCTTTGAAATTGATCAGGTATTCATCGCAGCGGTTCTGACGGTCATCGGTTATTCCATCAACGATACGGTGGTCGTATTCGACAGAATCAGGGAGAATGTGGCTGCAAGAGGTACCCGCTCACTGACCAAAACCTTCAATAGCGCGATCAACCAGACACTTTCGCGTACGTTGATTACCTCTGGATCGACACTCATTGTTGTTTTAATCTTGTTCCTGTTTGGAGGAGAAGTATTGCGGGGATTCTCTTTTGCCCTCTTGATCGGTATCGGCGTGGGTACTTTCTCTTCCATCTATATCGCCACGCCTATTGTGGTGGATTTGATGAGAAAGGAGTTAGCCAAAGAAAGCGAAGCTGAGGAAGCGAAGAAAATTGCTTAATATCAAAATACTGCATTCTAGAAGCACCACCTGGCAGGTGGTGCTTTTTTGTTACCTCTATTTCGGCCATGGAGTGGAAAATACCGCCAATTGGGTATTGAACAGCCCATTTAACTTCTTTACCTTGCGGTAAATTTTTATCATTTAAAACTAATTTAATTATGGATCTCAAAAAATTCAAAAAACTCCGGGACAGCTACGCAAAACAAGTAGGAAGCGGCGAACCGGGAACAGACCAAGATGGCAAAAAGATCACCAGCCAGACCCAATCCGTTTGGTTCGACCGAAAATCCATCCAGGAGCTGCTGGATCAAACCGATGAGAAAACCGGGGGCATAAAAATCTATTTCGGCGAATACGATGAAGATACTGCAGATGAAGTACCAAGCATCAAGGATCCCAAGGAACTGGTAGGAAAACTCACCGTCATACTGGGAGCTTCCAATAACAATGACGACCCAAAAGATGGCGCCTTATTAATGAACGGTGGAAGGATCTGTCCTCCTAACTGTGGCCGGGGTTAGAAGCGGAATTAACTAAACAGGTAAATGAACAGGTATATTTTTTTTATTCTTATTTCTCTGATTTTTAGCTTGCTGTATTTCTTTATCAAGAATAGAAACCCTGGCTACAAAAAGGCTCATGCGCTGATCACCGGCATATTGGTGGTGGGAGTGACAATAGAAATAATCGGGGAAATCACCGCAAGCTACAGGTATAACAATTCCTTGTTTTATAACTTATTGTTTGTTTATGCAGAGACATACCTGTTCTACTACTTTTTTTATATCATAACAGAAGACAAAAAAACAAAAAAACGTATCTGTGCCCTCATGGTGTTTTTTGTGGCTTTCGGGCTTGTCTGTTCTCTCTTTTTTCAACCCATCCATGTGGCATTCCACAATTATTCCTATGCTGTGGGCAGCTTAGCGCTGATCGTGCTGGCGATTAAATTCTTTTTGGATGTTTTCAATTTGAATCAATACGAAGGACAGAACCTGCTTTCCATCCCGTATTTTTGGATTGTAACGGTGATCCTGTTTTTTTACAGTGCCGCATTCTTCTATTTTACCCCCTTGAGGTTGCTTTACGACATAGAGATGTCTTTGATTGAGCCCTTGCATTTGATCATCCGGTTTTTGGCCGGGCTTCTATATGTAGTCCTGGGGCTGGCCTTCTATGCGCCTTTAATATTCAGGCAGAAATATTAACTTTCTCTTATTTTATATAAGGAAGCCAACAAGTCCGGGATAATTTTATATCGCGCCCTTCTTATTGTTCCCTTTTCATTGGACAGCGTTTTCGCTTATTGTAATTTGCGGCCCTAAGCAAAAACAAGAATGGAACAAGATTCTACCCAAGTCATATTTGCCATCATCTTTGGTATTATATTGATGCTTCTTATGTCTGGGTTTATCGTGGCCATGGTTTTTTTTCATCGACAGCGGCAGATCAAAAACCGACAAAAGATCGACCGCCTAACCGCTGAGTATGAAAACACCATACTCAGCGTAGAAAAAGAGATCCGAGAGCAGACTTTGGTCCACGTCGGCCAGGAACTCCATGACAACATCGGACAGATCCTGTCGCTGACCAAGCTAACCCTACGCCATACAGATCCCAAAAGAATAGCAGAGGCAAAAGAACTTGTTCAGCAAGCAATAAAAGAGGTCAGGAGCCTGTCCAAAGCCATCAACTTGGATTGGGTAAAAGAAATTGGCCTAAAGGATTTTATTTCCAATGAATTGGATAAAATATCCTCCCTGAACTTCTGCCACACAACGTTCAAACCTGGAGTGGGGGATATAAGCCTGGATGATTCCAAGAAACTGGTATTGGTTCGGATGATTCAGGAATGTCTCAACAACGCCATCAAACATGCCTCGCCTACGCTGATTGCTATCGAAATAGAAAAATCAGCAGATTGCTTAGTCATTGCCATCCGGGATGATGGGACCGGCTTTGATGTCAGCCAGGCATCAGATGGCCAGGGATTACAAAACCTGGAGAGGAGAATGAAGACCATCGGCGGCGGCATCGAGGTTTCGTCTGCCCCCGGCAAAGGCACGCTTATCCGGCTTTTGTTGCCTAATTAAATCTATTGCTGTATCTTTTGGTTCAAGTAAGAAGAAAATGCTTAAAATAGCCATAGCAGACGACCACAAATTATTCGCCCAAGGTGTCGCTAATCTGCTACAAGAAGCGGATGATTTTGAAGTTGTCGGCCTGTTCAAAAACGGACGGGAACTCTTACGGTTTATGGATGCCAACCCTCTGGATGTGATCATCACCGATATGAACATGCCGGGCATGGATGGCATGGCCTTAATTGAAAGCCTTCGAAGCAACCAGGTAAAGACAAAAATCATTGTACTTTCCATGTATGATGATGAAAAAATCTTCAAGGAATGCGTGAAGCTGGGCGTAAACGCCTACGTGCTGAAGGACGCCGATCCGGATGAATTGCTCTATACCATCAGGGAAGTGGCAGAAGACCGCCACATCATGAGCTTTCAACGGGTGCTCAAGCAACCGGACTCCGGTCCCTACGAGGATGACACCTATAAGCTAAAGCACCAGCTTTCGAAGAGGGAGATTGAAGTCCTGAAGCTAATCGCTGACGGAAAGACCAACAAAGAGATCGCCGCCGAGCTGATGCTAAGCGTCTATACCATCGAAACCCACCGCAAGAACATCCACCACAAGCTTGGCGTATCCAACAGCATTGAATTGTTGAAAAAAACCCAGGAAATGAATTTGTGAGTAAGCGAATTGTACTGGACATCTTTTGGATTCAATTCACAATTTTTCGGGGGATATCCTGAGGAAGGCGGGTGAGCAGTTCATAATTGATCTGCTGTGCAGATTCTCCAAATGAAGCCACGGTGATTTCATTTTTCCTTTGTTTTCCAATGATGACGACCGGGTCTTCTTTTTTGACCGCTTTGAGGTCAGTGATGTCTACCGCAATGGTATTCATGGTCACCGTTCCTACTACCGGCAGGATTTTACCATGAATCAGCACCTTCCCTCCGTTACTTAAGATGCGGCTATAGCCATGGGAGTAGCCTACGGGTACCTGCGCGATGACCATATCCCGATGGGCCATAAAGCTATTGCCATAACCAACAAAGCTACCCATCGCCACGCTTTTGATACTCATGACACGGCTTTTCCAAGTAATCAACCGCTTTAAGGGATTTATTTTGTGGGGGTCCAATTGCCTGAACTTACTCATATAAGTTTCCTGGCTGGGCCAGAAGCCGTATTGAAGTATTCCTATGCGCACCATGTCCATGATCGTTTGGGGATAACTCAAGCATGCAGCCGAACAGGCTGTATGGTAAAGCCGAAACCCAAGCCCCGCCTGAATCAACCAGTTTTTATAATCCTGAAATTTTTGAATCTGGTTCTGGATACGGACATAATTGTTGATGCTCTCGGCTCCGGCGTAATGGGTACATAGCCCGACGAGTTCGAGATGGTGCCGGTTTTTCTGAAGCACCTGCAGTAATGGTTCTCTTTCTTCCCACTCGAATCCTGTTCTGTGGAAGCCAGTTTCTACCTCCACATGGATTTTGGCCTTGATTCCTAACCGTTTGGCCTCGGTAACAGCAGCATCTAAGCGGTCGAATTCAAACACGTAGAAACTGATCCCGTTATCTATGATCCAAGGCAACGTTTCATTGTCCAACCTGCCCATGATCATTACTTCGCTGCCTTTTCGGGAGGCCTCCAGTACACGATAAGCCTCATCGGTGCTGAAGGTGCTAAAATGTCTGATACCGGCATCCTCCGCGATGGTAACAATATTCTCAATACCGTGTCCATAAGCATTGCCTTTGACCACAGACGAAATAATCGTCTCCTCCCCAACCTGCTCCCTGATAAACTGAATATTGTTTTGATAAGCTGACTTGCTAATCTCTATATAAGAAGTGTGCATTATTTAAGCATGGTTTTGTTTAAGAATGGCCATAAACATATTGATCCCGGTGGCAATAGTTTCATCGGGAAAGTCATACACCGCCTCGTGAAGCTGGGGATGATTGACCCCTCCTCCTATTCCAAAAAAAGCGGTTTTGGCCACTTTGGAGAATTGTCCAAAATCTTCGGACCAGCGAAAAGGCTCCTGCTGATATTCCACCGGGTATTTGAGTTGATAGGCAGCCTTTTCTACCAAAGAATACGCTTCAGAATGATTGACAGTAGCCTTAAAACATTCCCGGTAGCGGATGGCATAATCCAGCCGGTATTCCTGCGCCAACTGCCCAACTAGTTTCTCACCAGCCACTATCAATTCCTCCAGTATCCGATCATCGTAAGACCTGACAGTGGCCCGAATAACCGCATCCCCTGGGGTTGTGCCGAAAGACAACTCTCCTAATAGTGCATTGACTACCGTTACGAGTGAAAAACCATTGACGCTTTCCGGCAGCGTTTGCAACCCCAATATGATTCTGGCCATTGCGGAGGCCGGGCTATTCCCGTCTTGGGGAAAAGCAGCATGGCTGGTTCTCCCCTTCAAGCGGATCTCCATACCCTTCGAAGCCGCCGCAAAAACACCTTTTTTTAGGAGGATACTGTGGGTTTTATGTCCGGGTAGGTTATGAAGGGCAAAAACATAGTCCGGCTGTAAGGAGGCATATTCATCGGATTCGATGATCTTTGCGGCCCCTTCACCAGTCTCCTCCGCGGGCTGGAACAACAGGATCACCTGCCCCTTTTTGGGCGGGCAGTTAGCAAGAGTCCTACCCACGCCGCATACTATGGCCATATGGCCATCATGCCCACAAGCATGGGATTTTTCTTTGATGGTACTTCTATAAGGAAATTGGTTGTCTTCCCTCACAGGCAAACCATCGAGTTCACACCGGATCATGGTAGTTGATCCGCTTTCAGCCCCCTCAAATATAAATGCCAGCCCTTCCCCACCCAGTTTTGTCACCGTTCTGTCCGGTTTTAAAGGCGCAAAGAACCCGAGGATTCTCTTAGCTGTTCCTCTCTCCTGACCCGATAGCTCCGGGTACTGATGGAGTTCCCTTCTTAATCGTGTAAGAATATCCAAGGTCTCTTCGTCTATCATTTTTTCTGATTAAGAGTAAAAGCAATTCTAAAAGTAAATAATTCAGGTACAACAAAGGCGCCAGGGAAGATGTTTCATTTGTTGAACTTCCTCTTTTGATGTAATTTTAACCCATGGATCACTCCCATTGGCCCGACCTCGCTTCTATCCAAGCCGCAAGTGCAAGGATAAAAGACTACATACACCGGACACCCCTACTCACCAGCGGGGCTATTGACGACATGGCTGGATGTCGGCTGTTTTTCAAATGTGAAAATTTCCAAAAAGCAGGCGCTTTTAAAGCCAGGGGAGCTGCTAACGCAGTGTTGAAATTATCTCCGGAACAAAAACGCAATGGTGTGGCTACCCATTCCAGTGGGAACCATGCAGCCGCATTAGCCAGGGCGGCTATGCTTACCGGTATACCTTCCTATATTGTCATGCCCTCCAATGCCCCTGAAATCAAAAAGGCGGCGGTGAGAGAATATGGAGGCCAAATAACCGAATGTGAACCAAACCTAAAGGCCAGGGAAGAAACCCTAAAGGTGGTGGTCAACACTACAAATGCCACGGTGATCCATCCCTATAATGACTTGAGCGTAATAGAAGGCCAGGCTACCTGTGCGCTCGAAATATTGTCAGATCACCGGGATTTTGATGCCGTTATCACACCGGTAGGAGGCGGAGGGCTTCTTTCCGGAACCGCCTTGACCTTTCGGCATCTCGCCCCGGACGCAAAAATATATGCCGGAGAACCCGCGGGTGCGGACGATGCTTTCCGCAGTTTTCAGTCCGGGCAGCTCGAAGCTATCAACCAGCCAAGCACCATTGCCGACGGTTTGCTGACCAGCCTTGGAGATACAAATTTTGAAATTATCCGGCAACATGTGAGGGATATCTTTACTGTCTCTGAAGAGGAGATTGTTGCCGCTATGCGCATCGTCTACGAAAGAATGAAGATTGTCATAGAACCCTCCTCGGCCGTTCCATTGGCCGCAGTTCTTGCAAATAAAGAGGTGTTTAGAGGTAAGAAGGTAGCTTTGATCCTTTCCGGAGGCAATGTCGATTTGCGGCGCCTGCCCTTCTAGCCCATCAACTACTTGAAAGAGGATTGGCGTTCCCGCAGAACAGACATCAGCCTTGATATTAAATGAATGTCCCAGATATCTTCAGAGGCAACCGGATTTATCCGGGGAGCCAACACAAGTTCCGGGATCAGGCAGCTCTCCATGGATAAGGATTTTTTTTCCCCAACCTAGATCGGCGGTGCTACACCAACTTGTCCCGGCTGGCTTTCCTGAAAACATTCTTGGTTTATAAAGCTGGAATGAAATTAGCTTGAATTTTGGTTGGACATAAGGATTTGCGTAAATTGCACCCGCAAAATGATCACGTCGGTTATTTAAAAACTAAAACAAAAAATAAATTTTAAGATCATGAACAAAATAAAATCCTCATTCTTGTTTGTTGCAGCCTCGTTCTTCCTTCTATCCTGCGGTGGCGGGGAAACAACCAGCGAATCGGCGAACAACGACCAAAGCACCACGAATACCCCTACAGCTACAGCTCCCGCGCAAACTCAAACCACAGCTCCTGCCGCGACGGAAAGCGCAGCAGAAAGCCCAGCTGCTGCATCAGGCGAAGTAGTACAATTGACCATCGCCGGTACTGACCAGATGCAGTTCGACAAAAAAGAATTAAGAGTAAAAGCTGGTCAAAAGGTTCAATTGACCCTTACCCATACCGGTACAATGGCAAAAAATGCCATGGGACACAACTGGGTATTGTTGAAAGAAGGAGTTGATCTGGCCGCCTTCGGTCAAAAATCAGCAACTGCTATGGACAACGATTATATCCCTGCATCTGAAGAAGGAAGCATCATCGCCCATACCAAAATGTTGGGTGGCGGCGAGAGCGACACCATTGAATTCACCGCTCCAGCTAAAGGTACCTACGAATTCCTTTGTTCCTTCCCCGGCCACTATGCCTTGATGAGAGGTACATTTATCGTAGAATAATACCCAAATCTGTTTAAAGCATATTCACCATATAAAAGGGGGACTTCACGGTCCCTCTTTGTATTTGATGCCCGAGCTATCACGGTCATTCGTATATTTACAGCTGAAGCAGTGTTTTGTATCCAAATAGCCGATAGATGAAGGAAAAATCCCCCCAATTACGCACCGTCGATGTCACCCGCTATATCACACCACTTAGGGAAGGCGGTTCGCTCCCTGCTTTGGTGGAAGCCGATGACGGCTTTACCTACCTGTTGAAATTCTACGGGGCAGGGCAGGGCACCAAGGCGCTAATTGCTGAACTGATCGGTGGGGAGGTCGCCAGGGCCTTGGGATTTAAAGTTCCTGAGATTGTTTTTGCCCGGTTGGACCATTCTTTTGGACAGATCGAGGGGGACGAGGAAGTGCAGGATTTGCTGAAAGCCAGCGTAGGGCTAAATATCGCCCTGCATTATCTCTCAGGAGCAATTACATTTGACCCCTTGGTCACAGATGTAGATTCCCGCCTGGCCTCCCAAATCGTCTGGCTCGACTGCCTGCTCAACAACGTAGACCGCACCCCCCGCAATACCAATATGCTGATGTGGCACAAGGAGCTTTGGCTGATCGACCACGGGGCCTCCCTGTATTTTCACCATTCCTGGGAGGGCTGGGAAACGAAAGCTACCCTGCCATTTTCTCTGATCAAGAACCACGTCCTGCTGCCGAAGGCTTCGGCATTGGATGCGGTAGATGCTGAATTCAGGCTGTTGTTGGCTGATGATCTGATCCACTCCATCGTGGAGCTGGTCCCTGAGGTCTGGCTGGGCAGGGAGGAGGTTTTTGATTCAACAGCCCAACACAGAGAGGCCTATGCCCAATTTTTAATTACGCGTATTGCGCATTCAGAAACTTTTGTAAAAGCAGCCCAACATGCAAGAGCGTCACTTATTTGAATATGCCGTTATCCGTGTGGTTCCACGGGTGGAAAGGGAAGAATTCCTCAATGTGGGAGTGATTTTGTATTGTTCGAAACAGCGGTTTTTAAAGGCCATATCCACCATTAATGAAGAAAAGTTAAAGATCCTTTCCCCCGATACAGACATTCAAGACGTCAGCACTTATTTGGGGTCATTTCAGAAAATTTGTGAGGGGCGCGAGCAAGGGGGGGCGATAGGCCAGCTTCCCATCGCAGAACGCTTCCGGTGGCTTACTGCTGTCCGGAGTACAGTGGTACAGACCTCTCCAGTCCATCCCGGATTATGCCTGGATGCGCAGGAAACGTTGGAAAATCTCTTTTCTCAATTGGTCTTATAGTCCCCCAAAAATACTATTTATTAGTAAAGAGACCCACTTTTTTAACTTTGTAAAAGGTTTCTTGCCAAATGATCAATTATTTTTCTATCTTTAAAATCAACCATTTAATTCACATTTACCCATAAATAATTACATCATGAATGAATCCAAAAAGCCCAAGGAGGGAGACTCCAACTTCTTGACCACCCGGCAAGGGCATCCCGTCTACGACAATCAAAATACCCGTACGGTGGGCAACAGGGGTCCCGCTACCATGGAAAACTACCAGTTTATTGAAAAGATGTCCCATTTCGACAGGGAACGGGTTCCTGAGCGGGTGGTACATGCACGCGGAGCCGGAGCCCATGGCTATTTCGAAAGTTATGGCAAAGTAGGGGATGATCCGATCAGTAAATTCACCCGGGCAAAGGTCTTTACCAACACGGAAAAGCAAACGCCGGTATTCGTCCGGTTTTCTACCGTGATACACGGCAACCACTCTCCGGAGACTTTGCGTGATCCCCGGGGATTTGCGGTCAAATTTTATACAGAAGACGGAAACTGGGATTTGGTAGGCAATAACCTTAAAATTTTCTTTATCCGGGATGCCATTAAATTCCCCGATTTTATCCATGCTTTTAAGCCGGATCCGGTAACCAATATCCAAAGCGGAGAAAGGCAGTTTGACTTTGTAAGCAACAGCCCTGAAACGCTTCATATGATCACCTTTGTGTTTTCTCCCTGGGGAATCCCGGCCAGCTACAGACATATGCAGGGTTCGGGGGTCAACACCTACAAATGGGTCAACGAGGAGGGCGAAGCGGTTCTGGTGAAGTACCACTGGGAGCCGGTACAGGGGATCAAAAACCTGACCCAAGAGCAGGCTCAGGAAATCCAAGGGAAAAACTTCAACCACGCCACCCAGGATCTTTACGAAGCCATTGATCACGGCGACTATCCCGAGTGGGAACTGAACGTACAGATCATGAGTGATGACGAGCACCCCGAACTGGACTTCGATCCGCTGGATGATACCAAACTATGGCCGAATGACCAGTTTCCCTGGTATCCGGTCGGCAAAATGACCCTAAATAAGAATCCGACAAACTTCTTTGCCGAAGTCGAGCAATCCGCTTTTGGGACAGGCGTGTTGGTAGACGGACTGGACTTCTCAGACGATAAGATGCTTCAAGGCAGGACTTTCTCCTATTCCGATACCCAACGGTACAGGGTCGGTACCAACTACCTGCAACTGCCGATCAATGCTCCCAAAAAACATGTGGCCACCAACCAGCGTGATGGTCAGATGGCTTATCCCCAGGATATTTTGGCCTCAGCCAACCCCCACGTCAACTATGAGCCCTCCTCTCTCAATGGCTTACAAGAAGCCCCAAGAGCCGGAAAAGAGCATACACCCCGATATCAGGCCGCTCTGGTCAGGGAAAGAATCGAGCGCCAAAACAACTTTAAACAAGCCGGGGAGACCTACAGGAATTTTGAAGACTGGGAAAGGGACGATCTGATTTCCAATTTATCTTCCGCTTTAGTCCAGGCTAATGAGCAGATCCAAAACAAGATGATCGAGCTGTTTACCCAATGTGATGAGGACTATGGCAGAAGGGTAGCTGAAGGAATCAAGAAGAAAAAGGAAGAGATGTCGTCGATGCATAATGATGGAATAGGCTCTGGGCGTGAGCAAGAGGCGGTTAAAAAAGCCGAAGATGAATCCAGAGACGCAAAACCCTATTAATCACCAATGAACAGTACTGACCAGCAACTTTTCGATGCTGCGAGAACAGGGGATATAACCCGGCTACAGGATTTGATCGCCCAAAAAGCGAATATCAATATCCAGGATGCCAAGGGTTATACCCCCTTAATTATCGCAGGCTACAACAACCAACTGGAAGCCGTGAAGGTGCTACTTGAAGCGGGAGCCGAAGTCGATTTGGCAGACGCCGGTGGAAACACCGCCTTAATGGGCGTCTGCTTCAAAGGGTATCCGGAAATAGCGGAACTGCTGATTGTGCACGGTGCTGACCTAGATCTGCAACATGGGAACGGCGGCACGGCACTGATGTTTGCCGTACTATTCGGCAGGAACAATCTTGCGGAACTTCTTATCAGACACGGGGCGGACAAGGACATCCGGGATATGCGGGGCCTCAAAGCCATTGATCTTGCTGTCCAGCAGGGAAATGTGGAAGCCGTGGATATACTGGAGCAAGCCTGACTACTGACAGCCTACTACAACAGCTCGTTGGCCAGATTGGCCAATTCAGACCTCTCCCCTTTTTCCAGCTTAATGTGTGTATAAAGGGGATGGCCTTTGACCTTGTCGATCAAGTAGGAAAGGCCGTTGCTTTGGGAATCCAGATAGGGCGTGTCTATCTGGAACACATCTCCTGTAAAGACAATCTTGGTGTTCTCGCCCGCCCTGCTGATAATAGTTTTGATCTCGTGAGGCGTTAGGTTTTGGGCTTCATCCACGATAAAGAAAATATTGGAGAGCGATCTGCCCCGAATATAAGCCAATGGCTGGATGACCAGTTTTTCTAAGGTGATCAGTTCGTTGATCTTCTGATATTCCTTATCGGACTCCTTGTACTGATTTTGGATAAATTTAAGATTGTCCCACAGTGGCTCCATATAAGGATTCAGCTTGGATTTTATGTCTCCTGGCAGATAACCGATATCTTTGTTGCTCAAGGGCACGATTGGCCGCGCCAAAAAGATTTGTTTGAAATCCCTTCTCTGTTCTAAAGCTCCTGCCAAAGCCAACAAAGTCTTGCCTGTTCCGGCCACCCCCTGTATCGACACCAGTTTGATCCTTGGGTTCATGACGGCGTGTAGCGCGAAGGTTTGTTCCGCATTTCTGGGTTTGACGTTGTACGCCGATTTCTTATCCACCCGGTCCAAGGTGTCCGTATCGTGATTATAAAAACACAAAACAGAATTCCTCGGGCTTTTGAGAATATAGTACGCATTAGTCTTCTTCCTGTTTTTATCCAAGATCAGCCCGGCGTCCACGGTGGCGGATTCGTACAGCTTGTTGACCATCTCGGGATCCACCCCATCCACGACTATTTTGCCCGAAGTCTCGAGATGATCAAGATTTTTGATTTTTCCCGTTTCATAATCTTCCGAATTCAGATCCAAGGATTTGGCCTTCAGCCTGAGGTTGATGTCTTTGCTGACTAGTATCACCTTTCTCCCCGATTCGGACTGCTTCAGGCTCAAGGCGGCATTGAGGATTTTGTGGTCGTTTTTTTCCTCCCCAAATATTTCGTTGGCGTTAAGTTGGTTTTCCGGATGCATCAGCACACGAAAGTTCCCCTTGGTTTTGCCGTTCAGCGGTGTCCAGTTGTGGATCATATTATCCTTCGATAGCTTGTCGAGCAACCTGATAAACTCCCGCGCTTCAAAATTCTTCGTATCATTCCCTTTTTTAAACTGATCCAGTTCTTCTAAAACTGTAATCGGAATGACCACGTCATGTTCCGCGAAATTCAGGATAGAGTTGTGCGCATAAAGGATGACGGAGGTGTCCAATACGAAGATTTTACGCTCGGACTTATCGCTTTTCTTGCTGGGCAT
>CAZHZP010000049.1:0-13437 GCA_964537165.1 uncultured Roseivirgaceae bacterium | reverse complement strand
TGGGATCCATCGCAGGCATGACTGCTTATGCCAATGGCGGTAGTTACGCCATTTCCAAGTGGGCTATGAGGGGCTTCACCCAGTGCCTCCGGCAGGAGTTGAAGGAGTATGGCATCAAAGTCACCTCCATCCTGGCGGGAGCCACATTCACGGCAAGCTGGGAAGGGGTAGACCTTCCTGAAGAAAGATTTATGAAGGCGGAGGACGTGGCGGCGTCCGTGTGGGCTGCGTATCAGCTGTCCCCGAATTCAGTAGTAGAGGAAATTGTGGTCAGGCCTCAGCTGGGCGACCTTTAATGATAAAAGAATGGAGATTAAAGATATAATCACCCCAAAGGAGAGGGTAAAATATTGCGATAGCCTCGTCGCTTATCAGCGAAGGGAGACCATTGAGGTTAAAGTAGGGAACCTAATCATCGGGGGAAATAATCCTATCGTAGTGCAGTCCATGACGACCGTGGATACCATGGATACCGAGGGTTCTATTGCCCAGTGCATCAGGATGATTGAGAGTGGATGCCAGTTGATCAGAATCACCGCTCCCAGTATCAAAGAGGCAAAAAATCTAAAAAACATAAAGGAAGGGCTTGCGGAGAGAGGCTACCACACCCCTTTGGTGGCAGATATCCATTTTACCCCCAATGCTGCGGAAGTGGCTGCGAAGATCGTCGAAAAGGTACGTATCAACCCGGGCAACTATGCGGACAAGAAAAAATTTGAGGTAATCGATTACACAGATGAGACCTACAAAGCTGAACTGGAGCGGATCCGGGAAAGGTTTTTGCCTTTGGTAAAGATCTGCAAAGAACACGGTACGGCCATGAGAATCGGAACCAACCACGGCTCCCTTTCTGACCGGATCATGAGCAGGTATGGCGACACGCCCCTGGGCATGGTGGAATCAGCCTTGGAATTTCTCAGGATCTGTGAGGACGAAAATTACTTCGACATTGTCATCTCCATGAAATCTTCCAACACCCAAGTGATGGTGCAGGCCTACCGTCTTCTGGTACAAAAACTCCGGGAAGGTGGCTTTAAGTCTTACCCTTTGCATTTGGGAGTGACAGAAGCAGGCGATGGTGAAGACGGCCGGGTCAAGTCCGCTGTGGGAATAGGAACCTTACTGGAAGACGGATTGGGAGATACCGTCCGGGTGTCTTTGACGGAAGATCCTGAATTTGAGACCCCCGTTGCCCAAGCTTTAGTGCAGAGGTATGATCAACGTGCCGGACATGAAGCCATCCAAACAGCTGCTGACTACCCGATTAATCCCTTTGAATACAATAAACGGCAGAGTAAAGAAGTCTTTAACCTGGGCGGCACGAACGTGCCTCGGGTGATTGTGGATATTTCTACCATTCGGAATATCACCGTCAAGGAGCTGAAGAACGTGGGACATTTTTATCTCCCTGAATTGGATAAGTGGAAGATGAATGACCAAGGCTGTGACTTTGTCTATTCCGGCGACCATCCCATCGAATTTATGTTGCCCAATGGCCTGAAGGAAATTATAAACCATTCTTCCTGGCTTTATTCCGACGAGAAGGAGAACAAGTTCCCTGCTTTCCGCTTGGCTGATTGGCAGCGACAGGAAAACCTTCATCCAATACTGAATTTTCTTTTTCTACAGGATACTGAAGCAGACGAGGCTATTCCACTGTTAAAGGACAGGCAGGATGTAGCGGTTATTCTATTCAGTGAGAATACCCACAACATGCCGGCTTTAAGAAGGGCATTCGTCACTCTGATGCAGTCGGGGATTGATTTACCGGTAATCAGTTCAGTCGCTTATCCGGATCAGGAGGATGACAAAACCATGCTTTTCGCCGCTACAGATGTAGGCGGACTCTTGATCGACGGATTGGGAGACGGGATCATGCTAAGCCTCAGGGGAAAGCAAAACCTGGACAGGGAGGCACTGCTGACGACGGTCAAGTTACATAATTCGGTAAGCTTCGGAGTGCTCCAAGCTGCCCGTACCCGGATGTCCAAAACAGAATATATCAGTTGTCCCTCCTGTGGCAGGACGCTCTTTGACTTGCAGGAAACCACCGCTATGATCAGGAAAAGGACTGACCATCTCAAAGGCGTTAAAATTGGCATTATGGGCTGTATCGTCAACGGCCCTGGGGAAATGGCAGATGCCGACTATGGCTACGTGGGTTCCGGTAAGGGCAAGATCACCCTTTATAAAGGCAAGGAGGTGGTCAAGCGATCCGTTCCCTCCGAAAAAGCCGTGGATGAGTTGATCAATATCATCAAGCAGGGCGGACAATGGATCGAGCCCGAAGGCGTCGGGCCTTAATTTGGCTCAGGTTTTGATTTTTTTGCCATATGAATTTTAAGCAGAGATTATTGCAAGCATTTTACCCGCTCATTATGCGGTTAAGTAAGGCTGGTTCAGGCAACGGTAAAGTCTTGGTCAATCGCAAAAAGGCGCCGGCTGTGGTTTCTTTTTACGATCTGAAGGTAACGTTAAATGACGGGAAGGAGCTGGAGTTTGATCAGTTGAAGGGGAAAAACGTCCTTTTGGTCAACACGGCGTCCGACTGTGGGTATACTGGTCAGTACGCAGAATTACAGCAGTTGCATGAAAGGCATCAAGATAATCTGGTCATCATAGGCTTCCCTGCCAATGACTTTAAGGAGCAGGAGAAGGGAACTGATCAGGAAATCTCCCGGTTTTGCCAGGTTAATTATGGAGTAAGTTTTCATCTAAGCCAAAAAAGCAACGTAACCGCAGGTCCTGAACAGCATCCGGTGTACCAATGGTTGACCCAAGCAGCAAAAAATGGTTGGAATTCCCATCAACCGGACTGGAATTTTAGCAAATACTTGGTTGATGAGAAGGGGATATTAATCCGTTATTTTGGCCCGGCCATATCTCCCACAGGTCCAGAAATACTCAAAGAATTATTATAGGGGGATCATCTTTCAGCCCCTCAAATTGCCCTTTTCTTGGAGGCAATTGAATTCATGATATAAAAGACAAGGGAGGAAAATTTCCTCCCTTGTTCGTTTTGTAAGTGCTAGATATCGCCCATCAATTATAACCCGGGTTCTGCGCTAGGTTATTGTTACCAGAGATGGCTTGAGTTGGGATGGGGAATCTTGTTAGGTGATCAGAAGTGGGTTCATGATCCCACCATCTTTCTGTCGTGAACATGTTCCAACGGATCAGATCCGTTCTTCTACGCCCCTCTCCTAAAAACTCCACGCCCCATTCGTCCAACATGCGGTATTCATCCAGATTGCTGGCAGTAACCGGATCCGGATCAGCACCTTCATAATTCCTCGCCCTGACCTCATTGATAAGGCTGGCAGCTCCGGTTTTATCTCCAGCTCTCAGTTTACATTCCGCCAACATATAATAAACCTCCGCCAGCCTCAGGACAGGATTGTCCGCCCCCCAACGAAGGTTTCTGTCGGCATTGTTTGGAATGGGCACTTTAACGAGACGCACTCCTGAATTTTCCTCTCCTTCCGACATTTTGGACGGCAGTTCGCTGATGGAGCTATACCGCTTGCCAGGTCCGACTTCACTGAAACGGGCTACCTGATCCACAAAGACCAAAGGCTCGCCGTTATACTCTTCGCCCCCCAGGAGTTGCTCGCCGGATGGACTAAGGTGATTCCCTACAATAAACATTCCTTCGTATCTACCGGCACCATTATACTGGTAGTTCTTCTTCCTTAAATCGTCATCGTGAAATTTGGCAAAAGGCGATCCAAGTTTGAACTCGGTGCTGTATGGCGTACCGTCAGGTTTCAAAGAAGGGGTTAAATGGGTCCCATTCCATGGTCCTCCATCAATGTCAAAAAACTCGACCGTATTATAATGATAGAAGAAATTAAAGAACCAGTCATATTGAAGATAATTGAATTCGGAAGGAATGGACCAGATAATCTCAGGAGAAAGGTTATTGGTAAATGAATGCGGTCCATACCAGGTTGGGTCCAATGAATAATCCCCATACTTTTGGTCGATAATGTCCTGTGAAATAGCCTGAGCCTGGGCAAACCTGTCTTCACCAATATAGGCCTCTGCGTTGAAGTAAAGCCGGGCCAGCAAGGTCGCTGCGGCGGCCTTCTTCATGGCGCCCTCCTCTTTTTCGCCAGCCACCTTTGCGGGCAATTTTTCAATCGCCTCCAAAAGCAACCGTTCGATGTGGTCGAAAGTTTCCTTATCCGTATTACGGGGTAAGGACTCCTGATCAAGAGATTCAAAGACGGGCATTCCCCCAAAATAATCCAGACCCCGCATATAGAAGAATGCAATCAGGGTGTTTAACTGGTTGATATGATCATCCTTATCCGCCTGTGTTAAAGCAAGTGATTCGTAGTCCAATTTGTCCAAATCCTGCTTGGTATCCAGTGCCAAAGCAACCCCCATCAGGGTGCCTCTCCAGGTATCCCAGATCCAGCCGTCATCCTGTGTCCACCTGTGGTAATGATAGCGTTCATTTTCCCCGCCGTTATACCAGTGTCTGCCCTTGGTAGAGATGGCAAACTGGTCCGCCGAATACTCCTGTAGGTTCCACCGAGCCTCACCCATATACCATCTCGCGTGGGTAAAAGGCCTGTAAAGGGCTGCCTTCACATCTTTTTCACTCTTGAAAAAAGTTTCGGGCACCACTTGGTCGTACCATTCCTGCTCTAATTTCACACAGCTCGCCAGATAAAGGAGCGGGATGAGGAATAATGTTTTATATAACTTGTTGATTTTCATAACACGTTGTCTTTAGATGTTAATACGTACATGGAGTACTTAAAAATTGACCTGAATTCCCATCATAAAGGTGCGGGTCTTCGGATAGGCATCCCTTTCCTCAAAGCCTGGCTCCAAACCGTTGATGTTCACTTCCGGATCCAGGCCTGAATATTTCGTAAAGACGAACAAATCCCTTCCTGTGGCATAAATCCTAAGATTGTTCAACGGCTTGATCATATCTCTTGGAAACGTGTAGCCGATACTGAGGGCATCCACTTTCAGAAAATCCCCTTTCTCCAGCCAATAATCGCTAAGCTCCTTTTCACCCGTGATGTCCTTATGGTCTTCATAGGCTTTTTTAAGTACGTTTTGTCCGGCCACGTTGGGGACGCTATAGTACATGTTGATCATGTTGAAGACATCGTAGTTTAGCCAGCTACGCATATAGATGCCTAAGTCAAAGTTCTTATACCGTACATTATGGTTCCAAGACAGGATTACACGGGGAATGGCGTTTCCCACAAATGCCTTATCAGCATTGGTTTTAGTCCGCTGGGTGACATCGAATGCGTTGCCTTCCTCATCATACAACATCCAGTTACCCGCATCGGTAAAGCCGGCATGGCGCCAGATAAAGAAGCGTCCGATTTCCTCTCCTGGATACAGTCGGACGGCATTACCGGGCGAGCCGGGTGCCGGGAAGCCTTTTCGGTCCTGGAAGGTCGTTCCCCCTGACAATGAAGACAAGACACTCTTATTATGCGAGAAAGCCAAGGTGGAGGAGTAGTCCCAATTTTGGTTTTCCACGATTATTCCCGTAAGTTCTCCTTCAAAGCCCCTGTTTTCCATATTACCCACATTCATGGTGGTCAGGTCATGGATAGCTGGCGGCTGGGACACGCTGATGTTGTAGATCATGTCATCCACTTTACGCACATAGTAATCCAGCCTGCCTGTCAGTCTGTTGTCCAAGAAGCCGAAGTCTAGCCCGACGTTGAGCTCTTTCTTCACCTCCCACTTGATGTCTGCGTTTTGGTTGTGCCTCACGCCGAAGGTTCTCATCCAGACGTCGCCAGTCAGCCACCAAGTATCGGGGCTGTACATACGGAAGGCTGTCTCCGAACTGAATCCCTCGTTGCCTGTTTCGCCATAACCACCCCTAAGCTTTAAATCACTGATAAAGCTATTGTTGCTTAAAAAGTTTTCTTCGGAAATACGCCAGGCAACAGAGACGCCGGAGAAGGTGCCCCAACGGTTGGCCTCTGCAAATTTAGACGATCCCTCACGCCTCACTGAAGCGGTTAACAAATAGCGGTTTTTGTACGAATAGTTCACCCGGCCGAAAAAGGCTGCCAGCTTTACCCAAGGACTCTTCCAAGAACTCATCCCGGCACGGCCCTCGGGAAGGAATGTTCCTGTTCCCAAGCTGTGCTCTTCCAATCCATCCACTGCAAAATTGGAGTTATTGGCTGAAAATCCCTGGCCATTGAAGTCCTGATAACTGTAGCCCACTACCGCATTGATATTGTGGGCGTCGAGTATCTTGTTGTAGTTGGCAGTCCATTCAAAGATCCGGTCGTTCCACTTGCTGTATCCCTGGTTGGCATATCCGTCAATATTGTTTAGACGCGATTCTCTATGTTGGGAAGACCTGTAAAACGTAGGATGCTGGGATCGGTTGTTGACCCCGACCATGGCGGAAGTGTATAGATCATCGGTGAGGTTTACCCTAAGAGTCGCATTGGCCATCAGGTCTTTGTATTCATTTTGGTTCTTCCTCAACATCACCTCCGCAACCGGGTTCCAGTATTCGTATCCGCCGGTCCACACATTATAACCCGTAGGATCACTCGGATCATAAGGCGTTTCGGTTGGGTTCAATACCAAAGCCATATTAAAGATCCCATTGTTATTGTAGGGATCTTGGTTCAAGGTATGAAAATCAGAGTTTCGGTGGTTGTAACTTACACTGGAGCTTATTTCTGCCAAACCGTTTAGCAGTTTGAAATCGCTGTTGATCCGACCGCTGTACTCCTCCCTACTAGAACCTATGGCTATGCCTTCGGCATCCCTATAGTTGAAAGTCGCATATACTTGTGCGTTTTCCGTACCTCCATTGAGGTTCAAAACATGTCTTTGGCTAAAGGGGTTTTTATTGGTGACTTCGTCATACCAGTCGGTTCTATGTCCGAGATCTTCGCCCCGCCCATTGGCAAGGTATTCCTCCGCTGATAACACTTCAGGCCTCCGTCTAACTGTCTCAATAAACCCTTCTGTGGTGTAGGTGAAGTTCACTACCCCTGCCTGTGGACGCTTAGTGGTAATCAAAATCACCCCGCCGGAGGCCCGGGTGCCATAGATGGCCGCGGCAGAGGCATCCCGTAACACGTTGATCGACTCGATATCCTCCCGTACCACGGTGCTTAAACTACCACCGGGCACGCCGTCGATGACGATCAGGGGGCCTTGGGAAGCGTTGATCGAGTTGATTCCCCGTAGCTGGACGCTGAGATTGGCGTTAGGATCTGTGCCGTTGGAAGACGCAATGGTGAGGCCTGGGATTTTGCCCTGAATGGCCATCAAGGGTGACACTGCTCCTTGGATCAAGTCTTTTTGCTGCATGGTACTGACCGCGGTGGTCAAATCCCGCTTTTCCACGGTACCATAACCTACAACGACTACTTCTTCCAGGGCTGCTACATCTTCTACCAAGCGGACGTTGATCACGCTTTGGCTCCCGACGACAATCTGCTGGGAAGTAAATCCGATAAATGAAAAGGTTAAGGTACTGCCTTCTTCAACGGTAATACTGTAATTGCCGTCCATGTCGGTTGCAGTTCCGGTGGAAGTGCCTTGGACAGATACCGTGGCGCCGGGGACGGGTTCACCGTGACTATCCGTCACCGTTCCGGTCACCGTAACGGGGTCTTCTTGGAGATTGGCTGGAATCTCCCTCACTATGCCTTCCCCTTTGGCCTCAACAAAGCCGGCAAAAGCCAGAAAAAGCAACTGCAGGGACAATGCACGCAGTAAGCTTTTGGGAGGCATACAGAATGACGAGAGTAATTTGTTCTTCATATATTATACAGTTTAGTGTTAAACGATGATTTAGCTGTAATTTATACGATCGGCTACGGTCTGTTAGGCACCCGTGCCCATGAGAGCCAAGCTCGCTGATTTTCCATTGATGCTGTGTAGGTTTATTTTTTCGTCAAATTCCAGATTTTCCGTTGTTTATTAGATTGTCTTCCTGTTAAGCTCCATAAACTGACCAGTAAACAGACCTTAAAATCAACGTCTCCGTTTGATCAGCCTGTTTTTTATTTAAATTTAAGAAACTTATGGCACAAAGCCATGCTTTTTCAACGTCGTTTCCGACCTGCCAACCCCCACCAGGGTTCCGTCATGGTTGAGGTCGGGCTTTAGCTTTGCAATATCCTATCCATCTGCTCTGATATCTGTGCCAGGCGCTTTCTATCACCGCCGTTTACCTCTGCGATCATCCATTCGCCGTGATAATTGGTTTTGCGGAGGGATTCCATTACTCCGGGCCAATTGATGTCTCCTTCGGTCAGTTCTACATCAAAACCTTTCCACAGCCCCTCGTCATTCATCTTTTTCCTGCTGAATTCTTTGATGTGAAGCTTGACGATCCGTTTGTTAAGGGTCTCTATCCAATGCTCGGGCCAGCCGTACCTTAAGATATTTCCGATATCAAAATAGAACCCGATCAAGGGATGGTTGATCGTGTCCACCAGGTTCTTGGCTTCGAGAGGGCTTATAATGAAATTGTTCCAGACGTTCTCCAGCCCGATCCTAACTCCTGTCCTCTCAACTGCCGGGATCAGCTTACGGATCGATTCCAGCGCAGTATGGTAGGCGGCTTCATAGGAGACTTTATCATTTACCACTCCAGGTACCACCAATACGGTGTCCCCTCCGAGTTCCTTGGTTTCCTCCAGGGATTTGGTGATGGAATCAATGATAAATTCCCTCACGGAAGGATCAGGGTCAGAAAGGGGCTTTGACCAATGATCTTTGTTGACCGTACTGGGGAGTAATATTCCTGCCTTCTCTTTGGCATCCACCACTTCCTTAAGATTAAAGTCCACCGGGCTATTGAACTCAACCCCGTCAAAGCCTAGGTCTTTGACAAGTTTCAACTTATCCAACAGCGGGATTTCCTCCTGGATCATTCCGAACCCAAGGCCTTTTTTGAGTTTGGGCATTTCGGGCTTAAGGGAAGTACTTTCTGATTTACCGATGAGAGGAGCTGATACCAGACCTCCAGCCAATAGCGATGCGGATGCAATAAAATCTCTTCTGAGCATTTTTTTGAAGGTGTTTTAGTTTATTGTCAATCTACTTGACCTTAAGGGAAAATTATAAAGAAAAACAGCCTGCGCAAAGGAAAAGGAAAGTAATTCCAGCAAATCATGATGGGGGCGTGCGGGTCTGATGGCTGATCCAACGGGAGACAAATGATTGTTTTTCCTCTTGTTATCGTTGTAACTGGCCTGTCCCCAGCCTATTACAGGTAATTCGTTATACTGATTGATGGACCATTGTTCGGCATTTTTTGTAAATTGCGTCCTGTCTGCGGATGTAGTGAGCCTGGTGTATGAAAAAATCAAGGGACTACAGTGCTGGTAAGGATGCAAATGACCTTCTGCCCCGGAAAATAAGAGGACAGAACTACCTCGTTACGGATGGAGAAGTTTTATTCGGGCTTTGCTAAACCTAATCCTTCACGAAGCTGTTTAAGAGAAGCAATATAAATATTATGGCAAATAGAGTTAAAGAGTTCTTTCAGATGGGCGAGGTGGGGAATTACTTCTTGAGGGTATTCCAAAAACCCGACCCCCACAAGAAGACAAATTTCAACCTCCGCATGATGCACGGCATTAACAAGATATCCATTTTGGTCTTCCTGGCGGCTATCATCATCATGATCGTAAGGAGGTTGATGTGACCAGCCATGGCCACTGTGCCAGGCCATTTCAAGAAGCTTTTGTCCCGAGGCAAAGGGACACCTGCCTTTCAACGACTTAAGCGATTCCCTAATGACCCTCCCCTTTCTACGAGAGTATTGTCTTTCCAAACCCGGTTGCACCGAAGATACCCCCTTTGGCGCCGACACACTTTGTTTCCGAGTAGGCGGCAAAATGTATGCACTGGTAGATATAGAGCTTTTTGAAAGTGTAAACTTAAAATGTGATCCCGAACGGGCGGTCGAGCTAAGAGAACAACATGAAGGGATTACCCCTGGCTACCACATGAACAAAAAACACTGGAACACCGTCAGGCTGGACGGAAGTATTCCCGATCCAGTCATACTGGCACTGGTCGACCATTCTTATCAATTAGTTTTTAATAGCCTCCCCCGGAAGATTCAATCTAACATTTCATGACTTTTCTTTCGATTCGACATATTTCTAAGCAATATGATGAGCACAACCATGCCCTGAATGATGTTTCACTTGAGATCGCGAAAGGAGAGGTTTGGTCGCTGGTGGGTGAAAGCGGTTCGGGTAAGAGCACTTTGTTGCGCATTGTGGCTGGATTGGAAGCCCAAGACCGCGGAGAAGTGTATATGGATGGGAATAAAATTTTAAATCCGGCACAAAAGCTGGTGCCGGGATATGAAGAAATCCAGCTGATCCACCAGCAGCACAATCTTTATCCAAATTCTACGGTGGCGGAAAATATTGCCCGGCCTCTTCTATTATTTGATAAAGCATACAAAGAAGAGCGGCTGGAATTCCTGCTGGAACTGCTTCATCTCAAAGACCATCGGGATAAATTTCCGCGGGAACTATCAGGTGGCCAGCAGCAAAAAGTAGCCATTGGGAGGGCTTTGAGCATAGAGCCTGAAGTTCTCCTGTTGGATGAGCCTTTCAGTAGTTTGGACAACATCCAGAAGAGAGGACTGATCACGGAACTGAAGGCAATTTTCAATGAGGTGAAGGTGACGGTCTTGCTGGTAACCCATGATATAGACGATGCGATGACCATGACAGATAACCTGTGCATTATCAAAGACGGGGGCATTGTCCAAAAAGGAAAAACCTGCCAGATCCACCAGAACCCTGACAATTATTATGTAGCTAAGCTCTTCACTGAGCTCAACAGGCTGCCGGGCCAAGAACACGCTTATATCCGGCCTTCGGATTTAGTATTGGATGAAGAGAAAGAGGATCTAAGCGGTCTCGTGAAGGAAATCCAGTACCTGATTGCTCACAATCTGCTGTCTGTAGCTGTTGATGGGGTTTCCGAAAAGTGGACGGTTGAGGATAAGGCAAGGAAATATAAAATAGGTGAGCAGATCCGGTTCGGTTGGGAGCAGCAAAAAGTGATGCATTTGAAATAAGAAAATAGGGGGAGGAAAAATAGAAGTTTTTCTCCCCCAGGTAATTTATTAATGGTGCTCTCCATGTTCGCCATGAACGTGGCCGTGGGCGATCTCTTCCTCAGAAGCTTCCCTCACTTCCAGGACGTCGCCGACAAAGTGAAGTGCAAAACCTACCAGCGGATGGTTAAAATCCAGCAAAATGTCCTCGTCCATCACCTTTACTACCTTCGCCTGCATGGAATATCCCTGTTCATCCATCAAAGGCAGGAAATTTCCCTCCTCCAGCATCTCGGGGTTAAATCCCCGGTCTTCCGTAAATTGATCTTTAGGTACATTCATGATCAATTCATCATCTGGTTCGCCATAAGCTTCATCTACCTCCAAGTGGAAATCAAAGGAATCGCCTTTCGATTTTCCAGCAAGGTACTCCTCAAATTTTTCGGGCAGGCCACTGTTGCCAAACAAGAAGTAAAATGGATCTTCTTGATCCCTTACTTCCACACTGATGGCTTCAGTTTCTTCTTCCTCACGACTAATGCTTAGCTCATATATTAAGCCCACTACGGTATTTTTGGTGATTTGCATATCTTTTTTTTTGTAAAGGTAGGGATATTATTTTGTCGGGGAAGTATAACGAGTTGTAGATGAGCCTTTCAAAATTTGGTGGAAAAGCCTATTTTATAGCACCATTCACCATTAAAGCAAGTATTGCCAACATGGTCAGGACAAATATGAAGAAAACTTTTTTCTCGTTTTTCTTAAAAACAAAATAAACCGCCAGAAAAAACAAGAGCGAAAACAAGACTCCAAAGACTAAGATAACCCCGAGGTATAGTTCAGCAGATTGGTGGAAATAAGGGTAGGTGATCTCATCAGAGGGTTTTAATATCAGCTGCTGCTTTCCTATACGGATTTCAATCCATTCCTTTAAATAAGAAAAGGCAAAGATTCCGGATGTCAGGATGGTGGCAAAGGCCAAGAAAAACCGGTTCATTGACAGTAATTAAAAACCCACTGACCGGAGCCAGTGGGTTTGGGTTTTATAATACGATATTGACAATCTTCTTCGGCACCACAATGACTTTTTTGGGTAATTTGCCCTCAAGCCATTTTTGAACGACCTCATTTTCCAAGGCCTGAGCTTCGATCTCTTCTCTGGAAAGGCTAGCTGACAGGGGCAGTTTGACCCGTACTTTCCCGTTGATAGAGACAGGGTATTCGTGTACATTTTCTTCCAGGTGTGCGGGGTTAAAGACTGGATAGCTGGCTTCCACAATCGAACCCGTGTTGCCCATCAATGACCAGAGCTCCTCGGCAACATGAGGCGCATAAGGCGAAACAACGATGGACAAAGGTTCTAGAATCGCTTTTTTGTTGCATTTTAAGGCTGTCAGCTCATTCACGCAGATCATAAAGTTGGATACGGAGGTATTGAACGAATACTCCTCCATGTCTTCCTGCGCTTTTTTAATAGTTCTGTGAAGGACTTTCAATTCCTCAGCACTTGGCTTCTCCTCCGAGAGATTAAGCTTGCCATCCTGGTCGTGGTAAAGTCGCCAGAGTTTCTTTAGGAACTTAAAGACCCCATCGATGCCGTTGGTGTTCCAGGGCTTGAATTGCTCCAGGGGACCGAGGAACATCTCATACAGTCTTAACGTATCCGCCCCATACCTGTCGATCACATCATCCGGATTGACGACATTGTATTTGGACTTGGACATTTTCTCTACCTCAGCGCCACAGATATACTTCCCGTCTTCCAGGATAAAAGTCGCTTCAGCAAGATCCGATCTCCACTTTTTGAAACGTTCCAAGTCCAATTGGTCATTGTGCACCAGGCTGACATCCACGTGCATGGCCACGGCGTCATAGTTATCCTTCAGGTGATAGCTTACAAACTGGTTGGTCCCTTTGATCCTGTACACAAAATTTGATCTGCCTTGGATCATGCCCTGGTTGATCATCTTTTTGAATGGCTCATCTACATTGACATAACCCCGGTCATAGAGGAACTTCGTCCAGAAACGGGAATACAACAAGTGTCCGGTGGCATGTTCTGATCCGCCGATGTAGAGGTCTACTGCTTCCCAATATGATTGGGCTTTTTCGTCGACCAGTTGTTGCTCATTTTTGGGATCCATGTATCGGAAGAAGTACCAGCTCGATCCTGCCCATCCGGGCATGGTGCTAAGTTCTAGGGGAAATTCCCCTTCTTCGGTTTTGTACACCCAGTTTTTCGCTCTTCCCAAAGGCGGTGCGCCGTCTTCGGTCGGTAGGTACTTATCTACTTCGGGCAATACCAAAGGCAGGTTCTTTTTGTCAATAAGATAAGGCATGCCGTCTTTAAAATAAACCGGCAGCGGCTCACCCCAGTA
>CAZHZP010000048.1:0-14197 GCA_964537165.1 uncultured Roseivirgaceae bacterium | reverse complement strand
CAGATGAAAACGCAGCGATAGAAGGAAACTTCTTCTTTAGCCAATTTGAGCGGGTAAGATAGGAATCAAGCCATTGTTCAAACAGTGGAAAAACAACCGTAGAGGGTCAATTGCAACTGCGCATGGGCATTATTGCCTTTTCGGACGGGTGGCGGGCCTTTATATCCTCCAAGGTGGGGCAAATACCTGCTCATCCATCTCCTTCTGGCCAGCGACGGTGTACATCAGTTTCAACCCACCGCCTATTTCCATGTCGCAAAACAGCTGCTCTACCCAATTGAAGAACTTCTCGGTCTCCTTAATACAGCCCAGATGCATCAATGAATAAACGGTAAGTCGGCTGATAGTTCATGTTAGAGGTATTTTGAACGATGAGAAAAGCGTATTAGCCAAAAGAAAAGGAGAAGGTTTTTTTCCCTTCTCCTTGCCTAACTATTCACGTGAAACAAATTTGTGAAAGGTGCTGGTTTCGCCGTCTGCTTTCTTTTCCTGATAAAGAAAATCAAGCTTGCTGTCATCAAACTCTTCGAAAAAGTCTTCCCAGCTTATCTTTTCGAAATCGTCGCTATCGCTGTGATCTGGAAAGTGGATCCGCAACACGCCGTCGCCCTTTTCCTCGCCTGTTCCCTTTATCTTAGCGGGAACGCCCTTTCTGCTTTCCGTCCATTTTTTTATTACCTTATGGTCACGGGTTCTTTCTGATGAATTACTCATATCTTTATGTTTTTAGGTTAAGTATTTTCTGCTTCTTCTGGAATCACCAGCCAGCAGGCACAAAATTATCCAAGATTGATGCCAAAGGATTGGCCGAAGATTTGGCGTCGTTGACAGTAAGAAGAGCAGATTCACTAATCCCCCGATCTCAAACACGTCCCGCAGCAATGACGGCAATATCCACGGATTCGGCTCCCGCACGCAGCAGGGCATTGGCACCAGCGGCAAGGGTGGCCCCTGTAGTCATCACATCGTCCACGAGCAATAGATTTTTATCTTCCACATTCCATTCTGAGCTTACTTCAAAGACACCCTCCACGTTTTGCCACCGTTGCCACCGGGATTTGTTGGTCTGTGTTTCCGTAAATACCATCCTCTGTAGGGCATCCTGTGCAGGCACCTCCAAAACTTCAGCCAAGCCTTGGGCAAACCTTTCACTTTGGTTATAGCCTCTTTTTTTCAGTTTTAAGGGATGTAACGGCACCGGAACGACGATGTCCCAGGCACTACCAAAGGTTGATAGCAGTGTCCGCCCATACATTCTGCCAAGCAGGTTACCTAATTCAGGCTGATTTCTGTATTTTAATTGATGAAGTAATTTTTGGCTCATCCCTTTTTTAGTAAAGCGCAGGAAAGAGAAAACACGGCTGACCTGGGTGAGTCCCATAATTTTAGTTTTAAGGTCATTATCTTCTGGCCGCAGGTGGTAATGGGTGGTTGGAAGCTGGGCCACGCAGATTTTGCAGAGCTGGTTTTCGAATTCGAAGAGGCTCCGTCTGCATATACAACAAGTCTGGGGGAAGACCAGCGCCAAGAAATCTTCGTAATAAGTGAAACGCATATCACTTAGCCGTTGTTAGTCAGCAATAAATAAGATTACTTATATTTGTAGGTTGGAACAAACCGTACTAAAAGTTAAACATATTTGTTCAAAATCAGAAATTTAAAAGCATGTTCAAGAAAGAGCTGGATCTGGAAAGGCGGTGGGGAAAACTTCTAGAAGGGATTAGAGAACTGATTGGCAAGAAGCCCGCCGACCTAAATGGGGTACTTTTCATCATTGGGGTTCAGGAACTTGGTCAGGGTTTTAAGAACTTTTCCAAAGAACAAAAGCAGGATCTCATGCACATTGCCATATGCAAAGTATTGAGTTTGACCGGATTCTATGAACTGGATTTTATAGATCAAGATGGTTGGCCCCACTGGAAGTTGGTAAAGGAACTGCCTCATTTTGATGTGTTGGAGCAGGAAAAATTGCTAAAACTCCATGTGTTGGAATATTTCGAAAATGAATTCGACGTAAGTATCCACTAGATAGTCAATAATGATTTTAAAAGGGTCATAAAAGATATTGCCCCTATCATAAAGAGTGAAAGAAGTCCAAGAATGAATTTGGAAATTAAAAAAAATCCTATTCCCAGAAAATTCGTATCCTATAATGTAAATGGAATAAGGGCGGCAATTAACCGTGGCTTTATACAATGGCTGGTAGCAACTGATCCAGATGTAATTGGCCTTCAAGAAGTCAAATGTATTGATAATCAGTTAGATATGTCCATATTTACAGATTTAGGATACTATATATACTGGCATGCCGCAGTAAAAAAAGGCTACAGCGGAGTCGCCATCTTAAGCAAGATAAAACCTGATCGTGTGACTTATGGAATGGGATTGAACAGATACGATGATGAAGGAAGGATTGTACGGGCGGATTTTGACGGCCTGTCTTTTATGAGTGCTTATTTTCCTTCCGGAACTTCGGGTGATGTGAGGCAACAGTTCAAATATGAGTTTCTCGACGACATGTATGGGTATACGCAAGAATTGAGACAGTCGCACCCATCCCTGATCATTGGAGGGGACTTCAATATCTGCCATCGTCCCATTGACATCCACAATCCTGTAGCCAACAAAAATTCATCCGGGTTTTTGCCTGAAGAACGGCAGTGGATGGAAAAATTCACCAGCACGGGATTCGATGACAGTTTCCGATTGTTCAACCAAGCTCCTCACCACTATACCTGGTGGAGTTACCGGGCCAACGCCAGAAACAACAACAAAGGCTGGCGGATAGACTACCACATGACTACCCCTGCGCTTAGAGAAAAAATCAGACGTTCGGTGATTTTGCCGGATGCAGTCCATTCGGATCATTGTCCCATATTGTTGGAATTACGATAACGGCAAGCAAACGATTGTTATAAGCAAACAAAAACCTGAATGAAATCCATAAAAATATCCATTCCCTCCTTAATAGAAAATATAAGGATCATTGAGAGCTTTATTGATAACGCTAGGGAAAAATTCAACATCAATGATGATATCTATGGAAATATCATGATATCCGTTACCGAATGTGTCAGCAACGCCATTATTCACGGCAACAATCAAGACAAGAAGAAGGTGGTGACTATCGAGCTGCGGTTTTTGGACGATCAGCTCCGTTTTATCATAGAGGATCAAGGAAAAGGTTTTGATTTCCAATCACTTAAGGATCCCACCTCGCCAGAACAGATTCAAAAACCCGGGGGAAGGGGCGTTTTTATCATGAAACATCTTTCCGACGAAGTGGAATTTGAGGATGAAGGAAGAACAGCAATTTTGACTTTTTACATGAATTAAACCATGGCTATTCATTTCTTTCAGGAAGACATCCAATTTAACATATCGGAGAAATTAAAAATAAAAAAGTGGCTTAAACAACTTGCCTCAGAAGAAGGATATAAAATCACGGAACTAAATTACATTTTCTGTAGTGACGAATATCTCCATTCCATTAATATGGACTATTTGAATCATGACACCTACACGGACATCATCACTTTCGACAACAGTGATGAAAGCCACCTACTCGAAGGCGATATATTCATAAGTATAGAACGAATAAAAGAAAACGCTGAAATTCAGTCACAGGAATTTAGGGATGAATTACTTCGTGTACTGAGTCACGGCTTATATCACCTCTGTGGATACAAAGATAAACTCGAACAAGAAATACGAGCGATGCGTTCTAAAGAGAACAACGCAATAACTAAATTTAAGATCCTTAAATAACTGTTCCACGTGGAACAGTTGAATACTTAATAGAAAATTAACAGATGTTCCACGTGGAACAGTGAATACAATAATATGTTTCCAATATACGACGTAATTGTAGTGGGAGCCGGACATGCGGGTTGTGAAGCGGCCAATGCGGCAGCTAAAATGGGTTCACGGGTATTGTTATGTACCATGAATATGAATACCATTGCGCAAATGTCCTGTAATCCCGCAATGGGGGGAGTGGCAAAGGGACAAATCGTCCGGGAGATCGATGCATTAGGCGGTATGTCAGGGATTATCTCTGATAAATCCATGCTGCAGTTTAGAATGCTGAACCGCTCTAAAGGACCGGCTATGTGGTCTCCACGTACGCAAAACGACAGGATGCGGTTTGCAGAAGAGTGGCGACTGGCATTAGAGGCTAACGATCATGTGGATTTCTGGCAGGAGATGATCACCGGGATTATCGTCAAAGACAAGCGAGCCTGTGGTGTCCGAACGGGTATGGGACTTGAAATAACAGCTAAATCTGTCGTATTGACCAATGGTACCTTTTTGAACGGAGTGATTCATATCGGAGAAAAAAAACTCGGAGGCGGTAGGACAGGGGAGCCTGCTGCAACAGGAATCACAGCGCAACTCGTGGAACTGGGTTTTGAAGCGGGCAGGATGAAAACCGGAACGCCACCCCGGGTGGATGGAAGAACCTTAGATTATACCAAAATGGAGGTGCAGTATGGGGATGAAAAACCAGAAAAATTCTCTTATTCCGACGAGACCACACCTCTAACCGAACAACGTACCTGCTGGATTACCTACACCAATCAAAACGTTCACGAAACGTTACAAACCGGATTTGATCGTTCGCCCATGTTTAACGGGAGAATCCGGGGATTGGGACCGAGGTATTGTCCTTCCATTGAGGATAAAATCAATCGCTTTGCTGAGCGGGACCGGCATCAAATCTTTGTTGAACCAGAGGGTTGGAACACGGTCGAAATCTACGTAAACGGATTTTCAACATCCCTACCGGAAGATGTGCAATATAAAGCCATCCGACAAATTGCCGGTTTCGAACAAGCCAAAATGTTCAGACCCGGATATGCCATAGAATACGACTACTTCCCACCGACACAGTTGTCCCTGACATTGGAAACCCAACTGGTAGAAAACCTTTTCTTTGCCGGTCAGATAAACGGCACCACGGGTTATGAAGAGGCCGCATCGCAAGGACTGGTCGCTGGTATCAATGCCCATAACAAAGTACATGAGAAAGAAGCTTTCTTATTACAGAGGTCGGATGCGTATATTGGGGTATTGATCGACGACCTGATCAACAAGGGTACAGAAGAGCCCTACCGCATGTTTACATCACGTGCTGAATTCAGGTTATTGCTAAGGCAGGATAACGCAGACCTTAGGCTGACAGAGCAAGGCTACCGGATAGGTCTTGCTACAGAAGAGCGCTATCAAAAAATGGCGGAGAAGCGGGAAAGAACCGAAACCTTGATCAAAGAACTAATGCAAATTAAGGTGTCTCCAGATACGGTAAATGAAGGTCTGGCCACACATCAAACAGCCTTGTTGAAAGAGAAAGTTACAGTAGAAAAGCTTTTAAAAAGGCCTAATCTAGGGTTGAACGACATCTCGGCCATGGATCACGAAGTCGGAGCTACTCTGTCCTCTTACAGCAAGGAGGTACTAGAACAAGCGGAAATACAGATCAAATACCAAAGCTATATCGAAAAAGAGCAACAGTTGGTAGAGAAGATGAACCAAATGGAAAATTATAAAATTCCAGCAGGCTTTGACTATTCAGCCATCCCGGCCTTATCGGCCGAAGGAAAACAAAAGTTAAATAAAGTAAAGCCTGATACATTGGGGCAAGCATCCAGAATAAGTGGCGTGACCCCAGCGGATCTTTCCATTTTAACAGTCTATTTAGGAAGATAAAATGTACGAAAAATTGACCGAATGCCCGCTCTGCAAGAGTGGGCATTTTAATAACTTTATGGTAGTGAAAGACCATGCGGTGAGCCAGGAATCTTTCTCCATATCTAAGTGTTCCGATTGCCATTTTTTGTTTACCAATCCACGCCCTAACCAAGAACACATCAGCCAGTATTACGAGTCAAAAAATTATATTTCCCACCAGGATGCCTCTTCCAACCTCACCAACGTAGTCTACAAACTAGTCAGGAAAATCACCTTGAAACAAAAGGTAGGATGGATCAATGAATTCCCTAAGACAAAAGGCAGGCTGTTGGACTTTGGATGTGGCACAGGATATTTTTTAAAAGCAGCAGAAAAAGACGGCTGGAAGGTCACCGGGTTCGAGCCCAACCCAACCGCGTCAGCTATCGCCCGAAACAAGCAAAAGCTTACTGTATATGCTGAGACCAGTGCGTTAGAAAATGAAAAAAAATTCGATGCCATTACGCTTTTTCATGTACTAGAACATGTCCACGATCTTGAAGGCACCCTACAGTTTTTAATCAATAAACTGAAACAACGGGGAAATTTATACATTGCCGTCCCAAATTCTAATGCCTACGATGCTGCTTTGTACAAAGAGAACTGGGCCTCACTGGACGTGCCCCGGCATCTTTACCATTTTACGACAGAAACCATGGAAAGACTGGCAAAAACGAATAATCTGAAAATCAAAGCCGTAAAACCCATGCTATTTGACAGTTATTATGTATCCATTTTGTCTGAATCTTATATTAATAATCAAAATAAGATATTTAATGCGTTGAAAAATGGATATAAATCCAATAAACTAGCTAAAAAGAACAATAATTATTCCAGCCTATTATTTGTACTCAAAAAAGCATGAGACATTATATTATCACCTGTTTAGGAATACTGTCCTTTATCCTTTTAAACGCCTGTGCAAGGCAGAGCTCTCCTATGGGAGGACCTAAGGATGAAGATCCGCCACAATTGGTCTCATCCAGTCCAGAGAATGAGACAATCAATATCAAACCCTCAGAAATTGAATTGGTATTCAATGAATATATAAAAGTCGAAAATCCCAGCAACCAAATCATCATCACTCCCCGGATCAATTCCCAACAGGTGGAATTCACTGCGCTAAGAAACAGGCTCCATATCAAATTGAACCAGGAACTGGAGGACAGCACAACCTATGTATTCAACTTCCAAAAAAGTGTGCAGGACATCACGGAAAGTAACCCTGTCAACCGCTTAAAGCTAGTCTTCTCAACAGGAAATGAGATCGACAGCCTTAGACTCAGTGGCACGGTTTCGTACATTTTTCCCCATAGCGAGATCGAAGATGTAGTGGTGGGGCTCTATCATGAATCAGATACCACGGACTTGTTTTCAGCGGCTCCATATTATGTCGCCCAAGCGGATTCGGCGGGAAGATTCGAAATCACCAACATCAAAGCGGGAACCTACCGCGCATATGCTTGGTATGATGAAAACAATTCGAACAAAGCAGAGCACCGGAGTGAAGCTTACGGCTTTCTGAACGAGCCGGTCAATCTAGAGAGCGACGTGGGTGATGTCCATTTTGACTTGTATAGAGGCGACCTATCTGATTTAAAAATCAACAGGGCCACTCCGGTGGGCAACAACTTTGACATCATATTAAGCAAATTCCCTGTAGAACTTGAGCTAGATCATCCAGACAAAAACGAGCGCCTTTTTTATAGAATCAATGAAAAGATCCTCCGGTTATACCACACAGACCCGATTGAGGATAGTACGGCGGTAAATCTTCACATACGGGATTCGGTCGGTTTTAGCCTGGACACGATGGTGTACGCCAAATTTGAACCGAGCGAACGCTCCCCGGAAAAACTACAAATAAAGGCCAATAGCGGTAAAGGATTTGTCAAAAGCATCCAGTCAAAACTGAGCTTTAACAAGCCCATCCAATCGATATTATACGATTCCCTGTATATCCGCTATGATACGGCCGGTATAATACCGATCACAGCGGCACATATAAGCCTCCCTGACAGTGCGGATAGAACCAAGTTGACGATTGATATACCGATCCCGGACTCGCTCAATTATGCCACCTTCACAGTGTTTGCAGCTGATTCGTCCTTTATAGATGTAGAGAATCAATGGAATGAAACCAGTCTAGAAGCCAATTATACCAAGTTGAAAGAGGAAACCCTATCAGAAGAATTAAGTGGCCATGTCGACACGGACGAAAGACCGCTCATCGTACAGCTCCTGGGTAAATCCGGTGAAGTCGTCAAGGAAGTCTACCTCGCAGAGACCAATGCCTATAAATTCACTGACTTGGAAGCGGGACAATACCGCTTGAGGGCCATTGTAGATCACAATAACAACAGGCGCTGGGATCCCGGAAATATCCACGAAAAAAGACAGCCTGAACCCGTGTATTACTTCTTCGACCAAGAGTCCCAATCAGACCAGATACTACTGAGAGGGGGCTGGACCATGAACGGAATAGTGATCAGAAAACCGGAAAAAGCAGCGCCTCCTGTACCAGAAGACGACATAACAGACGGTGGATAACTATGGGTAATAGGGTGGATTACCGTCTATAACTTCTGCATAAAAACAGGCTTATCCTTCCGAAAAGAAAAAATCGCCAGAAATAATTCCCGTCTCTGGAAAAGCCAAGCTTTATGAACCCTTATCCACATTTATAAACACAGCGTTTGATCAACATTTGAAAAATGGCTTTTTATAAACAAAATTGATACATTTTCTCTTCCAGCTAATTTTCAATAACTTACAAGTGGATAAGTTGTGCATGATGTGTGAAACGAGGGTGGGAACTAGGGTAATTAGAGGTGGATAATCCACTGGACAGACTTATCCCCAAATCCACAGCTTAATAACCTTAATAGTTTTTATTTAAATAAATATATATAATTAATATAGCCTGGTGGATAAACTAAAAAAAGGCCTCAAAATATCGGAGGCACTTTAATTGGGAAGTTCTCGTAGACCCTCATCTAGGCACAAATTTTGGTGCGGGTCATGGACATGGTGATCATCAACAAAATGAAAAATTTACTCCTTTTAGCTGGTTGTTTCTTGTTATTGCATAGTACGCTTCCCGCCCAAGGTCAGGTGACCTTGACGGATTTTTATATTTCAGCCGGCTACAAAAATCAGCCTTTTTCAGCTTTGAACCAGCGTTTGGAGGACAACGGTTTACACAGTTTCAATCCGAATGTGGGAACGCTCGGCGGTGGATTTTCTTATTTGCCACAATCAGGCTGGGGGTTATTTGCAGAGACAGAACTGAACATCAATAAAAAAGGCTTCAGCAACGACCAAGTAAGTTACCGCTATCTCCCGATCCATGTTACTGCTGGGATCCAATATCACCTCTTCCGGACCAGGATAGGATCCAATGAATGGGATTTTTATCCGAAGTTGGGACTGGTCTTTGGTACCACTTCTTTGGATTTGGTGAGCAATAACCCCAACCGGGATTTTGATGAGAACCTGCTGGGAACCATGAATACCAGTTTTCTTTACCAAGAAAATTACGGCTTAAACCTCAGCCTCAACGCGGACAAGTTGTTGGGTAGTCTTCTTCAGCCTACGACCCAGGTGGGTATCTACTCCAGGATGGGGATCCAGGCGGGATATTTCCTGAATGTATTCAGCAGTAGAACCAAGTTGAGGAGAAACTTTAACCCGACCATACGCAATGATTTTTCGATGAGCAACTCTCCAAAATTCAACCCCAGTGCTTTCTATGTAAAGTTTAACTTTGCTATAGGAAAATTCACAAGGAAGGACAGCGATTAATTTTTTTTTTCTGTATGGTATGCATGCCTAACTTTTTTGCGTAAATTAGGAGAAGAACGTTCCCTTGGATATGAAGCGCGAAGAAACAGTAGATTATCACATCAAATCCACCTGGCATGCCATAGCGAGAATGTACAACCAAAAAGCCACACAGGTAGAAAACCTGACTGCCTCGATAGGTTTCGTGCTTATCAACATCAACTCCACAGAAGGTACGCCTGCTACCAAGATAGCCCCGATGATGGGCCTGGAGTCCAGAAGCCTTACTAGGGTGTTGAAGAATATGGAGCGGAGTGGCCTGATTTACCGGAAAGCCGATGAGCAAGACAGGCGCTCCGTAAGGATATTTCTCACCGAAGAAGGTATTCGTTTAAAAGGTCTATCGGTACAGACCATCAATGAATTCAATGAGCTGATAAAAAGCAAACTCACGGAAGAGGAGATCAAAGTTTTCTTCAAAGTATTTAAGAAAATCAATCAAGCCATAGAAAACTATCAATAAAATCGGCGCATAACGCGAAGAAAATAGTCACCCAAATTATAGTTAGATGAAACGGATCATAAAGAAAGTAGCCATTTTGGGATCGGGAGTAATGGGTTCTCGAATTGCCTGTCATTTTGCCAACATCGGTGTCGAAGTGCTGTTATTGGATATCCTGCCTAAAGAATTAAATGACCAGGAAATCAAAAAAGGACTATCCCTCGAAGACAAAGCGGTAAGGAACAGGCTTGTAAACACTGCCCTGGAGAGTGCCGTGAAATCGAAACCTTCCCCGCTTTATGAGGGTGCCTTTGCCTCTAGAATCTCAACGGGTAATTTTGATGATGATCTTCCAAGAATCAGGGACTATGACTGGGTGGTAGAAGTGGTCGTTGAAAGATTGGATATCAAGCAGTCCCTTTTTGAGAAAGTAGAGCAGTACCGGAATCCGGGAACTTTGATTACTTCCAATACTTCTGGTATTCCCATGCATTTGATGTGTGAGGGAAGAAGCAGGGATTTTCAGGAAAATTTTGCCGGTACCCATTTTTTTAATCCCCCGAGATATTTACGGTTGCTTGAGATTATTCCCGGCCCTCAAACGAAACCGGAGATTATAGATTTTCTGATGGACTATGGGGATCGGTTTTTAGGAAAAGAAACGGTATTGTGTAAAGACACGCCCGCATTCATTGCGAATAGGGTTGGAATCTACGCAATCATGTCCAGTATGCACACCATTGAGAAAAGGGGTATCGGAGTATCGGAAGTTGACAAACTCACCGGTACGGTCATCGGAAGGGCCAAATCAGCGACGTTCCGGACCATGGATGTCGTTGGTTTGGACACCACCGTCCATGTCGCCAATAATCTTTATCAAGTTTTACAACAAGATGAATCCCGCGACACCTTCAAATTGCCGGGGATCGTTCAGGAGCTTTACGACAGAAAATGGTGGGGGGATAAGACAGGCCAGGGTTATTTTAAGATGATCCGTCATAAAGACGGTAGCAAAGACCTGAAGGAAATCGACTTTTCGACCTGGGAATATAAAGATGCCGAAAAGCCCAAGTTCAAGGCATTGGAGGCTTCCAAAGAAATAGATGATCTCAAACAGCGGATTAAATTTCTGGTAAATTTTGAAGACAGGGCTGGCGAGTTTTACAGGGCGACTTTTTACGATCTTTTTAGATACTGTTCTTATAGAATTCCGGAGATAGCGGATGAACTCTATCGCATAGATCAGGCGGTGAGTGCCGGATTTGCCTGGGAGTATGGCCCATTTGAGAATTGGGATATTTTGGGTGTAAAAGAGACGGTGGAGAAGATGGAGGCCGAAGGAATGTCGCCCGCATCCTGGGTGCATGAAATGCTGGAAGCAGGTTATACCTCTTTTTACAAGGTTGAAAACGGTAAAAAATTATACTACGATATTCCATCGAAATCCTATCAAGAAATCCCTGGTATAGGGGACTTTATCCTGTTAGAGACCTTACAAGCTGGAAATAAGAAAGTTTGGAACAATGCAGGTGCTTCCGTTTACGATATGGGGGATGGCATCTTGGGTTTGGAATTCCATACCAAGATGAACTCGATGGGTGCTGAGGTCATTGAAGGAATCAATACCGCCATTGCGATGGCAGAAAAAAATTATAGCGGATTAGTTATCGGCAATGAAGGCGCCAATTTCTCAGCAGGTGCGAATTTGGGAATAGTGTTCATGTATGCAACCGACCAGGATTTTGATGAAATCAATATGATGATTGCCCAGTTCCAAAATACCATGATGCGCGTGCGGTACAGTGCTGTGCCGGTCATTGTAGCGCCGCATAATATGGCATTGGGTGGCGGCTGTGAGATATCCCTTCATGCTGATCGGGTTCAGGCCCATGCGGAATTGTACATGGGTTTGGTGGAGTTTGGCGTGGGTGTGATTCCGGCCGGAGGCGGGAGCAAGGAGATGACTTTACGTTTTTCTGATCAGGTAGTGGCTGGAGATGTGGAGTTAAACCGGCTCCAGGAATATTTTATGAATCTGGCGACGGCCAAGGTATCCACTTCAGCGGAGGAAGCCAGAACTTTGGGTTATTTGAGGGAAAAAGATAGCATCACCCTCAACAGGAAACGTTTATTGGCGGATGCAAAAGCACAGGCGCTGGCGCTTTACCAGGGGGGATATACCCAGCCTGTTCAACGCAAAGATGTTAGAGTATTGGGAAAAACCTCCCTGGCTTTGTTTGAGGCTGGGATTACCAGTATGAGGTATGGGAATTATATTTCCGAACATGATGCAAAGATTGCCCGAAAACTGGCTTGGGTCATGAGTGGCGGGGATCTTTCCGAAGCGGCCCTTGTCAGCGAACAGTACCTATTGGACTTGGAAAGGGAAGCGTTCCTCAGCTTGACGGGCGAAAGGAAGACCTTGGAAAGAATACAGAGTATCTTGTTTAAGAATAAGACGTTGAGGAACTGAGTATCAAGTACTGAGTATCATATGATTAAAAGGTACACAGATGCATAATTTCAAAGATCTAAGAGTTTGGCAAAAATCAGTCGATCTGGCTGTTGTTGTTTATCAGATAACATCTGACTTTCCTTCTGGAGAGAAATTTGGATTCGTATCCCAAATGAGAAGAGCGGCAGTGTCGATTTCTTCAAATATTGCAGAAGGATGTGCCAAATCATCTAAGAAATCATCCTCTCACTCTTTAGAAATAAGTTTAGGAGAGTGTTTTGAGCTGGAAACCCAAACAGAAACATTTAGGCGTATTGGCGTGATGACTAAAGAAAATCGTGAGAAGATTCTTACAGCACTCAATGAAATACAGAAAATGATAGTAGGTCTAAAATCCTCATGAGACAAATATATCCAAACTTAAATTGCTTGATACTCACGTCTTGCTACTTGATACTATAAAAATTACAACAAACATCGACTATACATGGAAGCATACATCGTCAACGCATACAGAACAGCGGTAGGAAAGGCCAAGAAAGGCGGTTTTAGGTTTTATAGACCGGATGATTTAGCTACGGATGTGATTAAACACCTATTGGTCAAGACCCCTCAACTGGATCCCCTGAGGGTTGATGATCTGATTGTGGGAAATGCCATTCCAGAAGCCGAACAAGGCATGCAGATGGGACGCATGATCTCTCTGTTGGCGCTATCGGAGGAAGTTCCCGGCTTCATCGTCAACCGCTACTGCGGATCGGGTCTGGAAGCGATTGCAATAGCCGTTGCAAAAATAAAAAGCAATATGGCCGACTGTATCATTGCCGGAGGGACAGAATCCATGTCCATGGTTCCGATGATGGGCTACAAAACCGCACTTAACTGGAAAATAGCCTCAGAACATCCCGATTATTACCTTAGCATGGGTCTTACCGCGGAAGAGCTGGCTAAAGACTATGACATTAGCAGAGAGGATGCGGATCAATTTGCCGTAAAATCTCATGAAAAGGCCATTAAGGCCATTGCCGAAGGAAAGTTTAAAGAGGAAATCGTCCCGGTGGAAGTCGAGGAGACTTTTATTGATAAGCAGGGGAAACGACAGAAAAGAACCTTTACGGTAGATACAGATGAAGGCCCCCGGCCAGGGACAACCATGGAAGTATTGTCTAATCTAAAACCGGCGTTTAAACAAGGAGGCCAGGTGACCGCAGGCAATTCTTCGCAGACATCCGACGGGGCAGCCTTTGCTTTGGTCATGTCAGAAAGAATGGTAAAGGAGCTTAATCTTGAGCCAGTGGCGAGGCTGGTCAATTATGCCGTAGCAGGTGTAGAGCCTCGAATCATGGGAATCGGCCCGGTCAAAGCCATTCCCAAAGCCCTGAAAATGGCTGGATTGGAACAAAAGGATATCGATCTTATAGAGATCAACGAAGCTTTTGCAACAGTGGGCATTGCCATTACCAAGTCTTTGGATCTTAATCCCGATATCGTCAATGTCAATGGAGGGGCCGTGGCGCTGGGACATCCCCTGGGCTGCACCGGTGCCAAACTCACCGTTCAAATGATCAACGAATTGAGAAGGAGAAATGGAAAATACGGCATCGTGTCAGCCTGTGTCGGCGGGGGACAGGGAGTAGCGGGAGTGATAGAGTTGTTGAAGTAGGTAAGGATAGAGATGTGAGTATTGAGATATGCACAAGTATAAGGAATTGAGTATTTGGAAGAAA
>CAZHZP010000047.1:0-14316 GCA_964537165.1 uncultured Roseivirgaceae bacterium | reverse complement strand
CCTTCCGGATTTACCTCCAGATCATAAGACTGCTGTGAAGCACCATACACGTCGATCAACAGCTGATCACCGGATCCGATGATATAACTGTCGGGCGTAGGGATGTTCAGGCTGGGATTGAAATTTAGTTCACGGTTGTGAAACAAGGTAAACCCAAAAATTTTCTTCTGCTTGGGTGTTAGGTCATAATACGGGTCTGATCTTCGGAGCGAATCAAAAACGTTATCCTGCACCTGTAAGCCCTGTACCTGTCGGCTCCTTTGCGACTGTCCCCGCAAAGATTCATTGCCGCGTCTGCCTGATCCAAGTTCCTGAATACGCTGCCTCAGCTTAGCCACTTCGGTAGCGGGCATCCCGCGTTCCCTTGCCATGGACTCCAGCTGCTGCTCAGTCAATCCCGAAGCTTGGGCACGTTTGATCAATTGCTCGATCTGGGCGTCGGAAAGATTATCTACCTTGACGTTTTGTATGTCCTGCAAGGACTGCCCGCTTGCTACAAAGCATAGGCAGGTCAATGTAAAACCAAAAAATAATAACTTAAAGCTCCTTGTTATAAATGAATCCATAGAATCGGAATGTGAGTGATATTTATAGAAAAATGCCTTTTTATTCCCACCGTCTGCATCCGAGTGTAAACAGGCACAATACGCATTCTCCTCCTTCCCTGCCACAGCTTCGCCCAGTCAGTCCCATTTCTAGAACCTAGCCGGACATCTCCTTCAATCTATGGAGACACCGCCACAGAATGCCACAAAAGTAAACATTCCACCTCTAATAACACAAAAGTGTAAGGATTTAAAGAACAGTTGCCCTACTCCGCTACCATATGGGCCTTTGCGGATAATCTTCCCAGCAGGAAAATCATCCAGCTGTAGGCGCAATCCGGGACACTACAAAAAACAAAAAAAGACCCTCCCACTTAAGAAAGGTCTTTTTACAGGTAAAAGTGTCGTCTACAACTATTCTACTTGGTTCAGGATTGTATGTCCAGCCTGTAGCAGGTGAAGATCCTTTTTGAATAAACTCAAATCAGAACTCATCATGTCCTCCACCAGCATGGCCAAGTCGTATTTGGGTGTCCATCCTAGTTTAGTTTGGGCTTTGGTAGGGTCACCGATCAACAAATCTACTTCAGTGGGCCTGAAATAGGCCGGGTCAATCTTGACCAACACATCCCCTACTTTTACTTTCAATTTATCTTCTTCCAATCCGTTGTTGAAGAAATTCTCGCCGATAGACTCCAAGATGCCTACTTCATTTATCCCTTCACCCTCAAACCTCAAATTAAACCCAACATGGGCAAAGGACATTTTGATAAAGTCCCTAACCTTGGTGGTCACACCTGTGGCAATTACAAAATCCTCAGGAACCTCCTGCTGCAGAATTCTCCACATTGCGTCCACATAATCCTTGGCATGGCCCCAGTCCCGCTTGGCATCCAGGTTACCCATATATAAGTCGGACTGCAACCCCAAGGCGATTTTTGCCACCGCACGGGTAATTTTCCTGGTCACGAAGGTTTCGCCTCTCAAAGGCGATTCGTGGTTAAACAAAATCCCGTTGCAGGCATACATACCATAAGCCTCTCTATAATTGACAGTGATCCAATATCCATACAACTTAGCCACTGCATAAGGAGAACGGGGATAGAAAGGTGTGGTCTCAGACTGAGGAACTGCCTGGACCAAGCCATACAATTCAGAAGTAGAAGCCTGGTACACACGGGTCTTTTTCTCCAAACCCAACAACCTTACTGCTTCCAATATTCTTAATGTACCGATGCCGTCCGCGTTAGCGGTGTACTCCGGCGTATCAAAGCTGACCTTCACATGGCTCATCGCTGCCAGGTTGTAGATCTCGTCCGGCTGGGTTTCCTGGATAATCCGCGTAAGGTTCATCGAATCGGTCAGATCGCCATAATGCAAGACCAACCGGGGATCGTCTACATGGGGATCCTGATACAAATGATCAATCCTATCAGTATTAAAAAGAGAAGCCCTCCTTTTGATGCCATGAACCATATATCCCTTTTCTAAAAGTAGCTCCGCTAAGTAGGCGCCGTCCTGCCCGGTAATACCAGTGATTAATGCTGTTTTCATTTGTATTTATTGTTGAGATTTCCGTCTTTATTGTAATGGTCAATTGGGTTATTAGGTTATTGGCGGGGCCTAAATTCTAGGTCCATTTTTCCACACCCCATACCCAGTACTTCATACTAATCCATTTTCACTTCCTTCACCTGGTCTACATTCTCCAAAAACCAGCGGTAAGTAGAGACAATCCCTTCTTCCAAAGGTATCTTTGCCGTCCATCCGGCTTGGGACATTTTGCTGACATCCATCAGCTTTCGGGGCGTTCCATCGGGCTTTTCACTGTCCCAAATCAGCTCTCCCCGGTGTCCGACAGTCTCCTGAATCAACTCTGCCAAAGCTTTGATCGTAAGGTCCACCCCTGTTCCGATGTTGTATAAATTGTCGGGTAATCTATTCTCCAGGGCAAAGACCACTGCATCGGCCATATCGTCTACATGAAGGAATTCCCGCATCGGTGTCCCAGAACCCCACAAGGTAACCGGCGCATGGCCGTTTTCTTTGGCTTCATGAAACTTTCGGATCATGGCAGGCAAGACGTGGGAAGTTTGTAGATCAAAATTGTCGAAAGGACCATACAGGTTGGTCGGCATCAAACTCACAAAGTTCTTGTCAAACTGCTTTCGGAGGGCCTCACAAGCCTTTACACCGGATATCTTTGCCAAGGCATACCACTCATTCGTAGGCTCCAATGGGGCCGTGAGCAGATATTCTTCTTTCAATGGTTGCGGAGCAAGCTTAGGATAAATGCAAGAACTCCCCAGAAAAACAAAAGTTTCACAATCATAACGATGGGCGGCATCGATCAGGTTGTTTTGAATCTGCATGTTCTCCATCAAAAACTGATAGGGATAATCGTTATTCGCCAATATGCCCCCTACCCGAGCCGCTGCATCAATGACTATTTCAGGCCTTTCCTCCAGAAAAAAATCGGTCACCGCCTGCTGGTTTCTCAAGTCCAGCTCTTTACTGGTTTTGCCAATGAGATGCCTGTAACCCTTGGCTTCCAACGCTCTCCAAATAGCGGAACCCACCATTCCTCTGTGTCCTGCGATATATATTTTAGATGTTGATGATAACATAGTTTTAGTAGTTGATGAGCTTGTTCCCGGCCATGGTGTTTTTTGTACTATATCTTTATGTATCTGTACTAAACCGCCCCAAAGTTAAAAAGTTCTTCCGTTTATTTTAACAAATCAGGATTCTCCTGCTCTAATCTTTCATACACTTTCTTTACGTCCTGGGCATTATTTTTATTCAATACCAAAATAGCATCTTCCGTCTCCACCAAAACCACATGGTCTACACCAATAAATTCCACGTGCTTTTTGGAACCCAAAGCGAGGTTGGTACCGCCACTAACTCCTTCTTTCTGCAAAGTGTATTCATATAGGGCTTCAAATGAGCCCATGTCAGACCAGTCAAAGGAAGCAGGTACCACTTTTATCTTGTCTGACCGTTCCATTACTGCGTAATCAATGCTGATGGACGGAATCTGCAAACTCTCCGCCATGGGCAAAAAACCGTTTTCGGCTTTATCAAAAGCCTCTCTGGCCTTCCCAAACACTTCCGGCTCGTACTTTTTTAATTCCTCTAAGAAAACTCCTGCGGAAAAACAGAACATCCCGCTGTTCCACAAAAAATTACCATTAGCTATAAATTCCTCGGCCAACTCCTGCGTCGGCTTTTCCCGGAAAGATATCACTTCATTGCCTCTATGCTCAATGTAGCCGAAACCGGTTTCCGGTCTCGAAGGCACCAATCCAAAAGTCACCAAGTTGCCTTCAACAGCCAGGTTCACCGCCTTCTTTAAAGTCTCCTCGTAGGTGTCCTGCCCTTCAATCAAGTGGTCAGATGGGGTCACCAACAGGATATCATCCTCATTTGAGGAAAAAGCGGCAAAAGCAATGGCAGCAGCCGTATTCCGGGGACATGCCTCGATTATTTCGAGATAACCCTTGACAGAGGATTTCTCAAGATAGTCCCGTGAAAGTTGATAGTTATCCTTGCCCCCTACAATCAACACTTGATCGCAGACGCCCCGGTTTCTCTTTACGGTGAGCCCGAACAAGGATTGGCCTTCGAAAAGTTCAAGATATTGCTTGGGTTTGGACTTCCGGGACAAGGGCCATAACCTGCTGCCTACCCCACCGGACAAAATAACGTTGGTAATTTTCATGTGACTGTTAAAAATAAAAACTCTATTCTTGGAAAACTTGATTCTTGAAACACCCTCCGTCGGGTGCAGGCGCAAAGATCATAATTTAATTTGAAATACAGAATAAATTATGTAAAATGCATATAACTTAATTCAAACAAGCATATCAACGGATCGCCTCCTATTACTCAAAGCTCCTTGTTCTTCTACGGGTTTCCGTCCACGCCGTCAAAAACCATTCCAAGCATCGAATATTCAGCATCCGGGTTGCATTTCGCCTTTACGCCTTTTGGCTTTTCCCATTTTGCTTTGCATAAAAGAAGGTATATTTTTGCTCAAATAAAAAAAAATGAGGGACAACTACCAATGGTTTGTGATGTACACTGCTCCTAGATCAGAAAAGAAGGTGGAGCAACGACTGAAGGAAAAGGGCCTAGAAGTGTACCTGCCTATTGTGGAGGAGGTGAGGCAATGGAGTGATAGAAAAAAGAAGGTACAACGCCCTCTCTTCAACGGCTATATCTTTGTCCACACGACCCAAGACAGGTTGTGGGAATCCCTGCAGGTCACCGGAGCGGTAAAATTCGTGAATTTCGCCGGGGAACATGCTACCGTACGTGAATCTGAAATCGACACGCTCAAAAGAATCATCTCTACAGGAGTCGCGGTAGAAGTCGAGGCCAGCGACATTGAAGCAGGTCAACAAGTCAAAATCCTCGGTGGCCCTCTAGAAGGTTTTCAGGGAGAATGTGTACAAAAAGGCAACAAGGATTACTTTATCATCAGGATCCCCAGCATCAACCAAAATATGCTGGTGAACGTCCCGCACAAATTCTTGGAGGTTATACCCCTACCTTAGCCAAACCGACCTTCGCCATTCACTTCGTAAACGCCCTTAATAACCCCCTTACCTCTTTCGGACTTTTGATGTTGTAATTGGCTTGGGTATAGGTGTATCCTACCCTGATACTATACGCATGCTCAGGCATGGCTTTAAAAGTGTCTTCATCCGTCCAGTCATCCCCTATAGCCAGGATAAAGTCAAAATGGTCTTTGTCGTTTAGTAGCGCCGTTGCAGCTTTACCTTTGTTGATGTCCGGTCTTTTGATTTCTAACACCATATTCCCTTCTAATACCTGGAGGTTGTAGCCGCTCGCCATATATTTCAGGTGACTGAACAACTCCCTCATCCGTAGATCTCCCAAGCCACTTTCTACTTTACGGTAATGCCATACGAGCGAATGCTGTTTTTCTTCAATAAAAGCCCCTGGCGTTCTCAACACATAATAGTCCATGATCTGCCTGATGTCTTCTTTCCAGCTGTCATCTACGTCGGCATAGGCCCTCCATCCCTCTTGCGAATCCTGTTTTTTCAGCCATACCCCATGCTCGGCAATCATGTCCACCTTCAGCCCACCAAACCATCCTTCCAATGTCGTTCTGTCACGGCCGCTGATGATGACCACGCGGGCCTGCGACACCAATTGAGCGACTAATTCCCGAATCTCTTCATCGGGATAAGCATCTTCCGGTCTTCCGGTAAAGCCGACGAGCGTGCCGTCATAATCCAAAAGCAAAATCCGCTTCTTGGCGGCCCGAAAAGTCTCCTGAAGTCTTTTGGTGATGGTTTTATCCACGCCTTTCGATTGAAGTTGGCGTTGCTTCTCCTTTACGTCCTCTAACCGATCCATAAAGACCTTCACCCATTGGAAGATATCATACCTTTTAAGGCTGGTCTGCATAGAGGAAATCCTAGCCACCTGTTCATCTTTTCCCATAACAAGAGCCTCCTTGATCGCCGCTACCACGCTTGACATATCGTTGGGATTCACCAAGATGGCCTCTTGGAGCTCTTTGCTCGCACCCGCCATTTCGGACAGGATCAATACGCCCGTCTGGTCGCCTTTACTGGCTATATACTCTTTACACACCAGGTTCATCCCGTCCCGAAGCGGGGTCACTAACGCCACATCGGACATGCTGTAGAACGCACTTAGTTCTTCAAAAGGAAAACTGCGATAAAAATAATGAACCGGCACCCAGTTCAGCGTCGAGTAATCACTGTTGATTTTGCCCACCAACGTGTCGATCTCTTCTTTCAGCTCCCGGTAATTCTTCACCTTGGTCCTGGAGGGAACCACCACCATGATCATCGACACTTTGCCATGAAATTCAGGGTTCTGTTGCAGAAAGGCGTCAAAGACCTTGATTCTCTGGGGGATCCCTTTTGAATAGTCCAGTCGGTCGATGGTTATCAGCAGCTGCTGATCGCCCAGGAAACGTTTGAATTTCTTGACATGTTCCTTGGTGTTCGGATTGTTGGCTGCCTCGGCAAACTTGTCATAGTCAATCCCCATCGGAAAAGCGTCCACGTTAATAAGCCGGTTATCTGCCTGCAGGTAGCCGCTCTCATCCCGCATACCCAGCAACCTTCCTGCTGCGCTGAGAAAATGCCGCATATCATCATAAGTGTGAAACCCTATCAAATCGGCTCCCACCATTCCTCCCAGAATCTCTCTCCTCCAAGGAAGCATCCGAATGATCTCATAGGAAGGAAAGGGAATATGTTGGAAAAAAGCGATGGTGGCATTAGGCAGCCGTTCTCTTAACAGGCCGGGAAGGAGTAAGAGTTGGTAATCATGTACCCAGATCGTGTCCTCCGGATTCGCCCGTTCGAGGATAGCGTCGCAAAACTTCCTGTTCACCCTGACGTAGGCTGCCCAATGCTTGGCGTCATAATTAATGTACTGGGTGAAGTAGTGAAAGGCGGGCCAAATCGTCTCATTACTGAAACCCTCATAGAACTCCGCAATATCCTGTTTGGTCAAAAAAACAGGCGCCATCTTCAAACCCTTTAGCTCCCGGACGATTTCATCACGTTGGCCGGGGTCTTCGACATCATTGCCAGGCCAGCCAATCCAAATGTTCTCCCCTTCTTTGTAGATAGATCCCAAGCCCGTCGCTAGTCCTCCCGCACTAGGTCTAAACTCAAATTTACCCTGCTTTAACCGCAAGCTGACGGGCAGCCTATTTGAAACAATGATTGTTTTTCCCATTTTTTTATGTGCAGAATAGTTTAAAAAGGATACCTCAGACATTTTCAAGTTAACAAGAAATACCGGTAAAGAAAAGTCGGGGCCCTCACAACCGCCTCGGCTGGGGCGCCATCTTTTCCTACGTTGGGGCTTTTGTATTCAAAAAAAATGCTAGAAACCTCCTCTTCGTATTAGCAGGGGAAAACCAGTCCGGGTTACCAGCTTCTTGTACGTCCATAAGGACCTGATGGATAGGCCTGGTGTTCTTCTTTTTCAAAAATTTTCCGTAGCCGGTTGCCGGTTAATGCCGCTAAACCTCCTAACAAAAACCCAATCAACGCCGTGATGCCGAATAGCGCCAGATCATTGTCAAAACCCATAACTTCAGCCATTTTCCCTGGAAAGTCCGTATCGGTGCTAATCGTGATCCACAAGGGAGCAAAAAACCAAACTGCACCTACCGCCAGGGCCGCGGCAAAAAAAGCCATGGAGCCTCTCCCCCCAACGGCCGCCGCCAGTAGACCGATGACCAACATAATACCCCAATGGGGTAAATAAGCCCCAAGAAAGTAGGCGCACATACCCGACAAGATAAATAACAGCGAAAACCTCATTCTCTGATAGGATTAAAGTTAGTAGTCAATACCCCTCTCTCCCGATCTCCCTTCTTCAGCAAATCAAAATTAAGATACCCGCCGTTCGCCCATTGGCGCACAAAGTTCCCATAATATTTACTGCCTGGATTTCCGGACTGGCCTCCCGGGTAAATGCCGAATGCCTTGATTTCTTCACCCATCTCCACCACCATCCTCCAACTCGCCCCATGTCGCTCTGATGTGGCATTAAGGATCCCTCTTCCTCCACCGGTATGAATATCGAAATAACCAAAAGCTTGGAAATTAGGCACCAGATGGCGGATTGACGTTTTCTTGTAAGCAGCCCAAGAGGTGCTCTCTTCCTTCTCTCTCCGCTCCTGGACCTGCGTGACCATTGTTTTAAAACTCTGCTTTACCCAGTGCCGGCCCGATTCCCTTTCTGGCGTATCTGGATCATCGAAAATCTCACTTTCCGGTTCCTCCTTCAACAGTTGGGTTGTTTGGTAGCTATTGGGAAAAAGGATGGGTCTCCCTTCTTCTTTCCACCGACCCCAAATCATTTCTTCCAGCGTATTCCACCACTCGGTAAACAAAGGTGGCTCCGACTGCCTTGGAGACGTATAGAAGTTCCACTTTTGGAGCTCTTTCAACAACCCCTCTTCCTCTAGGCTGTAAGACACAGGTTCTTCAGAGAGAAACTGCAACATCACCGGAAGTGCCTCGGCGGCATGTAAATGGAAGCTGTCGAATTGAAGCGCTTTCATGTCCTCTACGCTGATGCGCGTCATCTCCGTGAGCCGTCTGTTTAACCTGCGGTTTCTATAATGTTCGAAACTTGGATCAAACACATAGTAAGGATAAGACGGGTCGACAGGGTGCTGGTTGGCTGAACTGACAAAACCTCGTTCAGGATTTAACGTAGAGGGGTTCTGCTCCGAGGGAATGAATCCCTGCCACTCAAAAGCAGCATTGCTGCCATCCATCAGGTATTTTCCTTGCCCTTCCCATTTGAGCGGAAATTTCCCCTGTACCTTCATGGCGATGTCTCCGGAGGAACTTGCGAACACAAAATTCTGTGCCGGCGCCGTATAATGATTTAATGCTTCAATAAAATCACCATGATCTTTCCCCCGGTTCAGGTCTAAGAATGTTCGCTGTTCATTTGACCCCTCATGTGCGGTCCATTTCAAAGCAAAATCCACTTTTTGCCCGTTGGATCTGAAGTGCTCGTCATAAACTACAGGGCCATGATGGGTATAGATTACGGTATCGAAAAAAGAGCTTTCGGATTTAATTTTTATTTCCTCTATGCGCTGACTGCTGTGGAGCCAATCGCCATCATACAGATAAGCATCTCGCCTTCTATCTTTGAAGGTAATGGCGTACCAGTCTCTCAAATCCCTGGTGGCATTCGTGACCCCCCAGGCGATCGATTCATTAAAGCCGCTGATCACTCCCAATGCGCCAGGAAGGGTAGCGCCCTTCACCGAATATTCAGGAGTGGACAATTGCATCGCATACCACAAGGAGGGCATATTCAAACCCAGATGGGGATCATTGGCCAGTATGGGCTGGCCGCTTCTGGTTTTCTTACCTGAGACCGCCCAATTGTTGGAGCCAATGCCCGGCTCAGGCGCGGGAAGAGGATCAACCAGCAGGATGGCGTCTGGATAAATGACGTTTTCGGGCTTGGTTACGGGCAGCGGCTTGAACTGCCATTTTTTCGAGGCTTCTATGATCGGATCGTTTTCCGCGGGAAAATCAGGAAAAAGCTTCTCTATCCATTCCGCACCGATAATGTTTTGAAGATTGGTAAATTCCAGGTCCTTATCCCCCACCAGCATATCGGCCATGTATTTCAACAACAAAACGGTCTTGTAGGGGCTCCAAGCCTCTGGCCGGTAATTTAACAGCTTATATTCGACGGGTAGACGGGCGTCGGTCAAGCTGGAGATATACTGGTTCACACCTTCGGCATAAGCCGTAAGCAACCTGAAGGTATCCGGATCCTCCTCTTGAAGATAGGCCAAGCCAGCTTCTGCCCCAAATGACAAACCTTTGCGCCGCTGCATCCTATCATACTCCACAGCTTGGGCTCCGACAATTTCTGAAAGTCTCCCTCCCGCTGCCATCGTCTGGAATTCCATCTGCCACAAGCGGTGTTGCGCGGTTACAAAACCCTGAATCAGGAAAAGGTCTTCCTCATTGGAAGCAAAAAGATGGGGAATAAGATGTTCATCATAGATAACCTCCACCGGTTTGGACAAACCGGCAAGCTCCCATTGATCCAATGCAAGCTCATCCTCACTATAGGAGTTTTGCCAAAAGCCATGAAAGGGGCTCAATAGAGGCGCCAAAGGTGGCACCTGTCCTATCGGCACGGCCAAAATGACCGCCAGAGCGATAGAGAGAACCAGGCATGCTAAAAAGCTGAAGTATTTCATGGAAGCCAATCAAATGGAGGGCAAACCCGGCGAGGGGCTGGCAGACCAGTGAAACTAGTCGATTTGGATAGGCAGGCTTAATTTGTCCCACCTCACCAGCAAACCGTAATTTTCAATGGAAATGGATAAATGCTCCTGGGAGGTTTCTTCCCATTGAGGAGTCGCTTCCACTCGTAGCACATCATTTTCCTCCTTATATTGGTAATGACCGTGTTGTAAATCCCATTCTGAATTAAAAATTACCGTCCATTTTCCATGTTCCTTAGGAATGGTAAAGAGCGAGTATTTACCCGCCTCCAATTCCTTCCCTTCCACGGTAACATCCTCAGAGAACTCAACGAACGTGGCTTCATTGGCGCCTGTCCGCCACACCTCACCATAAGGAAGCAGGTCTCCCCAGATGACCCGGTTTCGTACAGCAGGCGACCCATATTGAACTTTCACGTCCGCAGCCCCGACTTTACCTTCAATATTACGCGTAGGACTCGCTTTTTGAGTTCCGTCTTCCACTCCGACAACACTGTCAGTTCCCGTCCCTTCCGATCTCTTTTCACCACATCCATAGGCAATCCACAGCGTCACAAAAAATACAGGCAATAAATTCGTATAAAATCTTTTCATCATGATTCAAGAAGTTTATTCGAACGAAAATAGGCAATATTTTGGCGGAATACCTACTCAATGGCCTGTTATTGTGTTTGTCCCCCGTCAACGGCAAGAGATGCGGGCGAAATTCCGAAGAGAAATTCTTTACCATTTGTTATTCCTTCGTTTAAGCCATATTTTCACAAAAAAAAATTGAGCCCGTTATGCGCTTTATTACCGTTACTGTATTTTTAGCCTCTCTACTGCTCTTCTTGAGCATATATCTCTCTCCTGAAAATTTTTCGTATATCGGACTGCTGCCTTTAATGATTCCCTTTGCGATCGTGACGAATATGGTATTGGCTCTGGCGCTGATGGTTGGAAGGAAAATTATCTTTATCCTTCCGGTCATTGCATTGGTCATCGGGTGGAAATTTGTCCAGGTAACCTTCCAGCTAAACGAGAAAAACGACAATACGGAGGGCTTGTCCGTTTTGAGCTATAATACCCATCTTTTTAACTTTCGGTGGAGCAAAGACGGAAATGAAGACAGTCCCCGAAACGCCCTCCAATGGGTTCGGGACCATCCCGCGGACATCAAATGCCTTCAGGAATTCTTTCAAGATTACACTACCCCCTCCCACAATTCCATCAAACAGTTAAGCGCCGATGGCCAATATGAATATGCCTACCACATTGTAGACGGCAACCCCAAGAGAAGTTCTTATGGGATGGCTGTTTTTAGCAAATACCCGATCATCAACGAAGGGCTGGTGTTCGACAACAAAAGGAACAATGGCGCCATGTTCGTTGACATTAAAGTCAACAAAGACACCATAAGGGTTTATAATACGCATTTAGAGTCTATGAGCATAAGAGCGGAAAACTTAGGCGATATGGAAGGCATCAAGCAAAATTACCGCTCTACCTTAGGCAAGTTAAAAAACGGCATCCAAGCCCGGGCCTTCCAAGTAAAAATCCTCTCCGAGCACATCCTCAACAGCCCCTATCCGGTGATTATGGCGGGTGATTTTAATGATGTCCCGTACAGTTATACCTATTTTACATTGAAGTCTATCTTAAAAAATGCCTTTGAAGAAGCAGGAAGGGGGTTCGGATTCACATACAATAAGGTGTTGTTCTTCCTTCGGATTGACAATATCTTTTACAGCCAAGGGCTGAGAGCCGTACAATTCAAAACCCACCGGGAGGTGGATTATTCAGATCATTTTCCTATTTCGGCAGTTTTCAGATTAGAAAACCCGTCCACAGAGGTGGTGGAGGACTACTAATGATACTGAAAGTGGGGGAATGCTGGAACATTCCTCTTACACCAGTGGCATATCGGAGTTATTTTTATTGTTTACTTTTGCCCATCATCATTGTTGATCAAGCTTATGAATAAGAATCTGTCTTTTATTGCTGTGCTGCTGCTGAGCAGTATCTCGTTTTTGTCGCCCGCCCAATCGGGCAGATGGCAACAAGCCGTCAAATACGAAATGGACGTAAAAATGGATGCGCCCAAAAACCAATACCAGGGAACACAGGTATTGGAATACACCAACAATTCCCCTGATACATTACAAAAGGTTTTTTTTCACCTCTACTACAACGCCTTTCAGCCTAACAGCATGATGGACGTTCGCTCCCGTACGATTGCTGATCCGGACAGGCGAGTGGGGGACCGGATTTCGAAGTTAAAGCCGGATGAAATCGGCTACCTCAAGATCAATTCCTTATCAATGGATGGTCAATCGCTGGAATACGAGCATGTGGGAACCATTCTTGAAGTGACCCTGAAAGAACCCATTCTGCCCAACAGCAGCGTAGTTTTTGAGTCAACATTTGAGGGGCAGGTACCTTTGCAGGTACGTCGTGCAGGAAGGGACAGCCAAGAAGGTGTACGCTTGTCCATGTCTCAATGGTATCCTAAAATGGCCAACTACGATGAGCAGGGCTGGCACGCCAACCCCTATATCGGGAGAGAGTTTTATGGCATCTTCGGGGATTTTGATGTGAAAATTACCATTGACAAAAACTACATCCTCGGCGGGACCGGTTATCTTCAGAACGCCAACGAAGTCGGCTACGGTTATGAAGATGAAGGTGTAAAAGTAAAACAACCCGCAGGAAAAGAGCTGACTTGGCATTTCCATGCTCCCAAGGTGCATGACTTCATGTGGGCGGCGGATCCAAAGTACACCCATGACAAAATAAAAATTGATAATGGTGTCACAATCCACCACTTATATATTAAAGGCCCGAAAACCCAGGAGGTTTGGGAGCAGCTACAAACCTACACGCCAGCCGCGCTGGAGTACCTGAGCAAGCGCTTCGGCGAGTACCCATACAAGCAGTTCTCCGTTATCCAAGGGGGTGACGGCGGAATGGAGTACCCCATGTCAACCCTGATTACTGGAGAACGGCCTTTAAACAGCTTGGTAGGCGTAATGGTGCATGAACTGGTACACAGCTGGTTCCACGGCGTACTTGGCAACAATGAAAGCCTGTATCATTGGATGGACGAAGGCTTTACCAGCTATGCTTCTGCCTTGACCATGAACGCCATTTTCGCTGAAGAGCCGCAGGCCTTCCCCCATACTGGCGCTTATCAATCCTATATCAGACTGGCGAAGTCGGGACTGGAAGAACCACTGTCGACGCATGCTGACCACTTCCACACCAATTCCGCATATAGCGGTGCGGCTTATTCCAAAGGATCCGTTTTCTTGGAGCAATTGGGTTATGTCATCGGTGCGGAAAACCGCGATCGAGGCATGCTCAGGTTCTGGGATACTTGGCAGTTCAAACATCCAAATGTAAACGACTTCATCCGCGTAATGGAAAAAGAAAGCGGACTGGAGCTGGACTGGTACAAAGAGTACTGGGTGAATAGCACCAAAAGCATTGACTATGGAGTAAAATCAGTGGATCAAACGCCCGACGATAATACGAGAATTACTTTGGAAAGAGTGGGTCTTATGCCTATGCCAATCGACTTGGTCATCACCTATACCGATGGAAAACAGGAAACGGTATATCTTCCCTTGGTGATTCAACGCGGTGAAAAACCGTTGGAAAACGGAATGCCTGAGCGAGTAGCTACCCAAAGGTGGCCGTGGACGCATTCTACCACGGAAATCCTGCTTCCTAAAGCTAAATCTACTATCAAAAGCGTAGAAATAGACCCCAGTGGCCGATTGGCTGACATAAACCGGGACAACAATAGGATAGAATTTAAATAAAACTGCACACAGGATGTAACGGCAACCCCAATGGGGTTGCTTTTTTTGTCTAGGACATACGTCGCTATTGTCAGCTATATCACCTATAGCTTCACGACTTGGTGAGGAACAAATAAAAAACCTTCGAGACATAATCCCGAAGGTTTTAACACTTAAAAAAACC
>CAZHZP010000046.1:0-14377 GCA_964537165.1 uncultured Roseivirgaceae bacterium | reverse complement strand
GATGGCGTCCTCAGAAGATCTTCGGCTTTGACCTCGCCTATCGCCCCTGTCACCGTTCCTCGCCGTTGCGTTCCGTAGCCCACAACCACGACCTCTCCCAGATCGCTGAAATCTTCTTGTAATACAATATCGAAGGAGGTTTGGTTACCAACGGCTAGTTCCTGCGAGGTATAACCCAGATAAGAGAAAACTAAAACACTGGAACTCGAAGGCACATTCAGGGAAAAACGTCCGTCAATATCCGTTGCAACACCTATTGCCGTGCCTTTGACTACTACCGACACACCTGGGATGGGTTCGCCATCGCTCCCAACTACCGTCCCGGTAACGGCGATATCGCGTTCTTCATTCGGCCCAGAAACAGCAGGAAATGCGTAAAGGGGAAGAGAAAACACCAGATACACGAAAAATGCACTGGCCCAGCCTCTCCACCCCCTACTCGGGGGTAAACTTTTTTGATTCATAGGATTTGGATTTATGTTAATTTTCAAAACAATGTAGCAAAACCCTCTACGCTGCATGGTTTGCCGGCTATGCAGGGTAGAATTTTTTCTTCGAACCAATATTAAATATTTAACAATAGCGACGCAAATTAATTGTTCTTTTTACACTAATATGCGGTTGATCGGACGTCCTGTCAGATGAATGGGGGTCATTATGAACTTTCACCACCTCCAGAGAAGTTAATCTTTTAATCCTAAAATCCGTTAATTAAGTTTGTTGTAAAAGAAACCTGTATGTCCAAAGAAATAGTATTTTCAAAGAATGCCCCGGCGCCGATAGGTCCTTACAGCCAGGCGGTCAAGGTTGGCAATGTCTTATATGTGTCCGGTCAGATTGCCCTGGATGCCGATAGCGGCGACTTGATCAATGAAAACATCACCGAGGAAACCCATGCCGTGATGAAAAACCTGGATGCCATACTGGCTGCCGCCCAGTTCAGCTTTAATGATGTGGTAAAATGCACGATCTTTATCCGAAACATGGATGATTTTACCGCCATCAACGAAGCCTACGGACAGTATTTCAAAAGCAGCCCCCCGGCCCGGGAAACCGTTGAAGTGAGCAAGCTGCCCAAAAACGTTAATGTGGAAATTTCCTGCATGGCCGTGAAAGGCTAACACAAGGCTATTCCCAACCTTATCAGTCTTATGCGGCCGTAAAACCCTGGCCATTACAAACCACAACTCATTGTGAATATTTTTCCCAACCATAGTGAGATTTTAGTTTCTTCCTTTTCCTGCGAAGAGGTGGCCAGGAAAATTGCGGCCGTCACCAAAAAGGTAAACTACCTGGACTATGCCGAATATTCCGTCGAGAATTATCAATTCAACGGAGAGGTTGACAAAAACCGTTTCCGTTTGTCCTTGGTAATCAAACGGGCAGACAGCTTCCTGCCGCTGATCAATGGGAAGATCGAGCCTACCCGCAGTGGCTGTATCCTATTTTTGAAGTACACCTTGTTTCCAAGTTCCATCTTATTTTTGGCATTTTGGAGTGCCGTTACCTTGCTGGCAGGGCTGTTTTTAGCATTGAACAACAATCAATGGCTCTATGCTTCGCTGTGCGTACTGGCCGGCGCGGGCAATTTTGCTTTTGCCTGGATGTATTTCAAATCAAAGTTGAAACAATCTCAGATGATCTTCCACCAGATGTTGAGTCTACAGGAGAAAAATTGAGAACCGGGAAGTTACTTTCCTAGAGAAGCGAAAACGCTGCTCGGAGATATTAAAGATTAAGGCTTAAATTAGCATCCTAGTTTTACATTTTAAATAAACATCGCTTTCCATGCAGTTTAGAATAGAAAAAGACACCATGGGTCCTGTCGAGGTGCCCGCAGACAAGTATTGGGGCGCACAGACACAACGCTCTATCAACAATTTTAAAATCGGCGGTGCTCGCAACCAGATGCCCCTGGAGATCATTCATGCCTTTGCCGTTCTCAAGAAATCGGCAGCCAATGCCAATGCCGAGCTGGGCGTCCTGGATCCTGAAAAAGCAAAAATCATCAGCCAAGTCTGTGATGAAATCCTTGAGGGCAAACTGGATGACCAATTCCCTTTGGTCATCTGGCAAACCGGTTCGGGTACGCAGTCCAATATGAACTCCAACGAGGTGATCGCCTACAGAGGACATGTCCTGTTGGGCGGATCACTGGAAGATGAGAAAAAGAAAATCCATCCGAACGATGACGTGAATAAATCCCAGTCGTCCAACGACACCTTCCCCACCGCCATGCATATCGCTGCTTACAAGATGGTGGTAGAAACGACCATCCCCGGTGTGGAGAAGCTAAGGGATACCCTTCAGGAGAAGTCGGAAAAATTCATGCATGTAGTGAAAATCGGCCGAACCCACTTCATGGACGCCACTCCGCTCACCTTGGGACAGGAATTTTCGGGCTATGTGGCCCAGCTAACCTATGGTTTGAAAGCCTTACGGAACACGCTGGAGCACCTTTCAGAATTGGCATTGGGCGGAACAGCAGTGGGCACAGGTTTGAATACGCCCAAAAGATACGCAGAACTAGTAGCCAAAAAAATAGCTGAAAATGCCGGCCATCCTTTTGTCACTGCCCCTAATAAATTCGAGTCCCTGGCAGCGCACGACGCCATAGTCGAAACCCACGGCGCCTTGAAGCAACTGGCGGTAAGCCTGATGAAAATCGCCAACGACATCCGGATGCTCTCTTCCGGACCACGCTCGGGTATCGGGGAGATCCTCATTCCCGAAAACGAACCTGGATCCTCTATCATGCCGGGCAAAGTGAACCCCACCCAGGTAGAAGCCCTGACCATGGTCTGTGCACAGGTGATGGGCAATGATGTAGCCATTTCAGTGGGCGGCTCCAACGGTCATTTTGAGCTGAACGTATTCAAACCGATGATGATCCACAACCTGCTCACCTCCGCACGGCTGATTGGGGATGCCTGCGTTTCCTTCAATGACAACTGTGCGGTCGGTATTGAACCTAATACGCCTTTCATCCAGCGCCACCTCGAAAACTCCCTGATGCTGGTCACGGCCTTGAATCCGCATATCGGTTATGAAAATGCGGCCGCCATTGCCAAGAAAGCACACAAGGATGGTACAAGCCTCAGAGAGGCAGCCATTTCCCTCGGTCTCCTTACCAACGAGCAGTTTGACGAGTGGGTCAAGCCAGAAGATATGATCGGAGGATTGAAATAATTGGAAACTTCCATCGAAAAAAGTAGAGGATAGCGTATTTTTTGTATTTTAGAACGAAAATCACGCTATCCTCTTTTATGCTCTGTCGTCTCTATCTTTCAAAAAAGCTCCTTTCGCTCGCCTTCCTGCTTGCCTCCTTTTTTGTTTTTGCTCCCTATGCTTCCGCCCAGCTTCCCCGGTCTGAGAGAAAGGCTTGGAAAAAGGAATTGAGGAAGATGACTCCCGAACACCTCAAACAAATGGTGGAAGAAAAGGCGGCGCTATTCTCCTCGTTGGCCAGGCGCGACAATGAAAACAGTGCGTTAAAAGCGCTGGCACATAAACAGGAGCAAGAAATCAGTTTTCACAAATCAGAGATCGATAAGTTGCGGCAACAACTTAAAAGCAGGGAAGTCCAATTGGGCCTGGTCACAGAAGAAGGTGAGCACTGGGACAACGGGGTGGTATTCAAAGTGCAGATCGGTGCGTTGAGGCCTTCGGATTTCCCTGAAAAGGAAGAAAGAAACTACAGCTTGGAAGTGGAAGAAGGCGGAACTTACATGCAGTATGTAGTGGGGAACTTCAGAAAATACCGGGACGCCGACTTCTTAAAGAAACACATGAGAAAAATCGGCATGACTAAAGCTTGGATTGTTCCCTATAAAGACGGAAAAAGGGTGCCTTTAAAAGAGGTCCTTGAGTTCGTCCCCGGTAACTGAATCACAGCATTCTTCTATAACTGGCGGAGTCTTCCCGATATCGGGAGGAGATAATTATTCCAGTTAGTAAGGAACAAGACCCATAGTTTAGTAATTTCGTCACATGGATTATCGATGGAAAATCAATGAAGGGGCAGATCCCCATGCGGTAGAAATGCTCAGCACGGAGATCAACGTAAACCGCACCCTGGCTAACATGCTTGTCAACAGGGGGATCAATGATTTTCAGGAAGCCAAAGAATATTTTCGGCCCGATTTAGAAAAGCTCCACGATCCCTTCCTGATGAAGGACATGGACAAGGCGGTCGAACGGCTGTCCCAGGCCATGGGCCGGGGAGAGAAAATCCTGATCTACGGCGACTATGATGTGGATGGCACCACGGCAGTGGCCTTGTTTTACGGTTTTCTCAAGTCCTTCTATGAGCATGTTGACTTCTACATCCCCGATCGGTATAAAGAAGGGTACGGGGTGTCCGAAAAAGGGATTCAATTTGCCGCAGAGAATAATTTCAAACTAATCGTATCCCTGGACTGCGGGATAAAAGCTTTGGCAAAAGTCGATCTGGCCAACGCCCTCGGCGTGGACTTTATCATTTGTGATCACCATACACCGGGCGAGGAGATCCCGAATGCCGTCGCAGTTCTGGATCCCAAACGAAAAGACTGCGCCTATCCCTATAAAGAGCTCAGCGGCTGCGGTGTCGGCTTTAAACTAATCCAGGCTTACGCTATCGAGAAAGGGCTGGACATCGTTAATCTTTATGAATATTTGGATTTGGTGGCCGTCAGTATTGCCGCTGACATCGTGCCCATTACCGGGGAAAACCGCATTTTGGCTTATTACGGCCTGGAGCGGATCAACAACAACCCCCGGCCGGGCTTGAAGGCCCTGATGCAGCATGGCAAAGTGGAGAGGGAAATCGAGATCGGAGATATTGTTTTTAAAATCGGCCCCAGAATCAACGCATCCGGCAGGATGGAACATGCCAAGGCCTCTGTCCAGTTGCTGATCTCAAAAGACCTGAATGACGCCTTGAAGCGCGCCCTGCTCGTAGAAGATGTCAACGCCAGCCGCAAAAACTTCGACGAAAACATCACCAAGGAAGCGCTCCGCATGATCGGCATCCAAGAGACCACGGGCACCTTAAAAAGTACCGTGCTCTTCAAACAGGACTGGCACAAAGGTGTCATCGGAATAGTGGCTTCCCGATGTATCGAACAATATTACCGTCCCACCATCATCCTCACCGAATCCAACAACAAGGCCACTGGCAGCGCCAGATCTGTCGTGGATTTCGACATCTATGAAGCCATCAGCGAATGTAGTGACCTTCTGGAACAATTTGGCGGGCACAAATATGCGGCAGGACTGACCATGTCCGTAGACAATGTCCCTGCTTTTCAAAAACGATTTGAGCAGATTGTCAGCGAAAGGATAACCGACAACCATTTAAAACCGGTGCTGGAGATAGATGACGTTTTGCTGCTCGACCAAATCAATTATAAATTTTACAATATTCTCAAACAGATGGCCCCTTTCGGGCCGGGCAACCCGGAGCCTGTTTTTTCTTCTTCCCAGGTATATGCGGACAATATAAAAATACTGAAGGACAAGCATTTGAAGTTTGAAATCGTGCAAGACGGGCAGGAAACAAGACCAACCTGTATTGCTTTTTGTTTTTCGGAATATTACGAGCTACTCAACAGCAAAATGCGGTTCAATGTCGCCTATGGGATACGGGAGAATACATTTAGGAACACCAGTACCCTTCAACTTTACGTTAAGGACATAAAATTCGATTGATATGATATTAGGGGCGGAAAACCTGGTAAAAATATACAAAGGCAGAAAAGTGGTCAACGACATCTCCGTCAAGGTAGGACAAGGAGAAATTGTAGGCCTATTGGGGCCTAACGGGGCAGGCAAAACGACTTCATTTTATATGATCGTAGGCTTGATCAAACCCAATAGCGGAAAAGTTTTTTTGGACCAACAAGACATTACCCCTTTGCCGATGTACCGCAGGGCCAAGCTGGGGATTGGCTATCTCGCCCAGGAAGCCTCGGTATTTCGAAAGCTGTCGGTCGAAGAGAATATCCTTGCGGTACTGGAAATGACCGATCTTCCGAAGAAGGCACAGAAAGAAAAAATGGAAAGCCTCCTGGAAGAATTTTCCCTTACCCATGTCCGTAAAAACCTCGGAATGGTGCTTTCGGGCGGGGAAAGGAGGAGAACGGAAATCGCCCGCGCCCTAGCAGTAGATCCTAAATTCGTTCTCCTCGACGAACCCTTTGCCGGGGTGGACCCTATCGCCGTGGAAGAGATCCAGTCTATTGTCGCCCAACTTAAAAACAAAAACATCGGCATATTGATTACCGACCACAACGTCAATGAAACCCTTTCGATCACAGACAGGGCCTACCTTATGTTTGAAGGCAAATTGCTAAAAGCAGGTACCGCCGAAGAACTTGCTGCCGACGAGCAAGTCAGAAAAGTGTATCTTGGGAAACATTTTGAGTTGAAGAGGAAAATATAAGCTATGGATGTGATCAATACTTTTATGACCTGGTTGTTCAAAAACCGCATCAATCAGATCGATAAGTTCAAAAAATACCCCATTGATGTCCAGCAAGAGCTGTTTTTTGAATTGGTCAAAACGGCAAAAAAAACCGAATTCGGAAAGAAATTTGGGTTTTCGGATGTCCGTAGCTATAGCGACTTTTCACGCCAGGTGCCGGTCCACGATTACGAGCAGATGAAGCCCTATATAGAGGAAACCATGCGGGGTAAACAGAACGTTATCTGGCCTTCCACGATCAGTTGGTTTTCGAAATCTTCCGGCACCACCGGGGGACGGAGCAAATTCATCCCCGTATCCCAGGAAGCACTGGAAGACTGCCATTACAAAGGTGGCAAAGACATGATCTCCCTGTATGTCAACAATTATCCCGAGACCAAGCTCTTCAGGGGCAAAAGTCTATCTATCGGTGGGACCAGCCAGGTCAATGAACTGGATTTCAACCAATCCAGTCACTACGGGGATATCTCCGCGGTCATTATCCAAAACCTCCCGATGTGGGCGCAGCTAGCCAGGACACCCAGCCTTGAAGTGGCATTAATGGGGGAATGGGAGCAGAAAATCGAGAAGATGGCGCAGGAAACCCTGCATGAGAATGTGGTGAGCATGGCGGGGGTACCTACCTGGACCATCGTCCTTCTTCAAAAGATACTGGAGCTTTCCGGTAAAAACAGTATCTTGGAAGTATGGCCTAATCTTGAAATATTTTTTCACGGCGCGGTTGCCTTTGGCCCTTACAAGAAATTGTTCCGGGAACTGATCCCCTCCTCCAAAATGCGTTACATGGAAACCTATAATGCTTCCGAGGGCTTTTTTGGCATACAGGACCAGAGGGAATCCGAAGACCTGCTTTTGATGCTGGATTACGGCATCTTTTATGAATTCATCCCCATGGGCGAGTGGGATAAAGAGCAGCCACAGGTCATCCCGCTGGGGGAAACAGAGCTAGGCAGGAATTATGCGATGGTGATCAGCACCAACGCGGGGCTCTGGCGGTACAAAATTGGGGATACCGTCACCTTCACCTCGCTGTCGCCGTACAGGGTCAGGATTTCCGGAAGAACAAAACATTTTATCAATGCCTTTGGGGAAGAGGTCATCGTTGAAAACGCTGAAAGGTCGATTTCTATGGCGTGTGATGCCACAGGAGCCTTGATTACCAATTTCACCGCCGCACCGGTATATTTTGACGGGGAGGGAAACAAAGGGGCGCACGAGTGGATAATAGAATTTAAACAGCAACCTGCCGATAAAGAAGAATTTGTCCGGCTTTTGGATCAAAACTTGCGGGATATTAATTCAGATTATGACGCCAAAAGGTACAAAGACTTAGCATTGATCAGCCCCAAGGTACACTTTGCCCCAGAGGGTTTGTTTGAACGTTGGATGAAGTCCAAAGGTAAGCTCGGCGGCCAAAACAAAGTGCCCAGGCTTTCCAATGACCGCATCTACATCGATGAAATTTTAGCTATGATCTAATCCGCCAACGATGCCGGGCCAGTCCGATGAGACTGGTTCCAAAACTTTATTCTAAATCGGCGAAAAAATTGGCTGTAAAACGCCTTAACAATTACGTAACATTCCCTCTTGACCCTGTGTCAAAAACCTACCTAGCTTCTTCCATTCAACATCTATAAAAAGCAAGGAAAATTTATCCACAATTGGCAAAACTTATCCACAGGCCGTTTCTATACCTGTATAAACGATTGCATCTCAGAGGTTTAGAGCCAGGAACTTAACGCTGGAATTTGTGGATAAAGTTGAAAGCGAGCATGTTGCGAACGTCTATCAACCGTTATAAAGTGGATAACGTAGCTAACCGAATATTATTTTTTTCTTATCAATCCTGGTGTTGCTTGATCAGCTTTTTCCGGTACGCATTAAAAATCCTTGACTTAGAAATAAAACCGATATATTTTTCATTTTCCACCACAGGGAGATTCCACGCACCGGTCTTTTCGAACTTGTCCATTACCTCCCGCATGCCTTCCGTGGGGGAAATATGGTCAGGGGCTTTGCTCATCAGGGAGCGAACCACCAGCCGCTCTTGCTTCTCCCGGTCAAACATGATATCTCTTACATCGTCCAACGTAACCACCCCCTGTAAGATACCCGCCTCATCTACCACGGGGAAAATATTACGCTTTGACAACTTGACCAAATCACAAAGATCTTTCAACAAGGCGTCCGGATGAATCGGCAGCAAGTCGCTTTCCATAATACTTTTGACATTGATCAGGCCCAACACTTCCTCATCCTTGGTTTCTGGCAGGTGTTTCCCCTGCTTAATCAGCTGCTGCTTGTAGAGGGAATTCTTCTCGAAGTAAGAAGTGGTGGAGAAGGAAATAGCGGAGACTAACATTAAAGGTATAAACAGTTCGTAGCCGCCTGTAACTTCGGCTATCAGGAAGATCGCCGACAGCGGCGCGTACTGGACCCCGCTCATCACGCCACACATGGCCACCAGCGTGAAGTGCGCCAGTGGAATCGGAATGTACCAGCCCAAGAAGTTATTGACAAAGGCAAACAAAAAACCCGCGACGCCACCGATAAACAGGGAGGGCGCGAATAAGCCGCCACTCCCCCCGCTCCCGATAGTCAGGGAAGAAGCAACGGGCTTTACCAATATGATCAGGGACAAGAAGGCAATCAAAAAATAAGCATCCTCATTTTCAGAGAAAAAAAGGCTGTTGTTCAACAATTGGAGAGGCTTCCCGTCAATTAAAGATTGTAAAGCGGTGTAGCCTTCCCCGTAAATCGGAGGAAAAACGAAGATCAACAGGCCCAAAGCACCTCCCCCGTACAAGATCCTCAGCCAGGGATTTTTTTGGCGGTGGATATGTTTTTCGGTCAACATCAGTGACCTGACCGTGTAGATAGAAACCACTCCTGTAAATACACCCAACAAAATGTACAGAGGGGTATGGGCTGCCATAAAATGATCTTGGAGGGTGAAGGCGAACATCACATCCTTCCCAAGCAGTACCATCGAAGTGAGCGACCCGGTCACCGAAGCAATTAACAACGGGACAAAAGCCCCCACGCTAACCTCCATCAAAATCACCTCGACGGCAAATAGCACAGCACCAATCGGCGCCCCAAAAATGGCAGACACCGCCCCTGCTGTCCCACAGCCAATCAACAGGGCTCGCTTCTTCGCATTCAAGTGCACGAGCAATCCGACATTGGAACCTATAGCCGACCCCGTCACCACCATGGGAGCCTCTAACCCCACCGATCCTCCAAAACCTACTGTAATCGCAGAGGTCACCGCCCTGCTGTACATATGCATCCTAGGAATAATGGCGCCCTTCTTGGATATATTATAGAGCAGGTCAGGTATGCCGTGCCCTCCCCTATCTTTAAAGAAGTATTTGGCGACAATATAAGTCAAGAAAAGCCCAAGAAGGGGCAAGAAAATGTAGAGGATATTGGCGTACTTGATATCCGCTCCTTCTACAAAAAAATGCTGTATATGATGAACGGTAACTTTTAATATTACTGCGGCTAATCCGGCAACGATTCCGATGATCCCACTAAGAATCAAAATGAAACTTTTTGTCCTGAGGTGTTTCAACCTCCATAATAAAAATCTGTCGATTAAACGTACATGTGCCAATTGATACTGCTGGTCTTGTATTCGTTATTGATTGTTATTAAAGTATTATTTACTTATTACCGCCTAAGTTCTCGGATTTCTTGGCCTCGTCCCAGATAAGATCCATTTCCGCAAGGGTTAAATCATCCAAAATCTTACCCTGATCTTTTACTGCCTTTTCCAGAAACTGGAAGCGTCGGATAAACTTCTTATTGGTCTTTTCTAATGCCTCTTCGGGGTTGATCTCTATAAACCGGGCATAATTAATCAGGGAAAACAGCAGATCACCAAACTCAGCACTGGCCTTCTCCCTATCCAAATCATGCTCTTGCAAGGCGTTGAATTCTTCCTTGAACTCCTGCATCTCCTCTTCTACCTTTTCCCAAACCTGATGCTTTTCCTCCCAATCAAAACCCGCGCCCCTCGCCTTTTCCTGGATTCGCATTGCCTTAATCATTGCCGGCAAGGAACGGGGCACGCCCCCGAGTACGGTTTTGTTGGCATTCTCCGTCAGCTTGATTTTTTCCCAATTCCTCTTCACCGCTTCCTCATCCTGGGCATTGACATCGCCGTAGATATGGGGATGTCTGTGGATCAATTTTTCGCAGAGACTGTCGATCACTGAAGTGATATCGAAGGCCTTTTTTTCGGAGCCTATTTTCGCATAAAAAACGATGTGTAGCAGGATGTCACCAAGTTCCTTTTTCACTTCTTCCAGATCCTCATCCAGGATAGCGTCCGAAAGTTCGAAGGTTTCTTCTATGGTCAGATGTCTAAGGCTCTCAATGGTTTGCTTGCGGTCCCAGGGACATTTCTCACGCAGTTCATCCATGATGGTAAGCAGGCGGTCGAAGGATTCTAGCTGTGCATCCCGATTGGACATTTCAGACATAGGATTGGGGAAACTATATTTAAAGTGCAGACGTTTTGAAAGTATTACGTAAATTTGAGGAAATAAATTCGATATGACAACTGTATATTTGACTTTAGGCTTTGTGGCACTGTTCTTCATCTTAATGTCAGTCCGGCTGATATTTTTGAAAGACGGGCAATTCAAGGGCACCTGTGCCTCCCAAAACCCTTTTTTGAATAAAGACGGCGGTACATGTGGCTATTGTGGCAAGACCGTGGACGTCGACTCCAGCTGCGGCAACCCGGACAACGAAGTGGACAAAGTGATGGCCAAATTTAAATAGGAATCTTCTTAAAGATATTCCCGATTTTTATATCAAAAACTAACCAACTCTTACGTGGCATTAATTAAATCTATTTCCGGCATCCGGGGAACAATCGGAGGAACTGTAGGGGAAAACCTGACTCCGGTTGATATTGTTAAATTTACCGCAGCTTATGGATCATGGGTTTTGGAACGATTCCAAAATCCCACAGTGGTCATTGGACGAGACGCAAGGATTTCGGGTGAAATGGTATCTAAACTAGTAGCTGCCACCCTCCAGGGTCTGGGTATCCATGTGGTGGATCTCGGCCTCAGCACCACGCCGACGGTAGAACTTGCCGTGTCCATGGAGAATGCCGGCGGAGGCATCATCATCACCGCCAGCCATAATCCCACCCAGTGGAATGCATTAAAACTACTCAACAATAAAGGCGAATTCATTTCTGATCTGGAAGGCAAGGACATCCTCGAAAGAGCAGAAAACGACGGCTACAAGTTTATAGAAACCAAAAAACTGGGCAGCTATACGGTCAATAATGACTACATCGATAAGCACATCCAGCATGTTCTGGATTTAAAACTGGTGGATAGGGAAGCCATTGCCGCCAGGAACTTTAAAGTCGTCATCGATTGTGTCAACTCCACAGGAGGGATTTTCATTCCAAAACTACTCAGGGCACTGGGGGTGACAGAAATAGAAGAAATGTACTGCACGCCCGACGGATATTTCCCACACAATCCCGAACCGCTGCCCGAGAACCTCAGGGATATTTCCGGTAAGCTGGAAAATGGCAAATACGACCTGGGCATCGTAGTGGACCCTGACGTGGACAGGCTGGCCTTCCTGAATGAAGACGGCACTTTCTTTGGAGAGGAGTACACTTTAGTAGCAGTGGCTGATTATGTACTTGCCAACACACCAGGCAATACCGTCTCCAACCTGAGCTCGACCCGCGCTTTGAGGGATGTGACAGAAAAACATGGCGGGGCTTATAATGCGGCTGCCGTTGGGGAAGTCAACGTGGTGGAGAAAATGAAAGAGACGGAGGCGGTCATCGGCGGGGAAGGAAACGGCGGGGTCATTTATCCCGAATCCCACTATGGGAGGGACGCACTGGTAGGAATCGGTTTATTTTTAACCCATCTGGCCAAATTTGGGAAATCCTGTAGCCGGCTGAGGGCAAGCTATCCCAATTATTACATTTCCAAAAACAAGATCGAATTGACGCCAGACATCAATGTCGACACCATTTTGGAAAAGATCAGGCAACGGTACAGCAAGCATCCCATCAACGATATCGATGGGGTGAAGATCGAATTCGAAAAAGAATGGGTGCATCTGAGAAAGTCCAATACGGAGCCGATTATCCGGATCTATTCCGAGTCCTCCACCCAGGCCACTGCCGAACATTTGGCAAAGAAAATCATGCTGGACATTAAAGAAGTGATATCAACGGGAAATTGATTCCCGCTAACGTTATATGAAAGTTTATTTTGACAATGCCGCGACGACCGCACTGGACGAGCGTGTATTGGAGGCGATGCTACCGTATATGCGGGAGCACTATGGCAACCCCTCTTCGGTGCATTCACCAGGACGGGAAGTCAGAACGGCGATTGAAAAAGCCAGAAAAAAAATAGCAGCACTGTTAAATGCCAGTCCTTCGGAGATATTCTTTACTTCGGGGGGAACAGAGGCCGACAATACCGCAATCTTTTGCGGCATAGAAAGCCATGGGATCACCCATGCGATTACCTCTCCCTTGGAGCACCACGCCGTGTTGCATCCTTTAGAAGAATTGGAGAAAAGAGGCCGGATCCGGTTGAGTTTTGTCGAAGTAGATGAGCAGGGGCGGCTGGACCTGGCCCATTTAAAAACGCTCTTGGAAGCCCATCCCAAATCCTTCGTCAGCATCATGCATGCCAATAATGAGGTCGGCAATATCAACGATATTCATTTGGTGGGACAGTATTGCAAAGAATACCAGGCCTTCTTTCACTCGGACACTGTCCAGACGGTGGGGCATTATGTTCATAACCTCTCCGAGACATGGGTGAATGCTACTGCCGGAGCCGGACATAAATTTCATGGTCCAAAAGGATCTGGGTTTCTTTATGTAAAAAAAGACAAAAAAATCCATCCTTTTATCCTAGGAGGTGCTCAGGAAAGAAACATGCGGGGAGGCACAGAAAACGTATATGGCGCTATAGGCGTTGCCAAGGCATTGGAAATCGCTTATGAGGAAATGTCCAGTCACCGCACACATATAGAATCTTTAAAGGCCCATTTCATACAAGTTCTTAAAGACAACATACCCGACGTGGGGTTCAATGGGCTTTCAGCTGACCTGGACAATAGCCTTTATACTGTATTGAATGTAAGTTTGCCTCCTTCAGAGGCCAACCGGGGCATGGTATTATTCAATCTCGACCTACAAGGTATAGCCGCGTCTGGAGGCTCAGCCTGTAGCAGCGGCGCCGCTGTCGGTTCGCATGTCCTGCGGGCAATCAACCACAATCCGGAAAGGGATTCAGTCAGATTTTCTTTCAGCCGGTTCAATACCATTGAAGAAATAAACTACACGGTAGAAAAACTGAAAGAACTCTACGTGGGGGTATCGCATTGATCCCCCACTCCATTTTTCTTCTTTTAGCCTTGAGGCAATTACTACTTTTCTTTTCTAAACCACGCGACCGGTCAATTCCTTAAGCTCCCTGCCCAATTTTTCTTTCAACGGCCCCTTAGGCAACCTGGCGATACCCATCGAGCAAAATCCTATCAGCCGATCGAAGGACGGCTTCAATTCATCGGGCGTGATAGCATTAAACCCGTGTAAAAGTTTGTGCCTAAGAATTCTCAGTTCCTTTAAGTCCTCAATTTCCTCATCATTAAAATCACTCAGTTTATCCAATGACCTCAAATATGAACCGGCCTTATCGCCGACAGCCGAATTACTTTCGCCATCAGTTCTTTCAGCGGCCCTTTCAAGGATAATCCAGGCCCTAAGGAACGCTTCATAAGCGTCCACTTTGCTATCTTCGGAGCCAAAAGAAGAAAGGTATTTCTTCAGATTTTTATCATAATCCTTGATGATGATATTGTTCAAAATCTGATCGGCGACGGTTTCCGAAAAGT
>CAZHZP010000045.1:6762-14462 GCA_964537165.1 uncultured Roseivirgaceae bacterium | reverse complement strand
GAGCAAGTAATCTTCCGGGAATTGTCATTATCCATGGCGGAGGCTGGTCCTCCAACAATGAAGACATCATGCGCGGACTGGCCCGGGAGCTGCTCAGAGATCGACGCTATGTGGTGTTCAGCATTGACTACCGATGGATAAACAAACTGGACGGTGATCCCCAACCCAACCATATGCACCACCTGATAGAGGACGTATTCGGGGCGATTGCGCATATCCAAGAAAATGCCGGGCGGTATGGCCTCGATCCCGGCCGTCTGGCCCTCACGGGGGACAGTGCAGGGGGACACCTGGCAGGAGCCGGCGCGCTTTTTCCACCCATGATAGGAGATTCCGGTTTTGGTGTCCGGCCAGGGGTTTATGAGTATGTGCCCAGCTACATGCCTACCGGAAAGCCCATTCAGGAAGTTAGGCAGGAAATTACCCAAGCTGTGAAGGCAGTAGCACCGAGCTACGGTGTTTATGACGCAAAAAATTTCGCCGATTTCCTCGAGCAAACGGATGAAGCCTACCATCATGCCGTATCGCCCGCCAAACATATTCCCCAAGTCCATGACCGGGCTGTTCCCCACTTTATCGTGCGCGGAACAAAAGACTTCTTGATTACGCATGAAATGGTTCAATCGGACGTGGATATTTTGCAGGCCGCCGGGCAGCGGGTGCAATACATCCAAGTGGAAGACGCCCATCATGCCTTCTTTGACTGGAAGCCAGATAGGCAAACAAGAGCGACATTTGCACAATTCGGTGTAAAATATGCCGCAGAAATGCGGGATTTCTTTGACAGTGTGTTTTATTAGCAAATATTCTTCAAGCAGCGATAGGCCTTGGCAACGCATGACCTTCGCTTGAATTAAAATCAGCCGCTGCATTTATACCGTTCCGGAGGCGGATTTGGCCGTTTCTTTTTACTTTGAAGAAAGTACTATAAACCCAAAAGCAATGAAGTACCTGTTTTTAGCCCTCCTGTTATTCCCATTCCAATGGACTGCCGGGCACACCCCGTCTAAAACGTCCCAAGAGCCCATTGTAATTAGTTTGAGCAAGAAAAAAGGCATTGAACTTCGAAGCAATGAGAAAGGCACGCTGGAAATCAGGATTTCGGAAAAAGACAACCAAAAGCTGAAGCAAAAAGGATATGTACAATACAGCGACTTGGGAGCCAAAGGCGACGGAAAGACGGACGATATGGATGCCATTGCCGCAGCACATGCACTTGCCAATCGGGAGAATTTGCCGGTAAGGGCCGATAACCACGCCGTTTATTATATTGGGGGGAAAGCCCGCACAGCGGTCATCCAAACCGACACGGATTTTGGCACAGCCGAGTTTATCATAGATGATACCGAGGTAGAAGACCGCACACAAAATGTGTTTGACGTCACCTCGGTCTTGAAACCTTATGAGTTGGCGGGAATCACTTCGCTCAAAAAGAACCAGCAAAAAATCGATGTCCCCCTACCCGGCCCCAGTCTAATTACCGTCACCGACGCCAACGTCCGCCGTTATATCCGTTTCGGACCCAACCAAAACAACGGCTCCGCCCAAACCGACATCTTTATAGCAGACAAAGACGGCAAGGTGGATATGAAGGCCCCCATCATCTGGAACTTCGATCAAATCACTGAAATTACCGCCATTCCCATTGACGAAACAACACTTACCATCCGCGGGGGAAAGTTCACCACCATCGCCAACCAGGCTGAATCAAAATACACCTACTATAGCCGTGGCATCGCCATCCGACGTTCCAATGTCCTTGTGGATGGTTTGGAGCATGATGTCACGGGGGAGGGCGAGCAGGGTGCACCTTACAACGGTTTTTTTAATATCCGGGACTGTTCTGATGTGACCATCCGCAACACTGTGCTGACCGGCCGCAAGACCTACGGGACCATCGGATCAGCCGGTGTGCCCGTATCCATGGGCAGCTACGACATATCCATTAGCCGGGCCCTCAATGTCACCTTTGAACACTGCAGCCAGACCAACGACATCAATGATCCCACTTACTGGGGGATCATGGGATCCAACTTTTCTAAAAACCTGATCCTGGACCGCTGCAGTTTTTCAAGGTTCGATGCCCATATGGGCGTCGCCAATGCGACCATCCGGAATTCCGAATTGGGACATATGGGCGTAAACGCTATCGGTAGCGGAACCTTTCTAATAGAAAATACGACGCTGTATGGGCGAAACCTGGTGAATCTTCGCCCCGACTACGGTAGCACCTGGGAAGGTGACTTTATCATCCGCAATGTTAAATTTATACCTTCCGGAGGCAAAACCGCCAATCCCGTCCTAATCGGAGGATCAAACTCTGGACAGCATGATTTCGGCTATACTGCCTACATGCCGGAACGAATCATTATTGAAAACCTGCACATCGTAGATTCAAACCACCCGGAGGGATACGATGGGCCGACCATCTTCGCCAATTTTAACCCGCAGATGACCGACGACTCCTACGAAGAAAACTATCCCCATGTGAGAACCAAAGAAGTTATTCTTAAAAACGTGACGACGGAAAGTGGGAAGGAACTTAGAATAAGTGATAATCTATATTTGTTTAGAGATATTAAAATCACAACCACTAAATAAACGGGATGTGATCTCATGGAGATTGACCATGTCTGCATTTTTCCAACTGGTATCGTGGTTCCTGGTATAGAAAGGACAGCGTTCAACTCTTCGTTATGGATCCGCCGAACAACTACATAGTTCCCAAGGTTCAACTTCTGCCGTCTGATAATCAGGCAAGGTCTCTTCATGCATGTAGATGATCTTCAGTTGTTTGACAGCTTGATCAGAATTAGATGAGTTCCAGTCGGTTAACAAGAAGTTGCAGAAGTAGGGTCTTACTTGGCTATTGCTTTTCATGATGATGTTTTCACCATACTTTCTCCACCTGTCATTTTTCACCAGATCAGATACCCTTGCAGGCTTGTTATAGTCTATAGGTAATCCGTTTCTCAGAAGGTCGATTTCTTCTCCATCTACCGTGGTTCCTAGATAGATAAACCAGCCGTCATTTTTAAAGACTGTTGGGGCGAACATCGCCCAGTGCTGCTGCAGTTTAAACAGGTAGCCTATCCAAAGCAGGTTGTCGGGAATGACTTTCCTCCCCACCGTGTTCATGTTCCAGCCCAATACGTAGGCAAGTGCAAGTATGACAACTATTTCAGAAGCAAGGCGAGGTTTTAGACGGGTCGAACTGCTTTTTCTCTTAAAGTACGGGAGTCTCAAGAGCAGGCGACCCAACATCGGCTTCTGGTGGTTTATAGGTACCGACAGGCTGGGCCAGACTTTATCCAAAAAAGAAGAAGGCAGCAGGCCGATCATCATCACCATGCTGGTCACGGTGAAAAGGCCCACGTTCATGGTAGCAAAAATGCCGAGCTGTAGTGATAGGGTACCAATGATTACCACCATCCGAAACCATGCATTGTAAAATGGAACCAACAATAGCAGCGGCAATACCAACTCCAAGTAAAATGCGCCCGCTGTCAATACCTTTAATAATTCATAGTTGGGATAGAGCCATTGGCCTACGGGCCTTACAATCTGGTCTATGCTTAGTGCGTAATAGAGGGCGGTGAACTCTGACCGCCATTCAACCGAGCTCTTTAGCAATGCGGAAAAATGATATAAGAGAACAATCTGACATATATAGGCCAAGCCAGCAAAAGACTCGTACGAAAAGGGCCCTTTCACCACGCTGTTTCGGTAAGCATCCATGGAAAACAAATGTCCCCAAGGAAGGAAAATCCCCCAGAACACCAGCATCCTAAGTAAATGATCTCCCGCCTGCATAGTAAGAGGAGTTCTGTTATGGATGGAGATAAGGAATATCCAGACCAAAACCGTAAATAATCTTGTCCTGTAACCGACCAACAAGCAGAGAACACACAGGATATTTATACCAAACAATGCCATCTGGAGGTAATGGTTGTCGTTCGTAGTAAACAAGGAGAAAAAGGCAGGATGCCAATGGAATTGAAAGAGTCCTTCAAGCGGCAATACTCCTTGTCCTGTATAAAAGGCTTTTAGATCAGACAGGCGAAAAACCAGATCCATCATCAGGACCAGCGAAAGCGAAATTCTTAATAAGGCCAAAGCCCTTAAGTCTAGCCTAAAGACCGATCTTATGCCTTGGGTTAAAAAATTCTCACGCACGACGAAATGAAATAGGTAGATTGCGGAATGGATTTATTTCTAATTGAAACCTTCCCAGTGCTGTGTTAATAATAATATGACGTTTGTTCTTGCAGATTTCGCAGATTAACAAATGAATCTGCGCAGATCTGCGCAATCTGCGGGTATATTTGGACATCTTTCGGTTAACTTTACACTAGAATAGATGAAGCAAAAGATCTAAGGTCAGATCTTTTGCTTCAGTCTTAATACAGACGCAGCTCAGTTTAACGGCCAGTCGTACCCGTGGTGGACCCGGTAGTACTCCCTGTCGTAGTGCCGGTAGTCGTTCCAGTGGTGGTACCAGTAGTAGTACCCGTGGTGGTTCCTGTTGTAGTACCCGTGGTGGTTCCGGTAGTTGTACCTGTAGTCGTTCCTGTAGTGGTACCCGTGGTCGTGCCTGTAGTCGTTCCCGTCGTAGTACCTGTTGTAGTACCCGTGGTGGTTCCGGTAGTGGTGCCCGTGGTCGTGCCTGTAGTTGTCCCCGTCGTAGTACCTGTAGTGGTACCCGTGGTCGTCCCTGTAGTTGTCCCCGTCGTAGTACCTGTAGTGGTGCCCGTGGTAGTACCAGTAGTAGTTCCGGTGGTGGTACCGTCATCATTATTGTCTTCCCCACCACACGAGGCCGCTCCAAGAAATATAACGATTCCGAGCACCGCGCAGAACTTAACGATGGAATTCAACCATGTGTACTTGCTTTTCTTCTCTTTCATACCTAATTCATTTAAGTGTTTTTTATGGGCAACCAAAAAACGAACATTGTACCAACTTATAATTCCTATCTTATTTACACCACAACATAAACCAAACGGGGATGGGAAAACGATGGCATAAAAATGCCATGCTGACATCTATCCGCCCCATAAGGCCATCGCTTTGCGCAGGTAAAAAACAGGCACCGCCAATGGGAGGTTTTTACATTCTCCCGTGGGTTCGAAGCGTAACAACCAACTGTTACTTGGAGGCTACAAAAGCATTTCATTTTTTCCCCATACCTACAGATGTTGCCCGAAGCTGGGCGGTACCAATTACCTCGCCATTCTAAACTTTATTCACTCCTAGTTTACAGGGGGTCAATAACATAAACCCGGATTATCCCCTGATGATCGTACTTGAAAAAGCTGTAAGAATAAATTGGTGGCTGGATTGTCTGTACGACAGTGCACGAAGGTCAGGCTGACCAAACATTGTTTAACTACACCTGTAAATACATTTTAAACCGATGGTACAAATATTAGCATACACGCAAGGAAAAATAATCGCAGCTAAAGCAAGTAAACAACTAACCGCATCTGATTACCACAAACTTCTTCCTCTATTCGTCAACAGGCTAAAACAGTATCCCAGTATCCGCTTTTATCTTGAGATCGCTGACCTTGAAGGAATCGATTTGCATGAACTACGTGAGGAGATGGATTTCAACACCGGATTGGCCAACGCTTTCGATAAAGTGGCCTTGGTGGGCAAAAAGCCAGATGAACCCTGGGTTAGGGACTTGTTGGACAACTTTACTTCTGCTGAAGTTGAGTGGTTTAACATGAAAGCAAAGGATACAGCGATAGCGTGGTTACAAGCCGACCTGGTTAATACACAGGATTGGGTGGCGTCAAAAAATCGTTCAGAAATTGATTTCGTTTTGTCCGGCGGTTGATGCTTCAGCTTGGCTTAGTTACTAACATCGGTGATATTAATTATCGCTGGGCAACAACTAAGGTTCAGCCAGAAGCTCTGGAAGGCGCAAGAGAAAGAGGGCTTTAAAGTGGAGACGAGGAGGGAATTTATCAAGCAAGAACGCTAGAATGGTATGGCATTACCCTGCTGCATCTGGAAGACCGACAACAGCTGGGCAGCCGTCCCACCCCGTTCAAGGCGATTAGGGGTCATCACTACTTCGTTCCTCATCGAAACTCCACACAGTTCCCCCACTGCCGCACCTTTGTCAGTTTATGCCGACACTTCTTGCCGGAGGATATAATATTTTACCTATTTTAGGAAACTGGAACGGAAACTGATTTGGATAGCAGAGGAATACCATATAATCACCAGCTTAACCTTCACACCATGACTTCATCCACTCAATCATTACTCAAATTTTCCTTTATGGCACTCGGATTTTGTTTTTCATCCGTGTTTTTACTTGCTGGCTGTGGCCCCCAACCGCAAGAAGAAACCCAGCAGGAAGTAACTGAGGAGAAAAGCAAGTACGCCCAAATTTTTGAGCCTCTACCCGCAGAAGCTGATGCTCCAGCAGATAACCCTATGACTGAGGAGAAAATTGACCTTGGGCATATGCTTTTTTTTGAGAACCGCTTGTCCCGGTCAGGCATTATTTCTTGTAACTCCTGCCATGTGGTGGGCGCCGCGGGCGTGGACCACCGGGCGCTGGCCATGGGAGATTCAGGCCGGGTGGGGCCAAGAAACAGCCCTACCGTTTATAACGCCGCCTTTCTTCAGTCCCAATTTTGGGATGGCCGTGCCGCAACTTTGGAGGAACAGGCCGTGGGCCCTATCCAGGCGCACGTGGAAATGGATTTAACACCGGACGAGGCCATGGATCGTTTGGATGAAAGCGGCTATCGCGCTTATTTTGATAAGGCTTTTCCGGATGAGGAAGACCCCTTTACTTTTGACAATTTAGCCAAAGCCATTGCCAGTTTTGAAAGGACACTGATCACGCCGGGATCACCCTTTGACCGCTTTCTGGAAGGCGAAGAAGATGCGTTAGATGAGATAGAAAAGGCCGGTCTGGATTTGTTTATGCAAAGCGGTTGTATGGGATGTCATAACGGCCCGTTGTTGGGTGGAAACAGTTTCATGCCCTTTACCCACGCCAGCAATCAAGGAAGTGAAGACACGGGGCTTCATGCCCTTACGGGTGATGAAGCGGATATGTATGTTTTTCGGGTCGCGCCCTTGCGGAATGTCGAGTTTACCTACCCTTACTTTCATGATGGCTCAGCGAAGACACTGGAAGAGGCCGTGTCTGTGATGGGTTCAAGCCAGCTCAACCGGGAATTTACGGAAGAAGAGGTTTCTCAAATTGTTGCCTTCCTCAAGTCGCTCAGCGGGGAGTTCCCCATAGTTACCCATCCGCGCCTTCCAAGGTAATCCCGCAACAGTTAATTTAATAGTGTCTTGGTTTTTGTAGGTATTATCACGACACCCAGAACGGCGCTCAGCTTGTTGCGTGCCAGGGGTGTTCTTTGTTACAGCGATTTGTTGATCAGCGTGAGGGATCGGGATCGACAACCTGGAGCATATCAGCCGTTATTCTACCCGGTTGAGCGTTGATTCTAAAAAAGGTGTCCAACTTTTTCCCTCATCCGAACTTACTTCCCCGACTTGTTGCCATTGATTCTGTTTGTTCAGGTTAGCGGTATATTTATAAATATGGCCCGCTGCATGAAAACGCCAAATCATCTTGTCAGCCAGGACTTCTACGTAGGCTTCCATTTGGGCACCTCCGTTAGTGAATGCTAGAAGATTATATTTGGACTGAAGAAAAT
>CAZHZP010000045.1:0-6662 GCA_964537165.1 uncultured Roseivirgaceae bacterium | reverse complement strand
ATTTGGGCACCTCCGTTAGTGAATGCTAGAAGATTATATTTGGACTGAAGAAAATCGTAGCCTAAAAAGCCGAGATTCTGGAAGATCGTGTCCTTAGCTACCAAGGCCTTTTCGGTTATCAAAAACATGGTTCCGTTCAGCTGTGGAGAGAACGCTAAGTGATGGTTTATTTCTTGTTTGCTCCCGCCTTGCCCGATAAGGTGGGCAGTACCTTCCCATTTACCGGACAGCCATTTCAATGCCTGCATTTTTTGGTGCACAATGGGCAGGGGATTCCCCTGTTGGGCAAAAGCCATTGAACCAGTTATTATGAATAGCATTACCAGGAAATACCGCATAGCATTTATTTTAATTTGAATACGTTATTATACTCGGTCAAAACGTGACGTTACAGCCACCTGCTGCTGAATAAATCTTCTAAAAATATAAATTTATTTCGGGATCAACACATTTCCGTGCTGGAGACAGACGCTGTAATACCCCATCCAAGCAACGGCATTTAAGAGACCAAATAACCTTTACAGTTATTTTAGCAGCTATCCCCTATCGGAAGCCAATGCTATTCCCCGTATATTTGGCCGGCTAACGGAATACAGGATGAATGTGGCAAGATCGTTTTGGGGGAAGCCATCCCGACGCGGCGATTTACTGGCGTCCCGACGATCCGATCCAAAACCCCTGTAGAACCTACCACTCCTATGCAAAAAGAAATCCTGATCGATTTGGTAACCAAAAAAATGCCTTATGGGAAATACAAAGGCAGTTTGATCTGTGACATTCCAGAACATTACCTTATCTGGATGCACAAGCAGGGCTTCCCGGCCGGCAAGCTCGGAATCTGGTTAAATACCATGTATGAAATAAAATTGAATGGGCTGGATGAGATCATCCGCACCTTAAAAGCTAACTTTTCTTCGAAGACTGGATGATTGCCTTTCGGAATTGTTTTTCGGGAAAATGTCAGCTCCTTACATCATTATTTTTTTGCTATAACCCATCCCTCGTTCCCCGCTTAGCCATCAAGGATTCCATTCACACAAAAATGAAGTCCCGCTTTAAACCTTTTACGTATTTTGCTGTCCTACTAATATAGACAAAATCAAAGCTTTCAGTATTTAAACAAAATTATGTTACGGTACACACCTTTAATTTTTATTTTCCTCCTAATTCTTCCAGGGATAGCTTTTGGACAAGACATCCTAAGCGGAAAGATTGTGGACAAAGCCACAAAAACCTCTCTGCCTGGAGCCTACGTGTTTTTAAAAACAAAAGGGGGGGAAACCATCTCAACCACGGTGACCGATAATTCCGGATATTTTGAAATGGATAAACCCGGTCAGAACACTTTTGTATTGGAACTAAGCTATATCGGATACGAAACCTATTCAAGAACCTTCGATAACTTCTCCGGCAATAACCTGGGCACCATTGAGATTGAGGAGGAAGGTGCCTTGCTCGATGCTTACGTATTAGAAGGCACGGTGCTGACCGGGGAAGTAAGAGGCGACACGGTAGCCTTCAATGCCAATGCGTTTAAAACCAGACCGGAGGCTGAAGCCAACGACCTGATCAGAAAGATGCCCGGGGTAGTGATGAATGGCGGTACCATCGAGGTTCAAGGAGAAACGGTAGGAAAGGTGTTGGTGGATGGGGAACCCTTTTTTGGGGATGACCCCGCTATGGCTATGCAAAACATCCCGGTGGCGATCATCGATAAAATTGAGTTTTTGGACCAAAAGACCGACCAGGCAATATTAACCGGGTTTGATGACGGCGAAACCATCAAAACAATCAATATCATCACCAAGAAAGAAGTCCGGGGAGGAAAGTTCGGTAAATTCTACGGGGGGTATGGTACCGACGACAATTACCTGCTGGGGGGAAATATCAATCTTTTCAATGGCCCCAGGCGGTTGACGATCCTGGGACTCAGCAACAACATCAACCAACAAAATTTCTCTGCCGATGACCTCTCTGGTGCCTTTGGAGAAGGTAGCGGAGGCAACCGTGGAGGCGGAGGCAGGAATAGCGGCAATGCCCTCACCACCTGGGAAAGGCCGGGGATCACTACAACCAACTCCATAGGCTTAAACTTCTCTGACAAATTCGATGACGGGAAGGCGAAAATCACCGGAAGTTACTTCTTCAACGACAGTAAAAACTTCCTCAACCGGACTACTTCTAGGGAATATGTGTTGCCCAGTGACAGCCTACAGTTGTACCAAGAAGACCGTAATGAGGACAATCATACCCAAAGGCACCGAATAGATTTGAGGCTGGATTACGATTTTAACGAAAAACATGCCTTGATCTGGAGACCTAATATTTCCTTTTTCCAAAGGCAGTCCACCGATGTCATTGATGCGAGAAACCTGTTTGACGTCAATACCCCCATCAGTGAGACGATCAATGCCACCAGATCCAGTTCGGAATCAATTCGCTTCAATAACGACTTGACATATGCCTATAAGTTCAACAAGAGAGGCAGAACCTTATCCGCAAGCATTTCTACACGGTTGAACAATTCGAACAATGAGCGGCTTTTGACTTCTGCCAACAGGAGCTTTCAAAACAACAGTTTGGACAGTTTGATCCAGCAAACCAATAATAAAGGCAATAGCTTTAATTACGAGTTGGAAGTGGAATATACCGAACCCATCGGGCAATACTCTCAATTAAGCCTCGAATATGAAGTCGGCAATGACCTCTCTAAGAACAACCAGGAAGTCCTCCAAAGGGAAATGGAAGCGACGGGGTTCAGGGTGGACAGCACACTCAGTAATCGATTTGAAAACGCTTACCTCCAACATGAAGTAGGTTTGGGTTTCCGTTTCAATAAAGATAAAATAAGGATTTTCTCCTCGCTGGATTATGAAATCTCCAAATTGAACAGTGATCGTTTGTTCCCGGGCTATGAAAACACGAAAAGGGACTTTGCTAATTTTGTCCCGAGAGTAACGTTGGATTATGAGTTTAATGAAGAAACCAATCTGCGGATAGGTTATAGAACCGGTACTGATGCGCCATCCGTCCGCCAGCTTCAAGAAGTGATTGACAACCGTAACCCATTGCAGATATCAACTGGTAACCCAGACCTTGTCCAGGAATATGAGCACAGCCTCTTTACCAGATTTAGGATGATGAATCCGGAAACCTCCAGATCATTCTTTATGTATCTATCCGGATCCATGAGGAATAACTACCTGGGCAACTCCACCTTTATTGCTACCAGAGATACACTGATCCAGGGAGATGTGATGCTGAGACAAGGCGGGCAGTTTAGCCGACCTGTCAATTTAGATAATTTTTGGAATTTAAGGACCTATTTGTCATGGGGCTTTCCGCTGTCCTTCATGAAGAGTAACCTCAACCTCAATACCAGTGCGAGCCTGAGCAACCGACCTGGCTTGATCAACGGAAGCCTCAACCGAAACAGGAATATGGGCTTTGGCCAAGGCATAGGCATCAGCAGCAACGTGGGTGAAAAACTGGACTTTAACCTCACCACGAGAGGGAATTACAATATCGTAAGGAGCAGCCTGCAGGAATCTCTGGACAATAACTATTATAGCCAGACGACACAATTGGACCTGTATTGGAATTTCGCCCACAACTTCTTTATAGGTTCCAATGTTAACAACACCTTCTACCAAGGGTTAGGCGAAGATTTCGACCAATCATACTGGTTGATGAACCTTGATTTCGGTTACCGTTTTCTACCGGAAAGAAAAGGAGAGCTGAAGCTGACGGTTTTCGATTTGCTTAATCAAAACACAAGCATTGCACGGAACGTTACGGACATCTATAGTGAGAACGTGCGGACACAAGTTTTAAAACAATTTTTCATGCTGACTTTCACTTATAACCTCAGGGCGTTTGGAGGCAACCAGATGTCGGACAATGCCTTATAAAAACCTTAAATGTTAAATTTTTCAGGTAATTTCAGAAAATAGACAGCTGCGGCCGTCTATTTTTTTTGAAACTTTGTTGCACAAAGCCCGTAAAAGCAATAATATTGCATTTAGAATGCTATGCTTACTTATGAAGAAAATCTTTTCTCTCATTATCTTTTTAACCGTGTACGGCTATCACCATGCCTACGCCCAAGACACCTGCTCGGTGACACTAAGAGGCAAGGTGTTGCATCATGAGAATAATGAGCCCATCCCACACGCTTTTATATGGATGGCAGAGCTTGAACAAGGGACTGTTTCAGATGAAAAGGGTAATTTCCGTGTAGATGGACTTTGTTCGGGAACCTATACCATAAAAGTAACCTACCTTGGGCACCAGGACCAAGAAAAAAAGGTAGACCTGACAAGAAATACCAATATCACCTTCCGGATGATTGCCGAGGATCTTTTGTTAGAAGGAGTTGAAATCCATGGCCATCGCGATGCGGTGATTACCACCAGTACGATTTCCTCTCTGAAAGGAAGCGCATTAGATGAAAGTAGAGGGCAAAACCTGGGGGAAATGCTCAAGCGCATTGCTGGCGTCACCACCTTTTCTACCGGAACCAATATTGCCAAACCGGTCATCCACGGGCTGCATAGCAACCGAATCATGATTCTGAACAACGGGGTGAAGCAGGAAGGGCAGCAATGGGGAGCTGAACATGCCCCGGAGATCGATCCCTTTATGGCGGATGAAATTGCTGTGGTGAAAGGTGCTGAAACCGTAAGGTTTGGCCCTGAAGCCATGGGTGGCGTGATTGTCGTCAACCCGAAGCCATTGCCTATAGCGGGTGGCCTTTCGGGTACGGTGAATCTTGTCGGTGCCAGTAACGGCCGGTCCGGTTCGGCAGCCGTCGAATTAAGCGGTGGGTCTGAAAAAATAAAAGGCTTGGGATACCGCATTCAGTCTTCGGGAAAATACGGAGGTAATGTCTCCTCCCCCCGGTATTACCAGTCCAATACCGGTATCAGGGAACTGAATTTTTCAGGTGCGGCAGGTTATAGCTCCAGCAGGTTGGGGGCAGAAATGTTTTACAGCAGATTTGAATCCACTTTAGGTATTCTTGCCGATGCCCACACCGGCAATCTTTCCGATCTGGAAGCCATCATCGAACACGGCAGCCCTTTTAATGAAGTCGGCTTTAGCTATGGCATCAACAACCCACGGCAAGAGGTACGGCACAATTTATTGAAGGCCAAGGCCCACTACCACTTATCGGATGCGTCAAAACTTAACTTTCAATACGGCTTCCAGCATAACCAAAGGCAGGAATTCGACAAACGGAGGGGGGACCTGAACAGTAGGCCGGCCTTGGATTTGGAGCTGACCACCCATACTGTTGATTTATCCTATGACCATCCTACCAAAAAACATTGGAATGGATCGGTTGGGCTGAACTTGTTACAACAGGTCAATAACAACGTTCCCGGCACCGGCGTCACCCCGCTGATCCCCAATTACGATATGTATAACCTCGGCTTTTTCGCTCTGGAAAAATACACCAGGGGCCATCTGGAACTGGAGGCAGGATTGAGATACGACCACCGGTATGTTGATGCGGCCCGGTATGATCAAAACCAACAGTTGATAGAGAGAGACTATACATTTAACAATTTTACCGCTTTTCTCGGGGGCATTTATACCTTCACTCCGACCATTACCTTTAGTACCAACCTGGGCTCAGCCTGGCGGCCGCCCAATATTAATGAGCAGTTCAGCCAAGGGTTACACCACGGATCTGCCTCTTATGAATACGGAAATCCGGATTTTGAAAGCGAACAAGCCTATAAATGGATCAATACCTTCTCCTACACCAGTGACAAATTCAATTTGGAAATCACTGCTTACCTGAACCAGATCAACAACTATATCTATCTGAACCCCACGGAAGAGCAGTTTGTTTCTCTGAGAGGAACATTCAACGTGTTTCGTTATGAACAAACGGATGCGAGGCTCTGGGGCTTGGATGTCAATGCCCACTACGAAATCCACCCTCAACTGGAATGGTATACCAGAGGCTCATTGGTGAGGGCCAAGGATTTAGACCGAGGCGCTTACTTACCCCTCATTCCAGCCGATCGGGTTGAAACGGGATTGACCTACAAGAGCCATAATTTGGGGATACTTACCCAAAACCGTGTTACCTTAAACCATTTGGCAGTAGCCCATCAAAACCGACAGCCGGCGTTTGACTTTGCTCCGGCACCGGCTGGCTACCACCTTTGGAATATTTCCTTTAACACCAATCTGCCCTTAGGCCGAAACAACATCAGCGCTGGTATCGCTGTCAACAACCTCTTAGACACAGAATATAAAGATTATATGAACCGTTTCCGTTATTTCACACACGAAATGGGCAGAAACGTGACTTTAAGACTTAAATACCAATTCTAAACCAATACCCATGAAAAATTCTAATTCCACATTATTCACCGGTTTACTCCTCGTACTTAGCGTATTTATTTTTTCCTGTCAAAAGGACGACCCGGTACCTGAAATTGACCAGGAGCTAATTACTGAGCTCACCCTGGTTTTTGAAGAGGTAAACCAAGCAGGAAACGTCGTACCCGACAGCAAATTTGAAGTGACTGCCAAGGATGCTGAAGGAATATCCTTGGGGAGCAGCCCCCAAATTGAAGACATCGTATCTCTTGTACCGGGTAAAACTTACCAGCTATCCATTGAGCTGTATAATGATATTGCTG
>CAZHZP010000044.1:7140-14613 GCA_964537165.1 uncultured Roseivirgaceae bacterium | reverse complement strand
TGGAACCCCATATCGATGCAAAGACGATGGAAATCCATCACGGCAAGCACCACAATGCTTATGTTACCAACCTGAACAAAGCTGTAGAAGGCTCTGATCTGGCTGGTAAAAGTTTGGATGAACTAATGAAAAATATTTCCTCCGCCTCTGCAGCAGTGAGAAACAACGGTGGCGGACATTATAACCACTCTTTATTTTGGACCGTCATCGGCCCCAACGGCGGAGGCGAACCGTCAGGAGAATTAGCAGAAGCCATTAACAGCAAGTTTGGCTCTTTTGCTACTTTCAAAGAAGAATTTAACAAAGCCGCTGCCACCAGATTCGGCTCCGGCTGGGCATGGCTTTCTGTAGACGGCTCCGGGCAGCTACAGGTATCCTCTACCCCTAACCAGGACAACCCGGTAATGGATGTAGCGGAAGTTCAAGGCACCCCTATCTTGGGTCTTGATGTATGGGAACATGCCTACTACCTCAACTACCAAAACAGACGACCTGATTATATCAGCGCTTTCTGGAACGTAGTTAATTGGGAAGAGGTAAGCAAAAGATATGCGGCCGCAAAATAAAAAGCGACTTCAACTCAAGCTATAACAAAAAACCTTCGGCGTTCAGCTGAAGGTTTTTTTGTTGCCAAACTGTACTGCCATCGAACATAAAAAATGTCCGGATTCGTTACAACCCCAAAAAGACATTCGGCCATAACAACCTGAATTACAAGGATAAATGTATTATTTTTTCCTTGGCACTGCTTTTTCATAGCGGATGGTACAATTGAAAACCATTTGACATGAAACTTCCATATCAACTTTCCATTACACTGGTTCTTTTTTTAATGGGCATGAGCCATGTGGTAGCCCAAGACAACAGCACCCTGTCAGGACAAGTGAAAGAGACCAATGGCGAGAACCTGCCTTTCGCCAACATCGCCCTGATAAAAGCCGACAACGGTGAATTGATCACCGGTGCCGTCTCGGACGATCAAGGCAAATTCTCCCTCTCTACCACCGCTTCAGGGAAAGCGGTTTTGTCCATCTCCAGCATAGGATTTCTCACCTACACCTCAGAAGAATTCGAACTTAAGCAGGGATTTACAAAGGACTGGGGCATTGTAGAAATTGAAGAAGAACTAACTTCCCTGGATGAGGTGACCGTCCAGTCCTCAAGACCGGATGTTATCATTGAGGCGGACAGGACCATTGTGAATATTGAAGGAACCGTGCTGGCAGAAGGGAATACTGCTCTGGACGTGATAGGCAGGTCGCCCGGTGTCTATGTGGATGCCGACGGCAATATCAACCTGAACGGCAGATCGGGCGTCATAGTATTGCTGGATGACCGTCAGACCTACATGAGTGCCGAAGACCTGGCCAATTTCCTCCGGGCTATGCCTGCCGACAATATCAAAAGCATAGAAGTGATCAGCAATCCGCCTGCAAAGTTTGACGCGGAAGGGGCTGCCGGGGTGCTGAACATTAAATTGAAGAAAAATACCTACAATGGCACCAATGGAAGCGCACAGGTCGGAAACCAGTATAACGGTTTATGGGCACCTTTTGGTGGCGCTACCCTCAATGTGAAAAGAGGAAAATGGACTACCAATGCCAGCTTGAACTACAACGAATGGTCAAGATTCACCGATCTGGATATATTCCGGAGGTTTGAACTGGAAAACGGTCTCTCTGAATTTGATCAAAGCGCCAGGCTCAAAATTATCCGTAAAAACATCTTCTTTTCCGGTGTAGCAGACTATCAGATCAACGACAAACACAGTGTCGGGATCAATGTGCAGGCCTCAGACCAGGACGGCACCGAAGATGGTAATTCCCTGACCAACATCACCAATCCCGGCTCCAGCGATATCAATTTTCTGGAGGCCATCAACGACAGCGAATCCGGCAACCGACGGCTCTTCACCAACCTCCACTACGTGGGCAATCTGGATACCTTGGGTACCAAGCTTTCCGCCGATGTGGATTATACCATCATGGACGCATCCAGTCTCGGCTTGCTAAGCAACCAGTACTGGCTCAACGAAGAAATGAATGATCTAAGCAAAGACCGTATCCTGACGGGGAACGAGATGGATTACAGCATCCTCACCGCCAAAGCTGATTTTACCAAGCCTTTTGGAAAAGGCAAAACGCTCGAAACCGGGGTGAAAGGAAGCTGGGTCCAATCTGATAACCTGCTGGATATTCAGAAGAGCCAGGAGGAAGCGCCTTTTATTCCTGATCCCAACAGCAACCATTTTATTTATAAAGAAAATGTACTCGCCGCCTATGCCTCGTACAAATCTCCCATCAGTGAAAAACTTGATTTCCAGCTGGGTTTAAGGGCGGAATATGCCGACATCACAGGCAACTCAGTCACAAGCAATCAGGTCAACAAACAAGATTATCTGGATTTGTTCCCCAGTATCTATCTGCAACATAAAGTGAGCGACAAGTACTCCATCAACTACAATGTCAACCGGAGGATCACCCGGCCTCACTATAGGCTGTTGAATCCTTTTGTCTACTATATTGATCCGCTGACCACAGAAGAAGGCAATCCTGATCTGAAACCCCAATACGCCAATAATTTTGAAATGAGCCATATCATAAAAGGAACCTATCAATTTACGCTGGGTTATTCCAGGACTACCGATTCCTTTGGGCAGGTGATGATCCAGGATGAAGAATCCCGCAAATCGGTGATCCGGGTGGAGAATTATGACAAGGAAGAGAGCTTCAGCCTGAGGATGATGCTTCCGGTAGAAATCGCCAAATGGTGGAATACAAGCAATATGATCCAACTGTACAACAGTAAATATCAGTCAATGATCGGCACCGAAATGTTTGACATCTCACAGCTTTCTTATATGGCCAGGACACAACACAACATTACCTTGCCTAAAGGATTCAAAGTGGAAATGGTCGGGATGTATCTCAGCCCATTCGTGGAAGGACAAATCAAGATCAATGGCTTCGGCTGGGTGGACGCCGGCATTACCAAGTCCTTTAAAGACGACAAGTTTAGCCTGACCGTGAACGGAACCGATCTGTTTAGGACGCAGCGGATAAAAGGTAACGTTAGCTTCGATAAGATCAACACCGATATCCGCCAATACAACAACAATCAGGGCGTCAAGGTCACCTTGAGGTGGAAGTTTTCCAGAGGAGAAAACTTCAAAGTGACCGAACGAAGCGGCAGCACGGAAGAAAGAGACAGACTTTAATTATTTTGGTTTTTAACAACGACAAAAAGACAGCACCCGGTGGGTGCTGTTTTTCTTTTCCGGGCTGGAGAAATGCGGATTACAAATTCGGTTTTATGCCGCTACCCATAAGAGCCACATCATAGACCCTTTAAGATCACCCGGCCGCTATCCTGTAAATGCTAACAAAATCTTCCTCCACTTCGGGAAACCACCCCCCCGAAAATCAAACTGCATCATGCCGTTCATCGCGACGACAACAATCTGATCATCGCGCTGGAATCTTGCAGGCTCAAGTAAATACGATAACTTCCTTTGCTGTCTTCTGAATTTGGTATGGGGTCGTTCCTTTAAAGTCAGTAATGAAAAAGATCTCCCGTTGCTGATCACACAGCAGCATTCTTTCCTGTTCGGGATCAATATCCTGAAAACTAGCATACCGGCCGCCTTCCACAAGAAAAAGTAAAAACTGCGATTAAAAGAAACGAAATTAATAAGCTGCCGCATATTTTACAGGAATTAGTCGAACGGAAAAACAACTTCCTATAAATATAGTTGGCAGGAGTTTAAAATCAACCCACCCAGCTAAAACTTGCAGTCAGCCAATAATCATCAGAGAAAATGATACAGGAATACCAAATTACCCACAAAAGCAGGTTTCTTCTGGCCTTTGATTTCCAATGTAACTTTGATTTCGGTTTTGATCGTGCCGCGCAGGTTAGTGATATTTTCCATCTTGGCATGGAGCCTCACCTCATTGTTGACCAAGACGGCTTGTGCGAATTTCAGGGATTCGATGCCATAGTTAACCATCATCTTCAAATTGTTGACCTGGACAATCTGCTCCCAGAGGTACGGGACCAAAGAAAGCGTCAGATATCCGTGGGCAATGGTATTACCGAAAGCCCCTTCTTTTTTTGCCCTCTCGGGATCGGTGTGGATCCACTGGTGATCCAAGGTGGCATCGGCAAATAGATTAATCTGCTCTTGTGTAATGGCATGGTACTCAGAAACTCCCAAATCCTGTCCCACATATTGCTGGAACTCCTCAAAGCTGTTGATGATCAGTTGACTCATATCAAATAAAATATAAAAGCCGAAGGTAAAATATTTTTGGGAGAAGGGAACAATGCTTTGTGGGATTTATAAATTCCCCAGCATTCATGGGAAAGGGACCATCCGTTCCACCCGGATGGCTTCCCTCTCGAAAAAGCCGCTGCTTCCAGCGACAAAATGGCTTCAAAAAGTTTGACAGAGGGCCTGTAGCGCGGGCTACAGGTCCTCTTCCTCTTCAAAATCATCGGGATCACCCATGTCGAACATACTGCTGAACAAATCCCTGAACCGCATGCCGGTTTCCAGTAGCTTTTTGCTCAACTGGCTAAATTCCGCCAGGCCATGCAGCGCAAATTCCATAAAAAATTCCTTTTCCTTTTCAGGAAGATGGTCGACGTACTGGGTCACAATGGCTTCCAGTCCCGGTACGCTGTGCAGGGCTGTTTTATAAGCTTTATCATCCTGGCTGGCTAAAATGTCCAGTTCGTTTCCTTCACCAAACCAAGCCAAAGGCAACACGTAAGGGCTTCCTTCCTTGGCTTTCTTCTTTTGTTCCGGAGAAGGGAAATAGTCGGTAAACAATGTTCGGATAGCCTTCCCGATTAAGGTATAAGCCACCAACCCGGCGCCTTCCTGCTCTCCTTCATACACCAGCTCCACTTTTCCCGTAATCGCCGGAATCACCCCGATCAGGTCCGCAATCCGTACTACGGTTTTTTCTTCCCCGTTGAGATAAAGCCTTCTTTCTGCAGCCGAAATCAGATTTTCATAAGCAGAAATGGTCAAACGCGCCGACACGCCACTCTTTTCATCCACATATTCACTGTTGCGCGCCTCGACAGCAATCTGCTCGATCAGGTCTCGCATTAATTCCGGCACGTGGATCCGCTTCAGGGCTCTATCATACACTTTTGCCTCTTGGGCAGTAATTCTTTTCCCTATTTCAATGTCTTTGGGATAATGTGTGATGATCTGCGACTCGATCCGGTCTTTGAGCGGCGTTACGATGCTTCCCCGGTTGGTATAATCCTCTGGATTGGCGGTAAACACAAACTGGATATCCAGAGGCAACCTGAGCTTGAAGCCCCTGATCTGTATATCCCCTTCCTGCAAGATATTGAACAAAGCTACCTGTATTCGGGCCTGCAGATCCGGCAATTCGTTGATGACGAAGATCGAACGGTTTGACCTGGGCACCAAGCCATAGTGGATGACCCTTTCGTCATTGTAGGAAAGCTTCATCGTGGCGGCCTTGATGGGATCCACATCACCGATCAAATCGGCGACGGACACATCCGGTGTGGCCAGTTTTTCGGTATATCGTTCGCTTCTGTGCCACCAGGTAATCGGCGTCTCTTCGCTTTTTTCTCCGATAAGTTCTATGGCAAAAGTAGATATCGGGCTTAAGGGATCATCGTTCAGCTCAGACCCTTTCACCACTGGCACGTATTCATCCAGCAGCAAGGTCATCATGCGGGCTATCCTCGTTTTGGCCTGGCCCCTCAGCCCGAGCAAGTTAATATTGTGCCGGGAAAGCAGCGCCCTTTCTATATCCGGGATGACGGTATCCTCGTAGCCCCAGATTCCTTCAAACACATTTTCTTTGTTTTGGATCTTACGGATCAGGTTCTGGCGGAGCTCCTCTTTGATGGACCTGGAGTGGTAGCCGCTGGCTATAAGTTCACCCAGTGTACGTATTTGCACTAATTCTTGTGACGTCAGTTTGCTGTATTCCATGCTCAAAAACGTTTGGTTCTGTTTCTTCTATAGTCTTCAAAAATTAAGTCGCCCAAACCTTTCAGGCTACTGTAATAGGCATTGCCGTTGTTCACTTTGGTAAATTCCTTCACGAATTCCTTCAAATAAGGATCCGAAGCAATCATAAAGGTCGTGACGGGTATTTTCAGCTTCCTGCATTGGGCGGCAAGCTTCAAAGTTTCGCCAAGTATTTTATTGTCGATGCCAAAGGCATTTTTATAGTATTTGATCCCCACTTTCAGGCAGGTAGGTTTGCCGTCCGTGATCATAAAGATCTGTTTGTTGGGATTCTTCCGCCTTCTCAACAGGTTCATGGCTAGCTCCAGGCCCGCCACCGTATTGGTATGGTAAGGACCCACCTGGAGATAAGGCAAATCCTTGATCTCTATCTGCCAGGCATCATTGCCGAAAACGATGACGTCCAAGGTGTCCTTGGGGTAGCGGGTTTTGATCAATTCCGCCAGGGCCATGGCCACTTTCTTGGCCGGCGTGATCCGGTCTTCCCCATAGAGGATCATCGAATGGGAGATGTCGATCATCAAGACCGTGGATGTCTGCGTCCGCATTTCCGTCTCCACCACTTCCAGGTCATCCTCCGTCAGAAGATATTCAGCGGATAAGCCATGGTTGGTCTGCGCGTTGCGGAGCGAATCGGTCAGGGCGATCTGGTCCAGGCCATCCCCAAACTGGAACGGTCTTCTGTCGGTACCCCGTTCGTCACCCAATCCGGAATGGGGCGTCCTATGCTGCCCCCCTTTCCCCCGCTTTAGCTTGCCAAAAATCTCCTCCAACGCACTTTTCCTGATGGCCTGCTCAGATTTGCCCGTAATTTTAAAAGAGCCTTTTTGGTTTTCTTCGGTGAGATAACCTTTTGTCTTTAAATCCTCTATAAAATCCCCTATGCCATAGTCGGGATTGGTCAAGCCATAGCGGTTGTCCAGATTGGTCAGCCAACTCAGGGCCTCCGCCACATCCCCTCCGGTCATGGTGACCAGCTGAAGGAAGATGTTCAGCAAGTTTTCAAACGTATTTTTAGAAGGGTCTTTTCCGGGGGTGAATTGGGTAAACCTGAATCCTTTCATCTGTCTCCTTTCTTTACTTGTCCTACTCCGTTAATGGAACGTGTTTTGTGCCGTACCATGTCTAACGACTCCGATAAAGCCGGCATTCATCTAGGCGTATCAAGCCTCTTAACAACTTTAAAGACGGGGAGGTTTATCTTATCGGATAAAAAACAGGAAACCATGAAAAATTATCTTATTCCTGTATTCACTGTCACAGGATATCTACTCATTTACATCGTATCTATAGGGCTGGAACTGCATATCCGGCTGATCCTATTCTTATTCAGTTTGTCTCCGGTATTGATCTTATGGATGGTGTACAGGGTGCTGAAGGCAAATGTTCTCGTCGACCATACTTTTGAGGAAAAATGGTATGAGGACGTGGAGGAGAAGAGAGGG
>CAZHZP010000044.1:0-7040 GCA_964537165.1 uncultured Roseivirgaceae bacterium | reverse complement strand
CATAGGCTTATTTTCCTGGATATATCTGGCGACCCTTTCAACCAAAAGCGGTACGGTTCAGCCATTAGGGTGGCTGCATGCAACGACCGTTCCCCATCACCCCCCTACTTCCCTGCCAGATACCGCTTCCTGTATTCGATCGGATTGCAGCCTTTGACCTGTTTAAACTGCCGGGCAATGTTCTTACTGTCGTTCAGCCCCATATCCAAGGCAATTTCAAAGATGGTCTGGTCCGTCTCCAAGAGCTTTTGGGTGAACTTCTCTATCCTTAGGTTAAAAATATACTTGTACACAGGCACGCCCGTGATCTGCAGAAACCGCTTCTCCAAGGAACGTCGGGACAAGGGCACCTGCTTGACTACCTCATCCACATGAAGGTTTTTTTCAATATTCTTATGGATAAAGCGTAAGGTAGAAGCAATATGCTCGTCATTGGTCGCATAGATATCCGTGGACTGGCGCGTGATCACCTGAGTGGGTTTCACCAGGAGGTCATAGGGCTCTTTCAGGCCCTTGATAAGCTTGTCGAGCAATTCAGCCGTATCATATCCGCCCCTTTCGATGTCGGAGGCAATGCTTGATAAAGGCGGATCGGACAATTCGCAAAGCATTTCATCATTGTCCACGCCAAGGACGGCCACTTCTTCGGGAATTCTGATCTTATTCTGGCGGCAGGCTTCGGTAATGTGCAGGCCCTGGTTGTCATCACAAGCCATGAGGGCGATAGGCTTGGGCAGGGATTTCAGCCAGTGGCTCAGAGACTGGCTTTTGTAGTACCAAAGGTCAGAGGATCTGGATTTCCTATGTTCAAAATAATGGACCTGGTGTCCGGCTTGATTGACCCTTTCCTCGAATCCCTCGGCCCGCTCTCTCGACCATACGATATCATTGAAGCCATAAAAAGCGAAGTTCCGGTAGCCTTTTTTGAGAAAATACTCCGCGCCGATGACGCCGGTTTCCCGGTAGGCTCCTGTGATATTGGGAATTTCTTTGAAGCGCTCCTTAAAATCCTGTGCAATGATGGGAATTCCCGAAGCAATGATTTTATCTACGTCGATGTGATGGTAGAGCTGGCCTATGATCCCATCGGCTCCCCAGTCTTTGGCCCATTGCAGGATGCCTTCCATGCCGATGGTCTCCCGGTAATACAAGGGCATCCGGCAATACGTCCAAGGACCATGTTCCATCGAATATTTGGAAATTCCTTTTAGTAGATTCTTGCTGTACTCCTCCGCAAAATCCAGCAACAATATGATCTTATACATGCCTTACCAAACTTTAAAACTTCGCCACCCTAAACCACTTCACTTCACCAACTCCCTCAACTTCTTCACCCTCGCATTCGTTACTAAGGGTCTTGCCCAAAGGCCCACACTCAGGATATATCCCAACGTGAGCAACAAAAACAGCATCGCAAAGCGGAGCCCGATGATTTCGGCCAAGCCTCCGATAATCAAGGGAGCCAAAGCCCCTCCGGCTATCCCGGTACAGAGAATCCCCGAAAATGTACCATGATGCCACCGCACCGAATTAAGGGCAAGGGACACAATAATCGACCACATCACAGACGCAAAGAAGCCGATCATGGGAAAGGCAACAACGGCGATTTCGGCTTTGCCAAATAAAGCAAGTAGAAGGGACATAATAGCTCCCGAAGTAAAGATTACCAGAACGTGGCGGCTGTCAAAGAATTTAAGCAAGGCAAGACCAAGCAAACAGCCCAACGTCAACAGGCCCCAGAAATTGGAAATGACCTTTGCCCCGGTTGTCGCCGGATCGATATCATGGTAGATCTGCAGGAATTTGGAGGCCCAATTGGCCACTCCCTGTTCTGTGCCCACGTAACACATGATACCGAAAAAAAACAACAAAACGTAGCGGTTGGCCAGCAGCTCCTTAAAAGCCCTGCCCGTATCGACCTTTTCTTCCTCTTTCCGTTCCACCTGGGGAAATCTCACCAGATAAACGACCAGTGTCATCACCGAGGCAATGGCCGCAAACACCCAGTAAAGCGACACCCAACGCAGCCCTTCCGGCACCAGGCGGTCGAAAAGCGCAATAAGACCAGACGGATTATCCGTGTGAATATTTAAAACCAGGTAACTGTACAGGAGGGGGCTCAAGAAAGAGGCCGCACCAAAGGCCAGTTGCCCGAACACGGAATTGAAAGCAAAATGCTCTTCCCCGCCGGCTATTCTCAATAGAGGATTGATGACTACCTGAAGCATGGCCATGCCGATACCAATGATAAAAAGCGAGGTAAGCGCCACGGGAAAACTCGGGACCAGGGCAAACAGAAAAGCCCCTATAAAAGCCAGAAGAAAAGCAGCTACCATGACCTTCTTTTCTTTGTACTTTTCCACCAGTACCCCCGAGGGAATAGACATGACGCCGTAGGCCACAAAAAAGGAAAACGGTAGGAAACCCGCCAGCCCGATACTCAAATCGAAGCTCTCGATGATATCCGGAATGATCGGACCCAGGATATTGGTGAGAAAGGAGATCACAAAAAAGATGATCAGAATAAGGATGACAAGTAGCGTATTTTTCTTCATTTTTTTCCCGTAGTCGCAAGTTGCATGGCTCCAAGAAGGCCTCAGATAATGTCTTTGCCTCTTTTACTGCCGTGAAGACTCAAAAGATACAAAATTTTTTTGTTGCAATTTGGGTATAATACCACCTAAAAGCCACAAGCTGCTTCCTTAGCACAACACGTTGTAACTATGAGAAGAAAAAAGAGAATATTTCTAGGATTAGCCGGATGGATGGCTGAAATTTACCAGTGCTGCGGCTCCTAACAGGGCAATATTTTCATTTTCCGAAATAAATATCTTCAACCGCTGGATGGATTCGGGATAAATAAAATCACTGAAACTTTCGAACATCGTATCCTTAAAGAATTCGAAGGCTTTGGACACCGAGCCTCCGATAATGATGGCCTGCGGATCATAGGCATACAGGACCACCTGAACCGCCGCACCGAAATGGTACCCAAACTCCCGCCATTGCCTTAAAGCCACCTCGTCTCCCCAACAAGCGGCATGGTAGGCCTCCACCGCCGTAGTCTGGTGAAAAGCCTCAAAGAAATTGCCACTGGCATAATATTCAATGTTTTTATCTTTGTAAGGCAACAAACCTATTTCGCCTGCCCCGCAATTATTACCGGTGTAGAGTTGGTTTTTGATGATCACTCCCGAGCCGAGGCCTGTGCCAATGGACATTCCCACCACCGTATCAAAACCCCGGGCCAGGCCAAACCGATGTTCGCCCAAAGCATAGCAGTTGACGTCATTATTAACAAATACCGGGAGGTTAAATTTCTCTTCAAGAATGCTTTTGAGTTCCACTTTTTTCCAGGAGGGGATATTGGTCACATTATACACAATGCCATTTTCCACATCCACTACCGATGGCACGCCTATGCCGATCCCGGCTACCTGGCCTTGGGTGAGCGGGCTTATCAATCGGAAAACCTGTTCCATGGTGGAATCAAAGGAATCCTTCTCTTCCAACAAGGCCTTTTGCTGCTGGATAATCTCTCCTTGGTGCTCTATCCCGACCTTGATCTTGGTTCCACCTAAATCAACCCCAATGTTCATCATCAATCTTAAGGAATTAAAATATCGAAAAAATATCCAGCAAAGGTATCCTACTTAATGAAGAACTAAAAGCGTGTTTTGCGTATTAATTGCCTCACATTGCGCAGAGGTATCAGCAGGCTTCTTTTTCTGCACATCAGGTAAAATTATTCTCTCTCAAAATGGTATTATCCTATTTCTTTGGAGTATTATAATAACGAGTTTAAAGAAACTAACCCGAGATGAACAAAAAGATTGTTGTTGTCAATGCAGTGCTTGCCCTGTTGGGCGCTGCGTGCTCTTCTGGAAGCAGCCAGGAGGAAGAGTCAGGTACGGAACACCGAGCGATGGTAAAAGATTTATCCACAGTAGCATATGATCATGTGTTTGAGGAAGAAAGGCCTTTTGCACAGAGCCATGCTTCCACCATTATTGGCTTGGACGAAGGCTACCTGTTGGCTTGGTTTGCGGGCTCACACGAAAAGAACGACGACGTGGGGATCTGGATGTCCAAAGGGACGCCTGACAACTGGACCGCACCCGATCTGGCGGTTAAGATCAGAAATGAGCCCCATTGGAACCCCGTGCTCTTCCGCACCCCCGAGGACAGGGTTTATCTTTATTTTAAGGTAGGGAAGGAAATCGACTTTTGGGAAACCTGGGTACAATATTCCGATGACGACGGGGAGACCTGGTCAGAACCACAGGAACTGGTGGCAGGCGACCGCGGTGGCAGAGGGCCGGTAAGAAACAGGCCCATTATCCTCTCCGACGGCACTTGGCTCGCACCCGCCTCCATGGAACTGGACAGAGTGTGGGATGTTTTTGTGGACCGAAGTGAGGACGGCGGCAAAACCTGGACTGCGACCGATAAGTTGGAATTGGACAGGAGCATCGTGGAGGGAGAGGGCGTGATACAACCTGCCTTATGGGAATCCAAGCCGGGTCACGTGCACATGTTGATGCGCAGCTCTTCCGGAAAGATATGCCGAAGCGACTCCGAAGATTATGGCAAAACCTGGAGCCCCATTGTCGAAACTGAACTCCCCAATAACAACAGCGGTATCGATATCGCACATATTGGCGGCGAATCCATCGCCTTAATCTATAACCCCGTAGGAGAAAACTGGGGGAAAAGATACCCGATCACGGTGGCGGTCTCCAATGACAACGGCAACACCTGGCCCATCAAACTGGACCTGGAAAAAGGAGAAGGGGATGATGAGCTTTCTTACCCTTCCATTTATTATGAGGACGGCCACCTGATCGCCTGCTATACCTGGAACAGGGACAGAATTGCCTTCTGGAAAGGTAAACTCACCATGGAATAATTCATCTACCCCAAACCCCGCAGACATGAACATTCGATCTTCTCTCCTAATATTGATGCTGATGGCTTACATAGGAACTGCCTTTTCACAAGAAAAGACCTACGCCGAAATGCTGGGCTATCCCTCTGGCTCCAAAGTGGTGATTTTTCATGTGGATGATGCAGGAATGTCTTATGAATCCAACCAAGGTACCAAGACTTCCATTGAACAGGGTATTGCCAGCTCCTGTAGTATCATGATGCCCTGCCCCTGGGCGGCCGATATGGCAAAGCACGCCATCGAACATCCGGAAATGGACGCCGGATTACATTTGACACTGACATCGGAATGGAAAGCCTACCGCTGGGGTCCGGTAGCGGGCAAAAGCCAAGTGCCCAGCTTGGTGGACCAAGAAGGCAACCTGTGGAGTTCGGTAGAAGAGGTCGTTCAGCATGGCACTGCCGATGATGTAGAAAAGGAAATCCGTGCCCAGATAGACCGTGCATTGACCCTGGGCCTGCAGCCCACCCATATGGACTCCCATATGGGCACTTTGTTTGCCTCGGATGAGTTTTTGGAAAGGTACATCAAGCTCGGTATGGAGTACAATATCCCGGTGATGTTTCCCGGAGGCAACAACAAGCTGCTTACTGAATCGATGAATTTTCCCGTCATAAGACAACTAAAGGCTCAGGGAAAATATAAGGAAGGAATGGAAATTCCCAAACCCAAGATTCTGGAAAAAGCCCCGGCCGTGGGACAGATGATCTGGAAGGGCGGCCTTCCGGTACTGGATGACTTGCATACCATTAGCGGCAACTGGAAGCCCGAGCACGAGGTCACTGCCGAGGAGTGGGGCAGATACAAAGCCGAACAATGTATCAAAATTTTAGAAGAAATGGAACCCGGCCTCGCCATGGTCATTGTCCACAGCAGCGAAAAATCCGACACCTTCCAGTACATCAGCGGATCGGGTGGCTCCCGGTATGCGGACATGCTGGCAATGATAGATCCTACATTGAAGACTTATATTGAAAAAGAGGGAATTATCTTGACCACTTGGCGGGAAGTGATGCAGCGGCGACAACAGGTAAAGTGATTGCACTTAAAATGAACCGGATATCTACCCTTTAAATTTGACTGCGTTGTTTTCTATAAAGAAGCTTTTTCTCCTTTGCTTATTCTCCTGCGGGATGGTATTCGCCGCTTCCAGCCAGACGGTTTCCAAAGATCAAGTCGTATTACAGGAAATGCTACTATTCCCCATGCAGGAGCAACACGTCCATGGCAGCAGCATCGTGACACTTCCAAATGGGGACTTTCTCGCCGCCTGGTTTCAGGGCTCTGGGGAACGAACCGCGGATGATGTCAGGATCATGGGTTCCCGCCTAACAAAAGGCGCCAACACATGGTCCAAGCCTTTCGAGCTTGCGGACACCCCGCACCTGCCGGACTGCAACCCCGTTCTTTTCTTGAACGATGAAGGCACGCTATTCCTCGTTTGGATTGCCGTTCAGGCGAACCGCTGGGAGCATGCTGTATTAAGGCTGAGAACCACCAAAAATTACCTCGCTCCCGGCGCGCCGGTTTGGGAATGGCAAGATAATATCCTGCTCAAGCCGGATGATCAATTTGCTCAAGAAGTGGCCGCCAAACTGGGCGAGCTGCCCCGCCTCACAGCCGGTTGGGCGGAATATGCCCCGAGTTATGACAGGATGATCATAGCCGCCAGCGAAGACCTTCCCAAAAGAAGCACAGGCTGGATGACCCGGATCAAGCCCCTGATTTTAGAATCCGGGAAAATCCTGTTGCCGCTGTATTCCGATGGCTTTAACCTTTCGATGGTGGCTGTTTCGGAAGATCAGGGCCGGTCATGGCTCCCCAGCCTTCCCATTGTCGGAAGAGGCCCGATCCAACCTGCCTTGGCCCAAAAAAGAAACGGGGACATTGTGGCCTTGATGAGAGACAGCGGCGATGCGCCCGCCCGGGTACAACAGAGTATCTCCAAAGATGAGGGACAATCCTGGAGCGTAGCGGTGAAAACCGACATCCCCAACACCGCCAGTGTGGAGTTATTGGTGCTGCAAAGCGGGCAATGGGCTTTCTTAGGCAATGACATTGATGATGGCCGGTATCGGGTGGCGCTTTATCT
>CAZHZP010000043.1:0-14757 GCA_964537165.1 uncultured Roseivirgaceae bacterium | reverse complement strand
ACCATTGACATGTATGAAACCGAATAAAAGAACTAATTACAATGAAAACCTCACTGTCGGCGTGTTGATTCTGGCCGTAGGTGTGGTGTTGCTCCTGCAAAGGATGGGTGTGTTCTTTCCTGGCTGGTTGTTTTCCTGGCCGATGTTGATCATAGCTATAGGCCTCGTCGTATTGGTGAGGCACCGTTTCCGAAGTGGATTCGGGTTTTTTATGGTACTTTTTGGGGGTGCATTCTTCATAAAAAGAGAACTGCATTATTCCATTGATATGTCCTATTTAATTCCTGTCGGGATGATTATGCTGGGCTTGTACCTGATGTTGTACAAGAGAAACTATAAAGGCGATGTTTATCAGGGTTGGAACCAGTCCCAGAAAGCAAAAAACAGAGATCCTTTTTACACCGGAAATCCGGAAACAACATTTAGAAATACCCAAACTGCCGGTGAAGAAGGCTCAGGATCAGCGATTGGGGGGCAATTTGCCGATAATGGGGATGTCCTGCATTCCCAAGCCCTATTTTGCGGGATCCAAAAGCGGGTGTTGTCAAAGAACTTTTATGGTGGCAAAATTTCCACTTATTTTGGCGGTACCGATATTGATCTCAGCCAGGCGGATATTGGAGAAACGGCATATTTGGATGTGGATGTGGCATTCGGTGGCGTAAAGCTTATCGTGCCACCACATTGGGATCTGAAAATTGATGTGACCAATATATTTGCAGGCATTGAAGACAAACGGATGTACCCCCAGACCTCTGCTGATCCTACCAAGGTGATGGTAATTAAAGGAACCATCATTTTTGGGGGGTTGGAGATTAAGTCTTTCTAAACCATCTGTCGTGATCAGAGTATTTCTCCGAAAAAACGATCATAACTGGATCAGGTTGGTGACAGCCCTACTTCTTGGGATGGCTGTGGTAGCTTGGCTGATCCATTTCTATGACATTCCTTGGAACCAATCCCTTATAGACAGCCTGGTGCATGTAGGTTTGGCATTTCTCGGTATGGTAATTCTGGAAAATGCGTTTGGCTATTATTTCCCCAAGGGGTCTTTCGGATGGTTTCGGCCCGTTCTCGTCTTGCTTTTGACGCTGGGGATATTGGCCGTGGGGAATGTTTTTCTAAAATACCTCTTTGAAAATCAAAACGAATACCTTCTGTTCTTGGATCAGTCCATATGGATCAGGATATTAGTGCTGACGATATTGTTTGGTTCTTTTTCCCTGTTGCTCATTTTCCAGAGCGAATTGGAGGATCAGCTTAAGCTGCTTCAAAGAAAGGAGCATGTGGAAAAGATGGCCAAAGACGCGGAGCTCTACCAGTTGCGGCAGCAGCTACAGCCCCATTTTTTGTTCAATAGCCTTAATTCTATTAATGCCTTGATCAGCAGGGATCCCGAAAAAGCCCGGGAGATGGTGTTGCAGCTTTCGGAATTTCTCCGCGGAACGATCCGAAAGGATGATAAAAAGTGGATTGATATTACCGAAGAGGTCGCATACCTTCGACTGTTTCTGAGCATAGAACAGATCAGGTTCGGGGATCGGCTACATGTGGTGTTTCAGATGGAAGAAAAGGCACAGCAGCAGAAAATCCCGCCCCTGTTGATACAGCCGTTATTGGAAAATGCGGTGAAGCATGGGCTCAACAGCCTAACCGGACAAGTGACTGTAGAAACGAACGTACAAAGGAAAGGAAGTTATTTAGAGATTACCATTACCAACCCTTATGATCCGAGTGGAGGACATGCCCTGGGAACGGGCTTTGGTTTGGAAGCGGTCAAAAGGCGTCTTTATCTGCTATTCGGCAGGCATGACCTGTTGGCTGTATCGCCCTCGGAAGATCTTTTTACCGTATGGATGAAAATCCCCCAGCTTTATGATCAAGACCTTAATCATTGACGATGAACCTTTGGCCATTGAGTTGGTGAAGGAATACCTTTCAGCTTACCCTGACTTTGAGCTTGTGGCGGCCTGCCAAAACGGGTTTGAGGGGATAAAGGCCATCCAGGAATATCAACCGGATTTGATTTTTCTGGATGTACAGATGCCCAAGATCACTGGCTTCGAGATGCTGGAGCTTTTGGATGATCCGCCGGCAGTGATTTTTACTACGGCTTATGATGAATACGCCCTGAAGGCTTTTGAGGTGCATGCCTTGGATTATTTGTTAAAGCCTTTTTCCGAAGAGCGGTTTTCCAAAGCGCTGTCAAAGTACTTAAAGCACGGCGTGGTGCCAGAGCAACGAGACATTGGCGAGAGACTGAAAGGTGTCGAAGGGCTGGCCCAAAGAGTGGTTTTAAAAGTCAAAAACCAGATCAAGATCATCCCTTTTCAGGACATCCGATACCTGGAAGCCAACGATGATTATGTGAACATTTGCACGCATGAGGGGAAGTTTTTAAAAAACAAGACATTGGGCTCTTTTGAACGCTTGCTGGATCCATCTTCCTTTATCAGAATACACAGGTCCTATATCGTCAGGATCAATGGAATTACCAAAATAGAGCCATATGAAAAAGGCAGTTATGTCCTCAAGCTTAAAACCGGCGAGGTGCTGCCCATAAGCAAGTCCCGCTTTCCGCAATTGAAGTTGTCTCTAGGGTTCTAAAAAAAGAAAAGCCATTTAGGCTTTTCTTTTAATACTCGTCTTCGTTGAAGAAGAAGTCGTCTTTGGTGGGATAATCTGGCCAGATTTCCTCTATATTTTCATAAGGCTCTCCATCATCTTCAAGTTCCTGAAGGTTTTCTACTACTTCTAATGGAGCACCGGATCGAATAGCGAAATCAATCAACTCATCTTTGGTGGCCGGCCACGGGGCATCTTCAAGATAGGATGCCAATTCTAATGTCCAATACATAAGCACATAATTTGAATTATCCGTTTAACGGGATGCAAAAATAGAAATTCTTTTGTTATTTGAAACCTTAACCTTTCATTTGTTTAAAAGTTCCTTTAGTAGGTGATTTTTCACATCGATTTTTCTTTTTGCTGCTCTGAGTTTCTTTTGGAGGATGGTCTCAAAATCGTCTCCAGATGTCCGGAACTTCTCGGAGTTGTCCTGGATGGTTTCCAGCTCTTTCTGGTCCCTGTGCAAAAGATCCCTTAGGATACCGGTTTGGATTTGTGCCTGTTCTTGTGGGTCTTTTTGGCCAAAATCTTCATATTTAGATACGGCAAGCTTGTTTAGGAAAGCCTTCTCAAACACAATCTCCATGGCGAAAATGAAAGAACGGGCGTTCAACTGTGCCTCCCTTGGCTTTCGGTGAGGTAATTTCTTCCATTCGGCCTGTAGTTTTTTTGCTGCTTCCAGGTTGTCGGCCTTATAGGGGGAGTCGGCCAAGGCTTTCATTTCCGTGGTCATCTTATCTACTTTGCGGATAAGGTTGCCAGGGCTCAGCGTGGGGGCACTTTGTATGGCTCTCTTGTATTTGCTGAAGATCCGGTTGTTGAGTTTGGAAAACTCCTCCCACAGTGGCTTTCTTTTATCCGCAGGGACTCTTCCGGATTCTTTCCACTGCTTCTGGATTTTCTTACTGATGTCGAAGGCCAGTTTCACATCCGTCAGTTCATGGGCCTGTCTGGCCTGGAGAAGGAGGTTCTCGTAGACCTTGATGTTTTCCTCCGCCTGCAAAGCCAGACTGTCAAAATAATTTTTCCGGTTTTCAAAGAAGGTGTCAATGGCTTTGTTAAAGGGTGTGTCGATTTCCTCTTCGAATTCCTTCTCCACTGGGCCGGTCTTGATCCACTTTAATTTTAGCTCCTTAAACTCGTCCGACGTTTTTTTCCAGTCGGTGCTGTCCATCAGGGCTTCGGCTTCAGCGACGAGCTCCCTTTTTATTTCGAGGTTTCTTTTTCGGTTGGCCTGGATGATCTCCTCCAGGTATTGCTCCAGTTGGCCCAATTCCTCAATCAGAGGGACAAAATCACCCAGGGCATCATAACGCATGAGAGATTCCTTGAGGTGGATAAGTTTCATCAGGAAAGAACCCTTGTTCTGGTTCTCCTCAATATCCTTTTTTAATTGAGCTACCTTATCCTTAACGACGTCAAATCTGTCTTCAAAGTATTTGATAGTAGAGGCTTCGTCTTCCTTCACTTCTCCAATAACCCTGTCTTCCTGATTTAAAAAGCCTTTCAAATAAACTTTGCCTTCTTTTATATAGCCATAGGGGTGCTCCATGGTGATTGATATAGGTTGGTTGTCAGTATGCTTCGCATGTTTCCTGCAAATTAATTAATTAAGATGCATTTATCCTAAAAAAGGCTAAAGTTTGCCATCTTTGCTTTTCTGCGATTTCCGCCTTTAATTGGGTAATCTTAACATAAATCAAGAATCATGAGTGCTGAGAAAATCATATTTTCGATGGCTGGGGTGTCCAAAGTGTACCCGCCTCAGAAAAGGGTCTTAAAAGATATTTACCTGTCGTTTTTCTACGGAGCCAAAATCGGTGTTTTAGGTCTCAATGGCTCAGGAAAGAGCTCCTTGCTGCGCATCATCGCCGGAATCGATAAGGATTACCTGGGTGAGGTCGTGTGGTCTCCCGGTTATTCGGTCGGCATGTTGGAGCAGGAGCCGAAATTGGATCCCAACAAGACCGTCAAAGAAGTCGTCGAGGAAGCCGTGGCCGATACGGTGAACCTGCTGAAGGAGTTCGAAGCCATCAACGAGAAGTTTATGGATCCCGCCCTCATGGAGGATCCTGATGCCATGGATAAGCTCATCCAGAAACAAGGAGAGGTGCAGGAGAAGCTGGATGCGGCCAACGCCTGGGAGCTGGACGTCATGCTGGATAAAGCGATGGACGCCTTGAGGCTGCCCCCGGGCGATGCGACGGTGGAAAACCTGTCTGGAGGGGAAAAGAGAAGAGTAGCGTTGTGCCGTTTGTTGCTTCAGGAACCCGATGTCCTGCTACTGGATGAGCCTACCAACCACCTGGATGCGGAGTCGGTGCATTGGCTGGAACAGCACCTGAAAAACTACAAAGGCACGGTCATCGCCGTCACCCACGACAGGTACTTCCTGGACAATGTTGCGGGATGGATCCTGGAGCTGGACAGGGGAGAAGGAATCCCATGGAAGGGGAATTACTCGAGCTGGCTGGATCAGAAACAGCAAAGACTGAAACAGGAAGAGAAGACCGAGTCCAAGCGTCAGAAAACTTTGGAAAGGGAGCTGGAGTGGATCAGGATGTCGCCCAAGGCAAGACAATCCAAAGGAAAGGCCAGATTAAATGCCTATGATCAATTGGTCGGCGAAGAAGCCAAAGAAAAAGAAGCAAAACTAGAACTGTACATTCCTCCCGGGCCGAGGCTGGGCGCTAAAGTGATAGAGGTCAATGGGGTTTCCAAAGCTTATGGCGATAAGCTGTTGTTCGAGGATCTTTCTTTCTCTTTGCCACAGGGCGGGATTGTGGGGGTCATCGGACCCAATGGAGCAGGTAAATCAACCCTGTTCAAGCTTATTACAGGTCACGAGCAACCAGACGCAGGACATTTCGAAGTGGGCGAAACAGTGCAACTAGCCTACGTGGATCAGGAGCATGACAGACTGGAGCCGAACAAATCAGTCTATGAAACCATTTCCGAAGGCAACGAATATATTAAACTAGGCAATAAGGAGATGAATGCCCGCGCCTATGTAAGCAAATTTAACTTCGCAGGGGCGGATCAGGAAAAGAAAGTGGGCGTATTGTCAGGGGGGGAGAGAAACCGGGTACACTTGGCTTTGACTTTAAGGGAAGGGGGCAACCTCCTGCTGCTGGATGAACCGACCAACGATTTGGACGTGAATACCTTGAGGGCTCTGGAAGAGGCTTTGGAGAATTTTGGAGGCTGTGCCGTCGTCATCTCCCACGACCGGTGGTTCCTTGACAGGATTTGTACCCATATACTGGCTTTCGAGGGTGATTCCCAGGTGTACTGGTTTGAAGGGAATTTCTCGGATTATGAGGAAAATAAAAAGAAGAGGCTTGGAGACGTGACGCCTAAGCGGATTCGTTACAAGGACCTAAAATAAATTTCTCCAGTAACTTTACGTTTAAACGGTACCTATTGAAAAAGCGATGCAGGCTGCATCATGGGGCTTGCTCTTTGAATAATTAGATGAATAGAAGAGATTTTGTAAAAAACGGCGTGTTGTTAAGCGCCGTACCCACCGTGTTGCCTTTTTTCTCGCCATTGTTTCCCGAGGATCTGGATGCCTATGGGAGCAAGAAGCCAGAATGGGTGATTGAAATGATCCGACGCAATGAGCTGTCGATTGACAATAGCTACCAAAGAAGAATCAATGATAAAAGTAATCCCCGATACGGCGCTGTTCTGGATGGGGTGGAGATTGCAACTCCCCATTCGTCTCTAGGCTTCATAAAGTCCGGGGTATGTTGTCTTGCCAGTCCCGAATCCCGATGGTTCAATGACCAGAAACTGCTAAGCGATTTGGTGGATACGGCTAAATTTCTGCTCACCCTCCAACACGAGGATGGATCCATTGATTTAGTGACCACCAATTTCCATTCAACCCCTGATACCGGCTTTTTGGTCAAATACCTATGCCCGGCGGTGGCGTACTTCCGCGACAGCAAGGTCGACAACAAGGAACCGTTGATCGAACTGATGAAGGAGTTCCTGGAGAACGCGGGCAGTGCCCTTCTCGTAGGAGGTGTGCATACGCCTAACCACCGGTGGGTAGTATCTGCCGCCCTGGCCAGTATCCACATGCTTTGGCCAAAGCCGGAATATCTACAAAGAGCCGAAACCTGGTTGTCAGAGGGTATTGACCTGGATGAAGATGGGCAGTATCAGGAAAAGAGCAGCTACATTTATTCATCCTTGAGCGACAGGGTGTTGATCACCATTGCCAGAGGCTTTGACAAGCCGGAGCTGCTGGACTACGTCCGGAAGAATTTGGACATGACCTTTTATTACATCCATCCCAACGGGGAAATCGTCACCGAAGCCTCCGGCCGACAGGACAATTCGATCATTGGGATGTTGGAGAATTATTATTACCCTTACCGTTATTTGGCATTGAAGGACAACAATCCCCAATATGCCGCGGCTTGTCGGTTGATCGAGGAAACTGCTCCGAATAGAACCGCAGGCTTTATCCAGTATTTTCTGGAAGACCCATCCCTCTGGAAGACGCTGCCCAAAGGAGGCAGTTTGCCGACCAACTATTTCAAACATTTCTCCAACTCCAGCCTGATCCGGATCAGGAGGGTAGATTATGACGCTTCTATATTGCCTAAAAACCCGGCCTTCTTTAATTTTCACAAAAGGAATACGGTCCTGCAAGGCCTGAGAGTTGCGAGTGCTTTTTTCGGGAAAGGCCAATTTGTCGCAGATGAATACCGCATCGAAAACGGCAAGGTTTATATGGAAAGCAAGCTGGAAGGGCCCTATTATCAGCCGTTCCCCGCGGACAGGATTCCTGGCGACGGAATTTGGGAAAACATGCCCCGGACGGAGCGGCCGCTATCTGAAGTACAGCATTTGAAGACAGTCATTAACATTTCCGAGATCGAAAAGGGGTTTGAGTTGGAGATAGACATTGAAGGTACAGAAAGGGTTCCCTTGGCAGTGGAGCTTATCTTCCGCCCCGGCGGTAAGATGAAGAATGCGACGGCCCATAGCGACCTGCCTGATGTGTACTTCTTAGAAGAAGGGTTCGGGCAATATGAGTCAGAAGGGGAAGTTATAGCGTTCGGTCCAGCTCTTCATGAGCATAAATGGGTGGATATCCGTGGCGGTCTTCCCAGGATGAACGCGCCGACGGTTTACCTTACCGGCTTTACACCCTTTAAACAGAAAATAAGAATAACCTAAGCTGGAAAAACCAAAGAATCCCATCCTCCGGTTAACGGGTGATTAGAGAATTCTTTTGGTTTCATCGCTATAATAAGTTTCTACTATTTCCTTTATTTGCGAAATAAATTCAATACAATGAAGATGAGACAACTGTTGTTGCGCCCGGGAGCCGAGGAGCTGAACTACGAAATCAGAGGAATCGTCAAAAAGGCAAGGATGATCGAGCAATTGGGTTATGACATCACCTGGGAGAATATCGGCGACCCGATTCAGAAAAACAATACCATCCCTTCTTGGATGAAGGCCATTGTGGGAGATCTGGTGAGTAAGGACCAGAGCTACGGCTACTCCGACTCTAAAGGCATGTTGGAGACGCGGGAGTTTTTGGCGGCTATCAACAACAAAAAAGGCGGGGTACAGATCACGGCTGATGACATCTTGTTTTTCAATGGCCTGGGCGACGCAATAGCAAAGCTTTATCAGTTCTTGATTCCTACGGCCAGGATAATCGGCCCCTCTCCCGCTTATTCTACCCATAGTTCAGCGGAGGCGGCCCATGCCAATACCAGCCCCATTACCTATAAGCTGGATCCGGATAACAACTGGTATCCCGACATGGAAGACCTTTACAATAAAGTAAAGTACAATCCAGGGATTGTAGGTATTCTTATCATCAATCCGGATAATCCCACTGGAATGGTCTACCCAAAGGAGGTTTTGGAAAGATTTGTTTCTATCGCCAGAGAATTTAACCTGCTGCTGATAGCAGATGAGATTTACCAAAACATCACCTATAACGGCTATGAAGCCATTGCGTTGTCGGAAGTGATCGGCGACTTGCCGGGTATCTCGATGAAAGGCATTTCCAAAGAGTTTCCCTGGCCGGGGTCGCGCTGTGGCTGGATGGAATTTTATAACAAAGAAAGCTCTAAGGAGTTCAAGAAACTGTGCACCACGCTGGAAAATGCCAAGATGATTGAGGTGTGTGCCACCATGCTGCCTCAGTTGGCTATTCCTAAGATCATGAGCCACCCGGAATATGCGGCTTACCGACAGGATGCCAACGAGCGGATCGGAAGGAGAAGCAGGATCATGGAGGAAACCCTGGGCGACGTGAAGGGCATCAAGTTTAACAAAACAAAGGGAGCGTTTTATAACACCATCATTTTTGAGGAAAGCCTTCTAAATGCGGAGCAGCATCTCCCCGTAGAGGATCCCAGGGTGCAGGCGTTATTGGACACTTGGTTGGAAGAAAAGGACATGCCCCATGACAAAAGGTTTGTTTATAACCTTTTGGCTTCCGAAAAAATCTGTGTGGTTCCCGTGAGCTCTTTTTGTTCTGACCTCAGAGGCTTCCGGGTTACTTTGCTGGAAGAAAACGAGGATGTCTTCAGAAAGACCTTTGAGCGGTTAGCGGACAGCATCCGGTACTATCTTCAATCAGGTAAAAGGGTGGGCAATCTAGCCGTGGCCGACAACCATTAGACAGGAGCAATACACATGTGGAGTCAAATTGGTGCATCATGTTCCCGGATGTTTTCCAATTTGACTTCTTCTGTTTTTTCATCCCACTGATCCGCTGGTATGGGATTTCGGAGCAAATCGTTTAGATCCGGCTGACCTGCGTCCACCCAGGCCGTGTACCAAAAGTCTGCCGTCATCTTGATGGATTTTCTCATCTGGCGTTCTACCTGGCCATTTAACATGGCGGAGTAGGCTTTTGTGAATGCTGCAGAATAGGACTTGGTGGTAAGGTTGGACCTGTCAATAAAACTATACTTCTTGTCCGGCGCAAACCGTTTGCTCAGTTCTTTTTCAAACCGCAAGACGCTGTCGACGGCATGATGGGCCTGTATCACTGCATCCCATGCCGCCAGTTGGGTGTTTTCAATGTACCCGGCTTTCCCCACAAAAAAATCGTAGTCATCCGAAAGCAGCTCCGGAATGCGGCTTTCCCAAAAGGCATGGATGCCATGTTGTCCGGTAAGTTGCCCGTTATAATTCACAGTAGTGTGAAGGGGGACATTGATGTCGCCTATATAGTGGCCTAAATCCGCAGCCAGCCTCAGGATTGATTTGGAGTCCTTCCTCGCAAAAGCGGCTGTTAGATCCATCTGAACCCGGTGAACGTTCCATGGCCCAATCCCATAAGTCCTCAGCGTGTCTTCACCATACATTTCTACTGCTTGATGCCAGTAGCGGGGCAAGGTATATACGGCACTGTCCCCATACACATCGGCATCAATGAAGTGTTTTTCAGCCTCTCCTTCTACAGCATACCTCCTGCGGTCGGGGTTGACGGCATTTTCCGTGATAAACTGGATGTTTTCCTTAAAAAAGCCTATCATTTCGATAGGAAGAGAAAATACGGCGAGCCGATTGATCCTTCTATGGGCAAAAAAACCCCAAGCCTTTATTCCTTCTGTTGCGAGGAACAGCAGCGCCAGGATCAAAAAGATTTTTTTCATCAGGGAATTTAAGAAATTATAGTGAACGATGAAATATTTATTCCTTACCTTTGTCCGCTATAACGCCCCGATAAGGTAAAACAGAAGAGTTTTTGACCGGCTTCGGTTGCATGGCCTAAAAATTCTTTTGTCTTTAAATATAAATCTATTAAATTTGCACTCCCATTAGAATGGTAGGACTGTAATAACAAGTAAAAATTAGATATGGCAAATCACAAGTCAGCCCTTAAAAGAATTCGTTCCAACGAGGCTAAGCGTTTAAGAAACAGATATCAGGCCAAGACCACCAGGACGTTTATCAAAAGACTGAAAGGTACTACGGACAAAGCGGAAGCTCAGGAACTTTATCAGCAGGTGTCTTCAATGATTGACAGACTGGCCAAGAAGAACATTATCCATAAGAATAATGCTGCCAACAAGAAGTCAAAACTGGCTAAATTTGTCAGTAGCCTTGCTTAAGTTGCCTCTACTGTAAGATATTTGAAACCTCGTATTCCAACGAGGTTTTTTTATTTTATTATTTTCGGTATTTTCGATAGAATTTTTTATCCTATGACAGAATACCGATCAATAAAAATCTCTTCCTTGGCAGAAGAAGACCGGCCGCGGGAAAAGCTGCTGTTGAAAGGAAAGGCATCGCTATCCGAAGCAGAGCTTATCGCAATCCTGATCGGTTCCGGTACCAAGTCCCTGAGTGCCGTCGATCTTTCCAAACATATCCTGGCCAGTGTAGACAATGACCTGGCCCAATTGGCCAGGCTGTCCGTCCATGATCTGCAGCGTTTTAAAGGAATAGGGGAGGCCAAGGCGATCAGCATCGTGAGTGCTTTGGAGCTGGGCAGGCGCAGAAAGCTGGCCGAACCGCAGAAAAGGACCAAGATCACCTCCTCCTCGGATGTGTACGAGTTGATGAAGCCGGAACTGTTGGATGCGTCTGTAGAGCATTTTTACGTGATCCTGCTCAACAGTGCCAACCAGGTCATCAGAAAACAGGTCATCAGCCAGGGAGGCACCACCGCCACTGTCGCCGATGCAAAGATAATTTTTAAATATGCGCTGGATAACATGGCTAACTCCATCATCTTGGTACATAACCATCCTTCCGGAAACAAGAAGCCATCCGGCCCGGACATCCGTCTGACCAAAAAGCTGGTGGAGGCGGGCAAAAATCTGGACTTATCCGTACTTGATCATGTGATTTTCACAGATGTTGGCTATTTTAGCTTCGCAGATGAATCGATGATCTAATAGTTCAATGAATACAAAATCAGTACTTCTTATTATTGCTTTTCTAGTTATTGTTGCTGCGGTCTTTTACGCCACCTCAGGGGCCGAAACACCCGAACAATATATAGAGCGAATAGAAAAAGAGAGAGACCGGCAATTCAAATTCCTTAAATACAACGCGGAATCGCCGCTGACGGAGGAGCAGAAGAAAAATCTTCAAGCTTTGGATTATTACCCCGTGGATCCCGAATATCGGGTGCGGGCCAGATTGGTGCCGGTAGATCAGCGGGTGATGATCCAGATCCCCATGACCGATGGTACTTTGGAGCGTTATATCAAGCAAGCTTACGCGGAGTTCGAACTACAGGGGAAAACCCATCGGCTGTTGCTGTTGCAGTCCGCCACTGAAGCCGATAAGAGGAACTACTTTTTGGCCTTTGCGGATGATACCAGTGGCAGGGAAACTTACGGCGGGGGGCGCTTTCTGGATGTAAGAAGGGATGGGCAAAACTCCATTACCATAGATTTTAACCTGGTATATAATCCCTACTGCACCTACAATCCTGACTATGCCTGTCCTATTCCTCCAAAGGAAAATCTATTGAGCATCCCCATCATGGCAGGGGAGAAAAATTACGAGGGATAGCTTTCCGTCATTGGCATTTCTCTTAAATTTGCCTTTTAATCATCCTGACCCGGAAGCGTCTTCTTCTACACAGAAGGGTTCTTTATTCTCCGTCAGGGACTAATAACTTGTGCATAAACTGGTTGCACAAGCCTATTTAAAGTTAACCAAAATGAAAATCTCGATAAACAGGCTTAAAGAAATTATTCCATTTCGGGAATCTCCCGAACAGATAGCGGCTTTGCTGACGGCCTCTGGCCTGGAAGTGGAAGGGATCGAGAAATTTGAATCCCTACCCGGTGGCCTGGAGGGTGTGGTGATTGGAGAAGTGATGTCCTGTCAGCCCCATCCGAATGCCGATAAACTGCGTGTTACCACGGTGGACGTGGGAACGGAAACCTTGCCCATTGTCTGTGGCGCGCCCAATGTGGCTGCGGGCCAGAAGGTGGCAGTGGCTTTGGTAGGCGCGACGCTTTATCCCCATCACGGTGATCCCTTTACTATCAAACAGGCAAAAATCCGGGGAGAGGCTTCCCGGGGAATGATCTGTGCTGAAGATGAACTGGGTTTGGGAGAAGGCCACGATGGCATCATGGTACTGGATACGGAGTTGCCCAATGGTAGCCCCGCTCGGGACCATTTCAATGTCGTCACGGATCAAGTGCTGGAAATCGGCTTGACACCCAACCGCTCCGACGCCGCTTCCCATCTGGGGGTAGCCAGGGATCTTCGCGCTTTGTTGGGGAAAGAGATCCATCTTCCTGCTGTGGATGATTTCCAGGTGGATAACCACAGTAGGCCCTTTAAGGTAGAAGTGGAAAGCAGCTTGGATTGTCCCCGATATGCAGGGTTAACCATTTCGGGAATCAAGGTAGGCCCTTCTCCCGATTGGCTGCAGCATTACCTTAAAGCCTTAGGCCTAGAGCCAATCAATAACATTGTCGATATCACCAATTTCATCCTTCATGATTTAGGCCAACCCTTGCATGCTTTTGATGCGGACAAAGTCAGCGAGGATCGTCTGATCATCAAAAAACTTCCTGCCGGGACTGCTTTTACCACACTGGAAGGGAAGGAGAGGAAGCTGTCTGGTGAAGAGCTGATGATTTGTGATCCCAAGGGAGGGCTTTGTATAGCAGGGGTATTCGGTGGTATAGATTCCGGCGTGACAGACAGCACCACCAGCATATTCTTGGAAAGTGCCTATTTTTCCCCGGATGTCATCCGTAAAGGAAGCCAGTATCACGGGCTGAAAACCGACGCTTCTTTCCGGTTTGAAAGGGGGACAGACCCCAACATGCCGGTGTATGCGCTGAAGCGGGCGGCCTTACTGATCAAGAAAATTGCCTGGGGAGAGATTTCATCCGGCATTGTGGACCTATACCCTCATCCGGTCGCTGATTTTCAAGTCGATGTGTCCTATAGAAACATAGAAAGGCTCATCGGCCAAGAGCTGCCTAAGGAACAGATCGAGGCTATCCTGGGGAGTCTGGAAATCGGGGTGGAGGACAAAACCGAGAGTGGTTTTAAAGCCATTGTAAAACCATACCGGACAGATGTGACCCGGGAGGCGGACATTATCGAGGAGATCCTGAGGATCTATGGCTTTGACAACATCCCCTTGTCGGAAGATTATCATGGGGGTTACCTGGCCGACCATCCGGAAAAGGACCTCAACAAGCTCCAATACCGGGTGTCCGAGATGCTTGCTGCCAAAGGTTTCCAGGAGATGATTACCAACTCCCTCACAGAGCCAGGTTATTCGGAGCAATCGGGCTATCTGGATACCAGGCAGCATGTAGAAATTCTCAACAAGCTAAGCGAAGACCTTGGCGTGATGAGACAAAGCCTACTGTTTACCGGGCTGGAAGTGCTGGCGCATAATATCAACCGCAGGCAGAAAGATTTGAGGTTTTTTGAATTTGGCAACACCTATTATCAAACAGAAGAGGGATATCAAGAAGAAAAGCACTTATCTTTATTTGTTACAGGGAATGCCGCTGAGGAAAGCTGGCTCGCTCCGTCCAAAGCCGTGGCCTTTCAGGACCTATACGGGATAGTAGAAGTGCTATTGGATAAGTTGAACCTGGACCGCCCCAAGGTTGATGTTGTGCATGAGGCGCCTTTTGATTATGCCTTAAGGTTGAGTTATGGGAAAAAGACGCTCGGCACGGTGGGCATGCTTTCTCCCAAAATCACCCGACTGGCGGAAGTAAAGCAAGAAGTGTTGTTTGCGGAATTGAACTGGGGGCTGCTGGCTAAACATGCGTCCGGAGTGAAGAAATACAGCCCTATTTCTAAGTTTCCCGAAGTACGCCGGGACTTGTCCCTGGTTATTGGCAAGGAGGTGATGTTTGAGGATATCCGGGGTATCGCCTTGAAGGCAGGGGGAAAACTCCTTCAGAGGATACAGGTTTTTGATGTATACCAGGGGGACAAGATTGACGCCGGCAAGAAGGCCTATGCCCTGAGTTTTTATCTTCAGGACACAGAAAAAACCCTTACGGATAAGGTGATCGATAAAACGATGGAACGGTTGATGCGGTCTTTTGAAAATGAGGTAGGAGCTTTGATCCGAAAGTAGAATGATTCACGATGAACTTCAAAGGTTGGAGCGGTTGGCAAACCAGG
>CAZHZP010000042.1:0-14902 GCA_964537165.1 uncultured Roseivirgaceae bacterium | reverse complement strand
AAATCAACATCCATAGCCAAAATTAAATCTTTCTTTGTTATTTTGAAGGTTAATTTAAAAGGATTCCCAATGTTGCAAATTAAATCTTTTACTTTTAACCCTTTTGCAGAAAACACCTACCTGCTGTATGATGAGACCCGTGAAGCGGTCATTATCGATCCGGGCTGTTATGACAAAGGAGAAAAAGCCGAATTGATTGATTTTGTTAAAGAGCATCAGCTGACACCGGTAAAATTATTGAACACGCATTGCCATATCGACCACGTATTGGGCAATGCATTCGTGATCAACACCTATAATATTCCCTTGTGGTTCCACAAGGATGAAGAACCCGTCCTGAGGGCTGTGCCTTCCTACGCTTCCAATTATGGCTTTCCCATGTACCAGGATAGCCAGGCAAATCATTATATCAAAGATGGGGAGGCAATCAAATTTGGAAACACGGTACTTCAAAGCATCCTGGTCCCGGGCCACGCACCAGGTCATTTGGTTTTTTATCATGAAGCAAGTAAAACCTGTATGGGGGGGGACACGCTTTTTCAGGGGAGCATCGGCAGGACGGACCTGCCGGGAGGGCATCATGAAACCCTGTTGACAGCCATAAAAAACCGGCTGTTCGTACTGCCTGATGACACCGTGGTCTATCCTGGACACGGCCCAGCCACCACGATTGGCGAAGAGAAAATTTACAACCCCTTTGTAGGTCAACAGGCAAGATTTTGAAGATCATAAAACACATTCCCAATACACTTACCTGCCTCAACCTGATCTGTGGCATGGCGGGCATTTTCCATGTCCTGGAAGGCCAGTTGTTTTACGGTGCCTATTTCATATTTGCGGCAGCTGTTTTGGATTTTCTGGACGGGTTTGTGGCCCGCTTGCTGAATGCCTACAGCGAGATCGGCAAGCAACTTGATTCCTTGGCTGACCTCGTTACCTTTGGCGTGTTGCCGGCTTTTATTATCTTCACTTTACTACAGGATATTTACCCCGGTTCCTACCTTCCCTTTTTAGCCTTTTTTATCGCAACCCAGTCCGCCATCAGGCTCGCTAAATTCAATATTGATACCCGGCAGTCCGATCGTTTCATCGGTGTACCCACTCCGGCAAATGGCTTGTTGATATCCACCCTTCCATTTATGGCTGAAAGGTTCGAGTGGGTAGAAAACTTGGTGTACAATGGAGCCTTCTTACTGGGATTCACCTTGCTCTTTGCCTTGTTGCTGACGGCCGAATTGCCTCTGATTGCGCTGAAGTTCAAGAATTTCAGCTTCAAAGACAACAAATACCGGTACCTGACGCTTCTTATCTCTCTGGTTTGCTTGCTGACGATGGGCATAGGCGGAGTGCCTCTGGCCATCCTCTCCTATGTGCTGTTGTCCATTATAGAGAACCTGGAACACAGGAATGAACAAGATAAAATGGCACTTTAGATTATTGCCCATCCTTCCGGCAATACTGCTGCTGGCATCGGAAGCCGTTGCCCAAGGGAGCTTTTATACCGTCTCCGTTCATCAGGAAGGAGTCTACAAAATCACTGCTGAACAAGCCGGAGAATTAGGCGCCGCATCAGTAGATGAACTCACTGTGTACGGCTACCCCGGCGTGTTGCCTCAGGCATTGGACAGCGGCAGCCTGCAGTTGCTGGAAGTTCCTGTGAAGAACATAGCGGGCGAGTTGTTCCTTTTTCTATCGGCCGCCGAACAGATGACCATCGGGGAAGACAGTTCCCGATTTCTCCCCCATTATTATACGGATACGCTACATTACCTGGTGCAGACCGGCAGGCAGCATTCCAAACCCATCCCTACCCTTACCTTACCTACCTCCACAGAAGTTGCGGAAGGTGTACTATACCGTCCGGTCATTTATAAAAACCCGGAGTACAATATCCTTTCTTCCGGAAGAGACTGGTACGGGGAAAGGGTTTTTAACGGGGAGTCGATTATACTCAACTATGAGGAAACCGTAAGCCAGGAACTTCCCATTTACTACCAGGGCAGGGTAATGGCGCAGTCATTGGGAGCCAGCACCTTCGACTTTTCGCTTAACCAGACGCAAATAGCTACTTTTTCTATACCCTCCATTCCAAACAGCACTTATGGCATCAAAGGAAGAACGCAGGAGAAGTCAGGAAAAATCGCCTCGGGTACTAGAGGGCGGCCCCAAATCAAGCTGCACTTCCAATCCGGCAACAGAAACGGCACAGGTTATCTGGATTATTTCATGCTGGGCTTCCCTTCCCTTTCCACTGAGTTATCGACCGGCGTATTTTATAATTTTGATCAACTCCCATTCGGCTTAGTACCTCATCCCGACCACAGGATATGGGACGTCAGCGACTTTCGGAATATAACCGATTGGTCTCTTTCTGGCCCCACCGTTTCCACTGCCGACAAAATAGCCGTATTTGATCCCAGTTCAATCCGGGTTTTATCCGGCTTTCAACCCGCAAATATGGACTTGAGGCTGAACCCTCTCTCCACGGAACTGATCATCATCAGCCACCCGGCCTTAGCCACCCAGGCGGAACGCCTTTCAGCATATAAAAATAGTACGGGAATAAGCAGCCAGGTGGTCATGCTTCCTGATATCTATTCGGCTTTTGGCTATGGCAATCCGGATGTGTCGGCAATCCGGAATTTTTTGGCTTTCCACTACCACCACGGGAGGAAACTGAAGCATGTATTGTTTTTTGGGAAGGGAACCTTTGACTACAAGAAAAGGCTAGGCGGCAGACCCAACTGGGTACCGACTTACAGTTCCAGAAGCAGCCTGAACCCGCTAACCACTTACAGTTCCGATGACTATTTCGGTTTTTTAACCTTCGGAAACGGCCAGTGGGAAGAAACAGTCGATGGTGACCACAGCCTGGACATAGGCGTAGGAAGGCTTCCAGTCATCAATACACAGGAAGCCAAAAGTGTGGTAGACAAAATCATTCAATACAGTTCGTCCAACAGACCAAGGAGCGACTGGAAGCGAAAAGTTTTGTTTGTCGCTGATGACGGGGACAACAATGTGCACCTAAACGACTCGGAAACCCTGGCAAACCACCTTGCGCAGCATCACCCCGAACTACTGGTTGAAAAACTCTATCTGGACAGCTTCGAACAAAGCGGGGTCGGTACTGCCCAAAAATCCCCGGCTGCAAAAACTGCTTTTGAAACCTCGATGGACTCCTCTTTTTTAGTGGTAAACTATATCGGACATGGCAACGAGACCACCCTCATGGCGGAGGAACTGTTTACCGTCTCGGATATTAACAACTGGCGGGAAAACGACAAGCTACCGATTATCGTCACGGCGACCTGCGAATTTGGAAGGCATGACAGTCCGTTGATCCGCTCGGGTGCCGAAGAGTTGCTGATCGCTGATAAACGGGGCGCTATTGCCTTGCTAACCACCGGAAGACCGGTGTTTTCCAATATCAATTTTGCGCTCAATGAGGCATTTGTACAGGAAGCTTTTCAACGTGAGGAAGGCCAGGGCCTGACATTGGGAGAAATTTACAAACGGACCAAGAACAACAGTCTCAACGGCCCTTTGAACCGCAATTTTTCCCTGCTGGGCGACCCCTCCCTGCGCTTGGCACTTCCTGACCTTATGGTCGAACTGGAGGAAATAGTGACCATCGATATAGATGGCAACCAAGACATCCTCAATGCTTCACAGCCTATCCGGTACAGCGGCAAGATCGTGGACCCATTGACAGGAACTGATGTCAACTCCTTTGATGGGAAGGTAGAAATACGGGTATCAGCCCCTCCACCCGTCCAGGAAACAATGGGGGACGAAAGCCAGGCTGCAACCTACTGGGATGATCAGGATGTCCTTTTCAGAGGTTTAGCTAAGATCGAAAATGGCCTTTTTGAAGGCGAGCTGATTCTTCCTGAAGATCAGTCTTTTTCCGCCCAACCACTCTCTGTACGGCTGTTTGCTCAAAATGAGCAACAAACAGCAGAGGCAGTGGGAGCGGGTAGTGTCAGTTTTAACGGACAAAAAGACATAGCTTCCGAGGATAATGAAGGCCCTCTGATCAGCCTCTCCTTAAAACCGCCTTACGATGTCTCCCCTCTTTCCTCCACCTGGATAGAAATAGTCGCCGAGCTGTCTGACCCCAGCGGCATTTATATCAGGCCGGACAGAGGCATCAGCCTCGAACTTAACGGAGGGGAAAAAATATCATTGAACGGGTATTACCAAGCCGAAAACGGATCTTACCACGACGGGCGAATGGATTTTTCTGTCAGTGGCCTTCACGAGGGCAAAAACACCTTGCTTGTTGAAGCATTTGACAATCAAGGAAATCGGTCGGAACAGCTATTGGAAGTATGGGTGTCCGGCAGCAACCGCACAAATATCTTGTCCCATCAAATATTTCCCAATCCTGCAGATCAGTTTACACAATTCCGACTGATACATAACAGGCCGGGGGAAAACCTCTTACTTGCGTTTAAAATTTATTCTCTGTCTGGAAGCAAAATATTTTCCCAGTACCACCGTTTTCCAAAAGCAGATCCCATACTACAGCATGTTGCTTGGTTTTTTATGCATGGCAAATCTGATTTTCCGGCAAAAGGAACGTATCTTTACATATTAGAGCTGCAATCAGAAGTCGACGGCGCCTCCGACATCAAAAGTGGCAAACTATTAATTCCATGAAAACAATGATCAACACCCCGAACAAAATATTTTTTATATTTCTGCTAGGTCTTTTGACTATGCATGCAAATGCGCAGGTATCTCCTGACATCTCTGGGCAAGATAATAGTAGAAGAGTAATCATCACTGCGGTTCCATTTTTGAACTTTGCCCCGGACAGCCGCCATTCTGGAATGGGCGACGTAGGGGTAGCTACCACCCCAGACGGGAATTCTGCCCACTGGAACGCCGCCAAACTTGCCTTTATAGAAAGCGACATAGGTTTTTCCCTGTCCTATTCCCCTTGGCTGGGGAAGTTGGTCCCCGACATGTCATTGAACTATCTGACGGGTTATAAACGAATTGATGAGGTATCGGCTTTTGGGATCGATCTCAGGTATTTTAATATGGGGTCGATCCATTTGACGGACATCTATGGGGATGATTTGGGTCAGTTTACCCCCAGAGACATTGCCATTGGTGCGACCTACTCCAGAAAGCTATCTGATAACCTGGCTTTGGGTATTTCTGCGCGGTTTATCCACTCCAACCTTTCAGGTAATCTGAGCAGTTCGACCGGTAATGAGAGCCGGCCAGGTGTGAGTGTCGGCACCGATGTGGGCTTATACTACACAACTGAGGTCTTGATGGGCGGCACAGAAGCAGATTGGTCTTGGGGAGCCAACATCTCCAATATCGGCCCAAAAATCACTTACAACAGCCCGGATGACCAAGACTACATTCCTACCAATCTACGGCTGGGTACGGCCTTGCGACTCCCGCTGGACGACTACAATAGCTTGACTTTTGCCTTGGATCTTAACAAGCTATTGGTGCCCACCACGCCGATCTACCAGACAGACGACAACGGCAATTTGGTGGTAGACAACAACGGTAACCTTGTCATCGCACCGAATGGTGGAAAGGATCCCAACCGGCCGTTGATCAGCGGCATCTTCGGTTCCTTCTCCGATGCTCCGGGAGGGTTCAAAGAGGAAATGCAGGAATTGATGATTTCTTTTGGCGTCGAATATTCCTATGATGATAAATTTGCTTTGAGAACGGGGTATTTCTACGAAAACCCTAATAAAGGAGGCAGAAAGTACTTCACTTTGGGTGTAGGTTTCAACTATAGAAGACTGGGTTTTGACTTTTCATACCTTGTTCCCCAGCAACAAAACCACCCGTTGGCGGAGACATTGAGGTTCTCTTTGGCATATGATATTGTAAAATGACAATAGACAGATCCAAAGCCCCCGCATTCCAAATCCCCGAGAGCATCAGTCTCATACCGCCCACGAAAAGGGTATTGGCCAATAATATCCCGGTCTTTTATATTCATACTCCACAAATCGAGGCGGTAAAAGTAGAAGTGATAACGGCTGCAAATACCACGTTGCCGGCTACTCCCAAAGCCTTGGTTCCTTTCTTCACCTTACACATGCTGCTGGAAGGAACCACGGGCATGAAATCTGAGACGCTCGATCATTTCTTTGACCATTATGCTTCCGAGGTGGATGTGGTTTCCAATTTCGAACAAAACGGCCTGTCATTGTTAACCACCCGAAAGCACTTTTCAGCGGTGTTGCCTGTCTTTCGGTCTCTCTTCACCGAGGCCGTGTTTCCTGATAAAGAGTTAAATAAGAGAAAGTCCCAGAAGGAACTCTCTATTTCCCTGAATCGGGAACAGAACGGGGCAAGGGCCAACCAGCTCTACCGGAAGGGGCTTTTCGGCGCTGACCATCCTTTTGGCTTCATTGCAGAAGAAGATGATGTCCGACAGGTTAACACGCAAGATCTTAAAAATTTTTATGCTCATGATTTTTTGGTCAGGCCGGAGATTTTTGTCACCGGCAACCTGGAAAGCCATCAATTGGATGAAATCGAAAGCCTATTTAAAGATCTTCAGGTAGTTCCGGAAGGTGAAAACATTCCTTTTTCCGCGACCCTCATCGATAAACGCATACTGGAACCAAAGGAAAAATCCGTTCAGGCAAGTATCCGCCTCGGCCAGCACCTGATACCGAAAGGCCATCCGGATTACCATGCGCTAACGGTATTTAACACCATCCTCGGTGGATATTTCGGAAGTAGGCTGATCAAAAACATCCGCGAAGAAAAAGGCCACACCTATGGCATCTACAGTTCTATGGGCGGCCTAAAACCCTCAGACTATTGGTTGGTACTGGCTGATGTCCAACAAGGCTACGCCGAAGAAGTAATAGAAGAAGTGTATAAGGAAATTGATCTTCTAAAGACTCAGCCTATAGACCCTTCCGAAAGAGAAGTAATCCGGAATTACATGATTGGGAATCTACTTTCCAATTTCAGCTCACCTTTTGATCTGATGACCAGGTTTAAAAACGTGCACTATCATGGCTTGGACTACAACTTTTACGAAGAGCAGCTGGATTTCATACGCGGCTTTAATGCAGAAGAAATCATGCGGGTCGGAAACAAGTACTTCCAAAAGGAAAACATCCTGGAAGTGATTGTAGGCGCTATTTAAGCCCGGCGTAGTGTTTATACAAGAAAGACAAATCGAACTTGGTCTTTGCCCATAGTCTGAACAGACGGTAACGCCATCCCGAGCCGCCTATCTGGTCAGCTAAACCCAGGAAGCCCAGTGCAACATCAAAATTTGCCGATGCCAAAGCATGTTTGGTCTCAAACATCAGCCGGTTGAGCAGTGCTTCATCTTCCTGCTTTGTGCGGTTCATTTTCCGGATCTTATGACAAACCTTTAAGGTAGAAGGCAACATGACAGAATGCCTGATGCGGTATTGTTGCGCCGAAAAAGAGCTTTTTAAGATCCTCTTCTTCACGCCGATGTGATCATTGAAAACAAAATGAAATTTTCTGGCCAGGCGGACAATAAGGTCAAAATCTTCGTAGGATAAGCTTTCATCATAGCCCCCTTCATCAAGCAGGATGTGTGTTGGAACAACCAAAGTGGGCGCACATATGACTGTCCGCTGAACGACCTCCTCATACATATCCCCCGACCGCACCGGTGCGATCGGCTTGCTCTCCCGGTTAACCGGATAAAAAGTCGAGGTAGATTTATCTTCCTTTTCGAGCAGCGCATTCGAAAAATAAATGTTACCGGGATGGTTTGCTAAAGTATCTACCGCCCTGGCCACGTGCCCCGGCAACAAGACATCATCCCCTGACAGATCAATCACATAGTCGCCTTTAACCAAGGCCAAGGCCCTGTTGAAGGATTGGCAATAATTGAGGGAGACCGGATGGAATATCGCATAGACGGGGATACTCCCCCGGTTGTGGTATTCCCATCTTCTGATTTGATTCGCCGAGGCATCATGGCTTCCGTTGTCGATGACAACTAGCTCGATGTGGTCATAGCCTTGTTCTACCACGCTATCCAAAGCTTCCTGTATATATTCCGAATGGTTATAACAGGTGCATATAATCGAAACCAGAGGAGAATTCATCCCAGTCTATATCCTGCGGCTTAAACAAGACCGCTGCAAGTTTCCAAAAGATTAAATCAGCTTTTTGAGGTATTCCCCATAGCCGCTCTTCCCGAGTTTTTCGGCTTGTCTCAGCAATTGCTCTTCGTTGATGTAGCCATTTCGGTAGGCTATCTCTTCGATACAACCGATCTTAAGCCCTTGTCTCTCCTCAATTACTTCTACAAATTGCCCTGCCTGCAACAGTGACTCATGGGTGCCTGTATCCAGCCAGGCCGTTCCCCTGGTCAAGATGCCTACGTGCAGTTTTTTTCTTTGCAAGTAAACATTGTTGACGTCCGTAATCTCGAGCTCCCCCCTCGGGCTTGGTTCAATCTGTTTGGCAATCTCTATCACCTCGTTGTCATAAAAATACAAGCCCGGAACCGCATAGTTGGACTTAGGCTCCACCGGTTTTTCCTCAATACTGATCGCTCTCTTTTCCTCATTAAATTCCACCACACCATATCGTTGTGGGTCGTTTACGTGATAGGCAAACACGACTCCTCCGTCAGGATCGGTGTGGGCTTTCAAGACATCCTGAAGACCCGAACCGTAGAATATATTATCACCGAGAATCAACGCTACTTTGTCATCCCCTACAAATTCCTCCCCTATAATAAATGCCTGGGCAAGTCCCTCCGGTTTTGGCTGAACGGCAAATTCAAACCGGCAGCCCACCTGGCTCCCATCACCTAATAACCTCTTGAATGCCTCAGAATCCTCTGGCGTAGTGATAATTAAAATATCTCTGATGCCCGCCATCATCAGCACTGATAAGGGGTAGTAAATCATGGGTTTATCATAAACGGGCATGAGTTGCTTACTCACTGCGATGGTAAGCGGATACAAACGTGTTCCGGATCCTCCGGCAAGAATAATTCCTTTCATTTTTGCTTAAATTGATCAAATAAATACATAAAAACCAGTGTCTCCCCAACCTCTAAAATGCTGATCGGAAGTCTTAAAGAAAAGTAGTAGCGATCATCGTACCAGACGGAGCCTAATTGGAATGAATATTGTCACTTGGCAAATCCGAACCACCTCATCCGATTGAGCGTGAAAAAGATGTCATGTACCGAAGGCCATCCGCTGGTAAATGTAATAATTAAAAGCAAAATTGCCGTTTATCTTCAGTAATTCTTTACCTTATCCTCTTTTATAATTTAAACCATATGTTGCCGTTTCTCTTTTGTAATATTATATCAACTATGCGAAGAAAAGCCCTGACCCCTTTCCTTGGTTTACTGTTTTTTAGTAGCTTCAGCTTAGCCCAGAGCTTCCATAAGGAAATTATCCCGCGGCTAAACCATGTGAGCTTGGGAATTGGACCTTCTTTTATGTACGCCGACAATGCGGGCGGGTTAAGGAACTCACAGTTTAAAATAAGACCGGCGGTGTCACTTGGCTACGGAAGAGAAATTCATCCATTTTTGGACATCAAAGGAACATTCGGCTTCAAAATGCTGGAGAGTCAGGATCCCGGTTATTATGGAGACGCCGTCCTCAGACAATGGATTGCTACTGACCAGGCGCTCGGCATCAAGGGCAATGCTTATTATCTCGATTTGATGCCGGTGTTCCGGTTACCCGTAGACCGTCATGTCGACCGGCCAATTCTTAGCATCTATGCGGGAGTAGGTTTAGGGGTGATGTTGATAGATAAAGAAGAAGCCAGGGTGATCAACAATACGCCAACCGCCGAGCACCGGTCCATGTCACTCTTCTATCTGCCTTTTCGCGGTGGCGTCAGCTACCGCATAGGAGATCATGGTGATTTGTCCCTGGAGGGCACCTTTATGGCCACCTTCTCGGATGAAATTGACGGAAATGTAGGCTTCAACAGATTCAATGACCATCTTTTACAGGCCCAAATCGTTTACAAAAGATACCTTTCCCCCTTTCCTTTCTGGCAGAAATAGGCCAAAAAGATCAATTCATTCTATCCAGCACCTGAAATCTGGAGGCGTTACTGATATACTCCGGGACAATGAGTTTGATATGTCTCACCAACTCATTTTCATTTCCGGCAGCTATTATTGTCTTAAAAAGATCGATCTGCGAGTCAATTTTCAAGTACGGCACTTTCCTTACTTTGGCAATTTTGATCTTAGGATGATGGGTGATTTTGACTTCTTCCGAGTCGTTTAACAGTTCTTCATAAAGCTTCTCCCCATCCCGCAAACCAGTAAAAGTTATAAAGATATCTTTATCCAGTTTCTTACCGCTCAATTGGATCATTCGTTTGGCCAAGTCCACGATCTTCACCGGCTCGCCCATGTCAAAAACGTAAATTTCCCCGCCATTGCCCATGACAGCGGCCTCAAGTACCAACTCACAAGCCTCCGGGATGGTCATAAAGTACCGGGTGATTTCGGGATGGGTCACGGTAATGGGGCCTCCTTTTAGTATTTGCTTCCTAAACAAAGGGATGACCGATCCATTGGAACCCAAAACGTTTCCAAAACGGGTGGTAATAAATTTGGTAGAACATTCAGGGCCTTCGTTTTGTGTCAAGTAACCGTTAAGCGCCTGCACATACATCTCAGCAATCCTCTTGGTAGCTCCCATGACATTGGTAGGGTTCACCGCCTTATCCGTACTTACCAAAACGAATTTTTCCACTTTATTCAACACCGAAACATCCGCCAAAAGCTTGGTGCCATAGACATTGCTATAGATTGCTTCCTCGGGATATTTTTCCATCATAGGAACATGCTTATAAGCAGCTGCATGGAAAACAACAGCGGGCTTGAAACGGCTAAACACTTCATTGATTTTCTTGCTGTTCCTCACGTCCGCAAGAACCACTTCTATTTTGGCGGCAAGCTCCAAGGATTTAATGTCCTGCTCAATATCGTACAAGGCCGACTCAGCCTGATCCAGCAATATCAATAAAGCCGGTTGATAATGTACGATCTGACGGCAGAGCTCGCTCCCAATAGAGCCAGCAGCACCGGTGACCAACACCACTTTCCCCTTCAAATCTTCCCTTACCTTGTGATTGTCCAAAGCAATTGTATCCCGTCCTAGGAGATCTTCGATCTTTACCTCTCTGATGGATCCCGGCTTCAGCCCCCCGTTTACCCATTGATCTACGGGTGGAATGATGCTCACATGCAGGTCAAGGCCGAGGCACCTGTCAACGATCATCCTTTTCCTCTGCTCTGAAATATCCTGAACGGAAAGAATCAGGTCGGTGACGCCTTTCTCTTCCACCAATTGTTCAAGTGCCTCCAGGCCACCGTATATCTTTATTCCGTCAATCAGCTTTCCCTGCTTGTTAGGATCGTCATCCAAAAATCCGCAGTTCACAAAATTGCTCTTCCGATGCTTCTTCACTACGTCGTGGGTGAGTATCCCAGCCTCCCCGGCACCGAAAATAATTACCTTTTTCGTGTCCTTCTTCTCCTTCTTACTTTCCACCGAACCGAAATAATCTTTCACTAGGATCCGGTACAGCACCAGGATAACCAAGGACAACAAGGAGGCAATGATGTTCACGGAGTTGGGAATCAGGTGGTCGATTCCAAAAACCCTGATGGATAGCCAGTTTACCAAAGCTACTGCTACAAAATTGAAAGCAATGGTTTTGAACAAGCATACGCCGTCCTTCATACGGGTGTGCCTGACAATGCCCACATAGCTTTTGGTAAAAAACATTACGATCAAGCCACACATCAAGAAAACCACGCTTCCAAGTACCACATGATAATGGTCCAGGCTCGCCCATTCAAAATTCAGGCGAATCAGGTAGGCAAAAAAGACGGAATGAAAAAGAATAATACCGTCTATACTTGCAATAAACCATCGGGGCAAAATATTTAGCCGCTTAAGGGAGTTCATCGAAAAGTTTTAAATGGTTTAACGAATAGGTTTCGCAAAGATATTAGTTTTTCTCCAAAATCTTGACGACTATCTAAGCTGTCGCGCTAAAGTTTAATAATTTGGTAAAGATTTTGCACCCGGTTGGCTTTTATCAAGCCCATGAACAAGACCTTTGACACTTCGTTTAGAGTTTTACTTCGAGCGGTATTGGTGCTAGCCGTCCTAGCTTGTGCCGCGGTTTTTATCTTAGCAAGAGAGTTTTTCTATCCGATCTTCCTGGCTGTGCTTCTCTCCTACTTGCTTTATCCGGCGGCTAAGTTCTTTAAGAAGATCGTCCGGCATGAAGGAGTATCCATCGTCATCAGCATATTGGTTTTGCTTGCTGTCTTCGTAGCCATCTTCTTCCTACTATATCAGCAGGCTAATATCTTCTTTGAAGATCTGCCGCAATTTGAAGAGCAGGCACTTCTAAACCTAATCCGTATACAGGATTACATATCCCAAACCACCCCATTGTCCTTTGAATCAGACGATTGGTTAAAAAACCAAATCAAAAACCTACTCGAAGCCCAAGAGAATTTCTTTGGGCAGATTTTCAATGCCACCACCGCTACCATGGTAGCCTTAGGGGTACAGCCAGTTTATATATTTTTTATGCTGTATTATAGGAATCACTTCAGACAGTTCGTATTCCAGATCACGCAACCTAAAGACCATTCTGTTTTACAAAAAATCATTGTAGAGATTTCATCGGTGACCCAAAATTATGTCAGTGGAATATTCATCGTGGTGCTCATCCTGTGTTTTATCAACAGCATAGGGCTCATGGTTGTAGGTATAGAATATGCCTTATTGCTGGGGATAATTTCTGCTTTCTTCAATTTCATTCCCTATTTCGGAACCCTGATCGGCGGGGCTATTCCGCTGGTTTACGCCTTGGTCTCACCTAACCCTTCCGATGCTTTAGGGGTCGTGATCCTCTTTATTATCGTCCAGTTTTTAGAGAACAATGTGCTTACCCCAAACATCACTGGCGGCCGGGTCGCCATCAACCCCCTGTTCACCATATTTGCCATCATATTGGGCGGGATTACCTGGGGCATACCAGGAATGTTGCTGAGCGTTCCTTTTTTGGGAATCTTCAAAGTGGTATGCGAAAACATTGAACCACTGAGCCCCATAGCCTTTGTACTATCCTCCCGAGAATCCCAGGAAAATAAAAACAAGACTACCTAAACCTCCACCAACCTTTGATGCCAGAGGCAGTTTCCAAAAAATAACTGCCTTCAAATTCCCCTAATACTCGCGCGTTGCCTGCGATGAGGGAACCGGATAACGGACGGGAGGCGTTCCAGTCTTCCCATATTTCATCCAGCGGTGTCAGCTGGACTTCATCTAAGGCAACAGCCGCATCTTTGAGCAGGTTTTCAAAAATATAACCTTTCTGGTGGTTAGGAAGAGATATTCTATACCAACTCCCCGTCTTTCCGTCGATGTGCACCAAGGTGTTTCGCTGATAAGTTCCGGTTTTTGCCGAAGCAGTAGTAGGGGCCCTGCGGATATTGGCCAAAGGTGCTGTCACTAAAGCCGGGCTTCCCAATTCCGCACTGTCCGCTAAAGCGGTTTGCTCGGGTAAAAGTAACTCTTGTAAAAAAGGAAAGGGATCCACCGCGCCTCTTCCCGAACGGTATATTCCAAAATGCAGATGCGGGGCTGTGGTGATGGCATTACCGGTATTCCCTACCAATCCTAAAGTATCTCCTACCTTCACCAACTGCCCGGTACTTACCAGTTGACTGTCCAAATGGGCGTAGTACTGGGAATGGCCAAGGTCGCTGTTAGAAAGCCACACCACTTTCCCCCCTAATCTGTTGTCGCCCACGCGCCTTATCCGTCCCGGTGATGCTGCGACTACCGGCGTGCCCCGGCTGGCAAAAACATCCACCCCCTCATGCTTACGCGCATCCCCGTCCCGGGGATCACCCCAGAAGCTGGCGATGTTCTTTGTGCCTTTACCAACAATGGGAAAAGCCAAAAGTCCCTGGGCTGTGATGCTCAAAGAGAACATCCCTCCCCTAAATAACTCGGGCTGCAGGCGCAGTGCATGTATCCCCGAGTCCCGTACCTGGTAAGAGATCAGGCCCAATGAATCGGCATAATGGATCCGTTTCAAACTACTATCCACAGGGTCAACTTCGAAGATATCCATAAAGAAAAGAGCGTCTCTATGGGATAGGGGCTCCAAAACCACGTTGATCCGATGCCCCTCCTTCACGGGATAGCGTAGGAACATGGCCGTCGGTTCTTTGGGATCAAAATAGCCTATTTCCTGATATGGCAGGGACGCTTCCAGTGAATCGCCTAAAATATCTTCTCCGGCTCTCCTCCAATCCTTCACCAACGCATAATTCTTCAGAGAAGTGGATTCAAGAGAAGAAAGGTACTCTTCATAAGGACTTTGCTTCTTTAGTAGCCTATCCACCACGCCGCCATTACAGCCATATAGTCCTGTCAGTACAAAGAATAGGATCAGGTATCGCATGTTGAAAGTGTATAATGAGTGAATAAAAGTTAAAAACGAAAGGGGGAATCCCCCCTTATGAGGTTGTCTGGCCTTCGTGCCTGCCCTCCAGTATCTCCTCGATCAGCTTCTTATTAAAAGCCGGAAGATCGTCGGGATTTCTGGAAGTAACCAGACCTTGGTCTACCACACATTCCTGATCAGACCAATTGGCTCCTGCATTGATAAGATCTGTCTTGACCGAGAAAAACGAGGTGACGTTTCTTCCTTTTAATTTGCCGGTTTCGATCAGTACCTGAGGGCCATGGCAGATCGCAGCTACGGGCTTGCCTTGTTCAAAAAAACCGGAGATAAAGTCTACCGCTTTCTCGCTCCTCCGTAAGTGGTCGGGATTGATCACCCCGCCTGGGATCATGATCGCATCATAATCGTCCGG
>CAZHZP010000041.1:0-14916 GCA_964537165.1 uncultured Roseivirgaceae bacterium | reverse complement strand
GCCATGGAGGAAGTGGTATCTACGGCGATCATCTTATCGGGAAACTTTTCCCCCACCGCCGCAATCAACTCATTGGTGACCTGAGTGGCATTAGAGGTTTCGTTCTGGGTAATGCCGATCACATCGAAAGCGTCCCCGATTTCCAGTGTATCCACATCCAGCTCTTGATCCTTATCCAGCTGATAGGAGGCTGCGGCGGGATCGATATGTTGGGCAAAGCCAAACCATTTTTTTCCGAAAGCGCCCGAAAAAATATGGAAGGAGGATTTTTCCACCACCGACTGGGCGATGATCTCCCAGTTTTCCGTCGCACTAGAGGTAAACAATAATTTATAATCCTCAGGCACATCCAGCTTTTCCTTGATCAGTTCCTCTGTTTCCTGATACAGGTGCATAAACTTCGCACTGCGGTGGTTGGCACTTAGAATTCCCTGGTCGTAAGCATCTTTTAAGTATTCGGGCAATTGGTCGTAGACCTTGGAAGGTCCTGGAGAAAAAGAAATCATGGAGGTTATTGTTGTTTAGTAAGGAAATATTGAAGCCCCAAATCATAGCCCTTAAGGCCAAGTCCGGCGATCATACCGATGCATTCTTTGGAAATGATACTTTTGTGACGGAATTCTTCCCGCTTATAGATATTGGAAATATGGACTTCCATGACGGGCGTGGTCACCGCGGCAATCGCATCGGAAATGGCTACCGAGGTATGGGTGTAGCCACCGGCATTGATCAGGATGCCGTCATAGTCAAAACCCACCTCATGGATCTTATTGATCAGCTCGCCCTCCACATTGCTCTGGTAGTATTCCAGGTCAATCGACGCATACTTGTCTTTTAGCCTGCTGAAGAAAACCTCGAAAGAATCGCTTCCGTAAATCTCAGGTTCCCGCTTGCCCAACAGATTAAGATTGGGGCCGTTTATAATAAGGATCTTCACATTCAAATTAGTTTAAATAACACCCGCCAGAAAGGCTTGGGAAAACGCTTCAAAATTAAACAATCCGCCATTAAGGCGTCTATTTATTTTCTATTCTTTTTAAAAGGATGTTTCCCTTATCTTTCGTCCAAATTAAAGAATTTCTATGTCGTGGGAATACCAGATCAAGCAGTTCCAATATTACCTGAAGATAGAGCGCTCCCTGAGTCACAATACGCAGTTGGCCTATGTGCAGGATATTGAAAAAGTCAGCCGCTATCTGGAACAGCACTTTCCCGGTATTGGACCGGCTGCCGTCAGACTTGAGCATTTGCGGTCTTTTGTCAATAGCTTAGCCAGCCTGGAGATTTCGGCTTATACCCAAGCCAGGATTATTTCGGGCATCAAGGCGTTTTTCAAGTACCTGATGTATGAGGATCTTATCGAGGAGGATCCCGCCGCCTTGCTCCAGGCGCCCAAGCTGGGACGTAAGCTTCCTGATACGCTAAGTTATCAGGAAATCACGCAACTGCTCGAAGCCATTGAGTTAGGGAAGCCCGAAGGACACCGCAACCGGGCTATTCTGGAGGTACTTTATAGCAGCGGGCTTCGCGTCTCAGAATTAACTGATTTGAAAATCGGGAATATTTATACGGATATTGGCTTTCTAAGGGTGGTAGGAAAAGGGAACAAAGAAAGGCTGGTTCCTATTGGCAAAGACGCGCTCAGATACCTCAGGCTGTATATCGATGAGGTAAGGCGCCACCAGACGCCGGCAAAGGGTCACGAGGAATTTGTGTTTCTGAACCGGAGGGGCAAGAAGCTGACCCGGGTGATGATCTTTATCATGATCAAAAACCTGGCGCAGGAAGTGGGGATGGCTAAGAATATCAGCCCGCACACTTTTCGACATAGCTTTGCTACGCATCTGATAGAAGGAGGCGCTGACCTAAGGGCGGTACAGGAAATGCTTGGACACGAAAGCGTTACCACTACGGAAATCTACACCCATTTGGACCGGGATTATCTCCGTCAGGTGCTGACGGAATTTCATCCCCGAAAGTAGGATTAGGTTGGCTGTTAATCATGCTGAGGTAACTCGATCACCGCCTATTGTTTTTTCGTTAGGGGTATTTTTAAATAGTTTTTGACTCCTCGTGACCCATACCAGAGGTTCACGGGATATGCGTTCTTTCTCGGCTCGGAAAGATTTGACGGTATCGATTCTTTTGCTTTAGTCTTCGGTTCCATAAGTACTATTCCTCTTGGTGATCTGATGTCCAACTGGCTATGTCCATTTAAACTGAGGCGTCAAAATATACCTTGTTCTCATTTAAGGAATATACGCTTTTTCTTTACAGGTACTTTTGGCTTCGGAGGATAAATAATCCAGTAACTCTCGCTGAATTAGCTATACCTTTCAGCGAATTCAACTAATTTAGCGTTTTATTAAATTCCTTTTCCAAAGTGTACAAGTCCCTGATCAGACCCTTTTTGTTTTTAAAGAAACCGGAAGATGCCCATCATTTGACATTCTCTTTAATGCATTCTATCTTCAATCTCCCAATATTGAAGCCGATGCTCAGAGGCATGTACAGCTTTGAGGATCCGGTGTTGGAGAAAGAGGTTTTTGGGTTGAAATTTAAAAATCCGGTCGGGCTTGCCGCCGGTTTGGATAAGGATGCCCGATTTATCTCCGAACTGGAAATGTTGGGTTTTGGGTTTATTGAGATAGGGACTCTCACCCCTAGGCCCCAGTCCGGCAACGCACAGCCCCGGCTGTTTCGTCTTCCCGGTGATCAAGCTTTGATGAACCGGATGGGCTTCAACAACGGTGGGGTGGAGGAAGCGGTAGAACGGCTAAAAAAGACAAAGGCGACGGTGTTGATCGGGGGGAACATAGGCAAGAACAAAGACACTCCCAATGAGCGTGCCATAGACGATTATCTCCTATGCTTGGAGGCCTTGCATCCTTATGTGGATTATTTCGTCGTCAATGTAAGCTCTCCCAACACCCCCAACCTCCGGGATCTACAGGAAAAGGAACCGCTCAAGAAGTTATTGCTAGCGGTAAAGGAAGCGAATGGGAAGAAGGAGAAGTCTAGGCCTATTTTACTTAAGATTGCTCCGGATCTTACGGATGGACAATTGGATGATATCATCGAAATTGTCCAGGAGACAGGGATAGACGGTGTCATTGCCACCAACACCACCATTGATTATGGCGTAGTGAAGAAGGAAAAAGAGGCCGTGAAAGCCATCGGAAGTGGCGGGGTCAGCGGCAGGCCGCTCCGTTCGAGAAGCACGGAAGTGATCCGCTACCTCAGCCAAGCATCGAGCAAAAGCTTTCCCATCATCGGGGTTGGGGGGATATTTACGGCAGAGGATGCCATAGAAAAGCTGGAGGCGGGCGCGTCGCTGGTCCAAGTTTATTCGGGTATGATCTATGAGGGCCCGGGAATGATCAAGAAAATTAAAAAGGGAATTGCACGTTATTACAAAAGCTGAAATTCGGCAGGATCAGTAAGGATCCGACGTGCTCAGCGTGGAGAGATATGGCTTCAAATACATACAAATCAAATACTTTTAGAAAAAAGCAGGAACCTAAAAAGCCCGCAGGGACGACAAAAAAGTTCCGGTTGTCTTTGGCGTTCTTAAAAGACAAACGCATCGGTGTTTCTTTTGGGATTGTCCTGTTGATGGTGTCTGTGTTTTTGTTGTTGGCCTTCCTTGGTTATCTCTTTACCGGCCCCTCTGACCAGAGTGTGGTGATGGGCGACGCTGAAACCCCGCTCAGGAGAAATGCTGCCGAAACCCGCAATTGGCTGGGATATACAGGGGCCACTGTGTCGCACTATTTGATCTTTCGATGGTTTGGTTTGGCTGCCTTTCTGTTTCCGCCTTTATTGTTCTTCTTAGGGTTTAAACTTGCATTTAAAAAATCGCTGGTTTCGCTGTGGAGATATAGTGGGTTTACCTTGTTTTTCCTTGTGTGGCTAGGGTTATTGATGGGCTACGTTGTACATATTGCGGACAACTATCTCTACCTCGGGTTCTTAAGTGGAGGTTTTGGCTATGAATTGGCTTTACTATCTGATGACTTTCTGGGCTGGGGGACGTTAATACTCATTTTTGGTTCCTTGCTGATATTTGTGATTTTCTTTTTCAACATCGACCAGCTCAACTGGTTTCCTGCTTCTTCCAAGCAAGAAGTTTTGGATGACAGAGAGGAGGAAGTTTCGCCGCATACCAGAATAGCAGGCTCAGCTAGCAGGGCTGTTGAAGATGACGGGGGCGAGGGAGAAAAGCCTGAGGAAGACATCGTACCCGACGAGAGCCAGTGGACGCTTAAGCCTGAGCCGATAAAGCCCAAGTCTGCGACTCTTGAACCTGCTTTTAATATAGAGGACTCTGCTTTATTGGCGGATGAGGATGAGGAGGTTTCCGCAGGAACGCCGGATCAAAAATTCTCTATAGCGAAAACCGTAGCCGAGGAGAAAACAGTGACGGAGGTAGAGAATCTTGACCCTTACGACCCGACCTTGGACTTGCCCAACTACCGATACCCGACCCTGGACCTGCTTAATGAAGTGGATCCGCAGAAGGTCACCGTCTCGAGGCAGGAGCTGGAAGAAAACAAAAACAAGATCGTCGAGACCCTGGTTAATTTTAAAATCGGTATACAGGAGATTAAAGCGACGATTGGTCCGACGGTTACTTTGTACGAGATTATCCCGGATCCGGGGGTGAAGATTTCCAAGATCAAAAATCTTGAAGATGATATAGCCCTGAGCTTGGCTGCCCTTGGTATCCGTATCATTGCTCCGATCCCGGGTAAGGGGACGATAGGGATTGAAGTCCCCAATAAAAACCGGGAGCTGGTATTGGCACGTTCTGTTTTGGGTACAGAGAAGTTTATGAAAAGCGACAAGGAATTGCCCGTTGCTCTGGGGAAGAACATTTCCAATGAGGTCTTTGTCGTGGATCTGGCCAAAATGCCTCACCTGCTCATGGCAGGTGCTACCGGTCAGGGTAAATCCGTTGGATTGAACATGATCCTGGCTTCCTTGGTTTATAAGAAACATCCTTCGCAACTGAAGTTTGTATTGGTCGATCCAAAAAAAGTGGAATTGACGCTTTTCAATAAGATAGAGAGACATTTTCTGGCTAAACTGCCCAATGCGGAAGAGGCGATCATCACCGATACCAAAAAGGTGATTTACACCTTGAATTCCCTTTGTATTGAAATGGACAACCGCTACGACCTGCTAAAGGATGCCGGTTGCCGCAACCTGAAGGAGTACAACGCCAAGTTCGTCGGGAGGAAATTGAATCCGGAGAAAGGGCATCGGTTTATGCCTTATATCGTGTTGGTGATTGACGAACTGGCGGACCTGATGATGACGGCCGGGAAGGAGATCGAAGCACCTATTGCCAGGCTGGCGCAGCTTGCAAGGGCTATCGGGATCCATCTGGTGGTGGCTACACAGCGACCTTCCGTGAACGTCATTACCGGGATCATCAAAGCAAACTTCCCGGCAAGGTTGTCTTTCCGGGTCACTTCAAAGATAGACAGCCGTACCATCCTGGATGCTGGAGGTGCGGATCAATTGGTCGGAATGGGAGATATGCTGCTATCCATGGGTTCCGATATGATAAGGATTCAGTGTGCCTTTCTGGATACGCCTGAAGTAGACGCCGTTTGTGACTGGATTGGTGGCCAAAAGGGGTATAGTGATGCTTATATACTTCCGGAGTTTGCGGGGGATGAAGAGGATAGTTCACTGGATATCGACCTAGCGGACAGAGACCCGCTTTTTGACGATGCGGCCCGCCTGATAGTAATGCATCAACAAGGGAGTACGTCTTTGATACAGAGGAAATTAAAATTGGGCTATAACCGGGCAGGCAGGATCATTGATCAGCTTGAAGCTGCAGGGGTAGTAGGACCCTTTGAAGGAAGCAAAGCCCGAGAGGTGTTGATTCAGGATGAACATAGTTTGGAACAATTATTGGGGAGCCTCTAAAAATGAAATCTACAATGTCTTTTAGTAAGTGGGTGAGCGCCGGATTACTCGTTTTGGGGATTAATTTTGCCGTTTTGGCACAAAAAGATCAACAGGCGGAAACTATCCTAAATAATGTCAGCGAGCGATACCAATCTCTTAGCGGATTGACAGCTACCTTTGAATATACCTATTCTACCAGCCCAGGGGATGTGGCAGAAAAGAGTACGGGCCGCGTTGCCGTTAAAGGAGATAAATACAAGCTGGTGTTGAACGACCAAGAGATCTATAACAACGGCAAGACGGTCTGGACCTATATTAAGTCGAACAATTTCAAGGAGGTCACCATCAATACCGTCGAGGACAATGCGGACGAATTGACGCCTTCCAATATCTATAACATTTACAAAAAAGGCTATAGTTACAAGCTTCTCGGCGAAAAAAAGCAAAACGGGATTGCGGTACAGGAAATAGAGCTCAGCGCGGAGAGAAGAAACAGCCAGTTTCAGCGGATCAAATTATTTGTTGATAAGTCGAAAATGGACTTGATCGGCTGGGAGATACAGGATGAAATGGGCGGGGTCTTCAGTTATAGATTCAGGGAGATCAACACCCAGGCGGACCTCCCGGATAGTCACTTCGTGTTCGACACCCAAAAGCATCCCGATGTGGAGGTTATCGATCTGCGGTAAACGCCGCCAAATGGATTAAATCAAGCCATGGTAGTTAAATGCCATGGCTTTTTCTATTTTTGCCAAAACATCAACATCATGGATAAACAGGCTCTTTTTCAACAAATCAAACACAAATCATCTTTTCTGTGCATCGGCTTGGATCCCGCCATGGATAAAATTCCTGTACATCTACAAAAGGAAGCCGATCCGGTTTTTGCATTCAATAAGGCCATCATTGACCAGACCGCCGAATATGCGGTGGCTTATAAGCCAAACATTGCTTTTTATGAAGCCCTAGGTCCCAAGGGTTGGGAGAGCCTGCAGAAAACCCTGGATTATATTCCCAAGGATATGTTTACCATTGCAGATGCCAAGAGAGGGGATATAGGAAATACGTCGAAACTGTATGCCAAGGCTTTTTTTGAGTCCATGGATTTTGATTCGGTTACGGTAGCCCCTTATATGGGAGAAGACAGTGTCAGCCCTTTTCTGGAATTTGAAAATAAATGGGTGATTTTGCTGGCATTGACCTCTAACCTGGGCAGCAGTGATTTTCAGCAATTTGAAAATGCCGATGGGAAGGCCCTTTATCAGGAAGTTCTTAGCAAGAGCCAGGATTGGGGTACTGAAGATAACCTGATGTATGTTATTGGTGCCACCAGAGGGGAAAAGATAGAAGATGCTAGACGCCTTGCTCCTGGACATTTCTTTTTGGTACCGGGTGTAGGCGCACAGGGAGGGAGTTTGGAAGAGGTAGCCCGTTACGGCATGAATGCCACCTGCGGCCTCCTCGTCAACTCATCCCGCGGTATTATCTACGCTTCGTCAGAGAGGGATTTTGCCGATGCGGCGGGGAAGGAGGCTAAAAAACTCCAGCTGGAAATGGGGAAATACCTGGAGATCTATTGCAAGTAACATGGCTTTACCGGCGCCTGAGTGTCGGACAGTGTATTTTTTTGTTTTGTGAAATGAGCTTTTAGCTGGTTCCTGTTTTATTTAATTGAAATATTTGCTATATTAAGTGGTCTTTAGTCGGGATCCTAGATTTTTCAATTATGGAAAATTTTCACGAAAACTTCCTGCAGTTGGTCTGGAAATACCAATACTTTGACAAAAACAACCTGGTTACCACTGATGAGCTGCCGCTTGTTGTCAAGAAGATCGGCTTCCACAACTTTCACGAAGGCCCGGATTTTAGTGAATCCCAGATCAAATTAGCAGATCTTGACCATTTTGGCCATGTGGAGATCCACCTGAAGTCGTCGCAATGGAAGATACACGCCCATGGCTCGGATGAACGCTATAATAGCGTCATCTTACACGTGGTATGGGAGCATGATGAAGAGGTCCGGCGATCCGATGGCACTTTCTTACCTACGCTCGAACTAAAAGGAAAAATTTACCTGGATGTCTTGAGGAACTTCGAACGCCTGATCTCCAATAAGCAGGATATTTTATGTAGCGAGGATTTAGGGCAGGTGGAGGACATCCTCAAGTTTTCTATGTTGGAAAAAGCCCTGGTGGAGCGGTTTATTGAGAAGAGCCGACTGGTGCAAGACATACTCAGAGAGACGAAGGGAGACTGGGAAGAGACGACTTATCGGTGGCTGTTTTACTGTTTCGGCTTCAAGGCCAACAATCACTTGATGTTAAAGTTAGCCACTGGCCTGCCTTATCTTATTTTGAAAAAACATGCTGGACAGCCCTTGATCCAGGAAGCTTTGGTGATGGGGCAGGCTGGGTTTTTAGATGCGCCTGCTCCGGATGATTATACCCGTTTTCTGCACAAAGAATACCTTTTTTATCAGAGCAAATACGGTCTCAGGCCTTCCCTTTATCCTTCGGAATGGAAGTTTATGCGGGTAAGGCCGACCAATTACCCCACGGTTAGGTTGGCTCAGGTGGTAGCCATCCTGCACCACAGTCCGAATTTATTCTCTAATATCCTGAACACCATTAGCGACTTGAGTACGTTCAGGCGTCAGTTTGAATTCCAGATCTCCAGCTACTGGCAATATCATTATCACGTTGGGAAACCCACTGCCCGGAAACAAAACAGAACCCTGGGAGCCGAAACCCTCAGTTTGTTGGCAATTAATTTTATGGTGCCCTTATGGTATGCCTACGGACAATTTATGGACGATATGAGCTGGCAGGAAAGGTGTTTTGACTTGCTTCAGGAGGTTCATGCAGAAAGGAATCATATCACCCATAAGTTTGAGGCTCATCAGTGGAAGGCCCAAAATGCCTTTGATTCGCAAGGTATGATCGGTCTCCACAACAACTACTGCACAAAAAAGAAGTGCCTGGAATGCAAAATCGGGCAAAATCTTTTGCGGCCACAAAAAGCCTAATTTTTGTTATAAAGTCGAAAATGGCGTATTTTTGCACCTCAAAAAGAAGGATTTATGGAGAAGCCGGTAATGATATTAGGAGCAAAAGGAATAGCTATTCCCGCTTTGGAAATTTTCAACAGCAATAAAGTAGATGTTTACGGCTTTCTGGATGAGGACAAAAACCTCCATGGAAACGAAATAAACACCGTGTCCGTGCTCGGCCATACAGAAGACGACGGCTTTCTAAAACTTATAGGACAGAAATGCGAGGCCTTCGTGGCCGTGGATGATAACAGCTATCGCGAGTTTTTGGTGAAACTTCTCAATGAAAGAAGAAAAACACAACCCGTCAATGCGATTCATGGAACGGCCTATATTGCTACCGATGCCGCCATTGGGCACGGCAATTTTGTCAATGCCAAGGTCTCTATCGGTGCGGCTACGAGCATTGGACAGCATGGGATCTTCCACACCAGCTGCTCTATTGAACATCAGGTGGAAATAGGTGATTTTGTACAGGTCGGCTCGGGATCAGTGGTTAACTCCGGTGTCAAAATCGAGGACGGCGCCTTTATAGGGTCTGGCGTCACGATTGTTTCCGGTGTGAAGGTCGGGAAAAATGCCCGGATAGGCGCCGGTTCCGTGGTAATCGCGGACGTTCCGGCCAACGCTACCGTCTTCGGCAATCCTGCTGCTCCCTTAAAGAAATAACCATCAAAACCTGACAGCCTGACTGAAACAGGCCAAATGTTATGGAAAACGAAAATAAATATACCATTTTACTGTATTACTGCTATGCTGAGATCGTGGATCCGGAAGCATACAGGGAAGAACACCACTTGTTTTGTGTGGAAAACAACATCAGAGGGAGGATCATCATCTCGTCTGAAGGTTTGAACGGAACGGTTTCCGGTTTGACCGAAGACTGTATCAAGTACATGGAGTACGTTAAGTCTGACCCGAGATTTGCGAAGACCGAATTCAAAATTGATGCCCATGACAAACATGCCTTCTCCAAAATCAACGTGAGGCACAAGGAGGAAATCGTCCATTCCAGTTTGCGGCATATCAATCCCAATGTCCGCACTGGTGTCCATCTTGCTCCGGATGAATTCAGGGAGATGAAAGATCAGGAAGATGTGGTGATCCTGGATGTGAGATCCAACTACGAACATGAGCTGGGGAGATTTAAAAATGCCCTTACGCTGGACATCGACAACTTTAGGGATTTTCCCGAAAAAGTAAAAGAACTCGATCACCTCAAGGACAAAAAGGTGCTGACCTACTGTACCGGCGGCATCAAATGCGAAAAGGCCTCCGCCTATTTACTTGAACAAGGTTTCAAAAACGTCTACCAGCTTCATGGCGGAATTATCCGCTATGGGATTGAGGCCGGGGGAGAGGATTTTGAAGGAAAATGTTACGTCTTTGATAATCGGGTAGCGGTAGATGTAAATAAGGTTAACCCCACCATCGTATCTACCTGCTATGTCTGCGGCACGAAGTCCGACCGCATGGTCAACTGCGCCAATCCGACCTGTAACCTCCATGTAGCGATTTGCGAAGGGTGTGGCTGGGAAATGGAGGGTGCCTGCTCTGCCGAATGTAAAGAACATCCCGAAAAGAGAACGTATACCGGAACCGGATATTACCAAAAGAACACCAATGGCTACAACCCCTACAAAGGTTTGTTTCAGCGTCCCGATAAGAAGCGGATTAAATCAATGATTGAAGGATAGCCTTATTCCCGAACGGAATTCATTATTAACCCAGACGGAAGCGTTTACCATCTGAACCCTGAAGCCAGAGCATCTGGCTTCTTCTATTATTACGGTGGGTGACCCCGAACGGGTAGCGGCTGTGTCAGGCTATTTTGATGAAACACAGATCAAGGTGTCCGGATGGGAGTTTGTTACGCGTACGGGCATCTATAAAGGAAAACGGCTGAGTGTAATGAGTACAGGATGGACCCGGACAATACCGGGATCTTTATGAACGGGCTTGATGCGCTCGTCCATGTAGACTCTCAAACCCGGTGCCCCAAGGACAAGCTTACCAGCCCGAATATTATCCATGGCTTAAAGATCTAGGCACTGTTTTGGTGTAGACTAGGGGTTACCAAGCCGTATTACCTGACACCTATAAATGATGTGAAGAAATGGATAAAGTTTTTTTTGATAGCTGGGAAAGTGTGTTTAGAACCTTAATCATCAGTGTGTTGGCGTATGGTTCTCTTGTGGTTATGTTGAGGGTTTCCGGTAAAAGGACCTTGTCCAAAATGAATGCATATGATTTTATTGTAACCGTTGCTCTAGGATCCACCTTGGCTACTGTACTTTTAAATAAAAATGTGGCACTCGTTGATGGGGTATTGACTTTTGTCTTACTGATCTCCCTCCAGTACCTTCTCACTTATTTTTCCGTTCGCAGTAGCAAAGTGAATAACCTGGTAAAATCCACTCCTGCTTTGTTGGTGTATAAGGGCAGGATATTAAAAGATGTCATGATGAGCGAACGCGTTGCTGAGGACGAAATTTTTGCTACGCTCAGAGAGAATGGCTATGCTGATCTCCAACAGATCGACGCTGTGGTATTAGAAACAGATGGTAGCCTTTCAGTAATCGCACAGGTGGAAGATATAGAAAATCCAGTAATGTACAAGATCAAAAAACCAACTGAATGATTTTTGTTTATGCAGCTTATTTGATATTGAGAAGGTTCGCTGCGCCAGAAGTTTATCTGATCCATTCACCAAGCATCACGTCATATGTCCGTTAAGAGAAGGCAGGAGGGGCGGATAAACAAATTTCCCCGATTCCCGTTAGAATTTATTGACCCGACTAACCATTCTTTTATTTAAGTCCACATTTTCAGTGTTTTACCAAACATTAAAGATGTCAACCAACTAGCTTCCTATGAAACCACCTTACAGCCTGGTATTAACACTTATTATATTATCCATAAGTTATTCAGGACTTGCCCAAACCGTTCATTTGAAAGGGAGGGTGACGGACGAATCCTCCGGAGATCCCCTGGAATTCGCAAACATCGCCCTTCTGTCAGCGTCGGATTCGGCCGTGGTCACCGGAGGGATGACAGGACTGGACGGGACTTTTAATTTTGATGCTGATGCGGGATCCTACATTTTCAGGGTGGGGTTTATCGGTTACGAAAGCTATTTTCGCAGTATCACGATCGGGGATAGGGCCAACGAAAATTTCGGTAATATCAGGTTATCCTCCAGCGCTACTAATCTGGAAGAAGTAACTGTACAAGGAGTGACTTCCATGTTCGAAACCGATATAGATAAGAGAAGGTACAATGTTGAAAACAGCATCGTGGCGGAAGGCGCTACAGCTTCGGAGCTTTTGAGCACTTTGCCCTCCATACAAGTGGATGAGCAAGGCAGTATCTCTATGAGGGGAAGCGGCAATGTACTGATCTATATTAACGGCCGGCCTTCCAACCTTTCCGGGGATGATGCGGAAGCCATACTAGCCCAGTTTCCCGCCAGCAGTATTCAGACGGTAGAGCTCATTACCAATCCCTCGTCCCGGTATGATGCCGCAGGCGTTGGGGGGATTATTAATATCATATTGAAGAAAAACCAAAACTTGGGTCTGAATGGGCAGGTGAATGCCGCAGTAGGCACAAGGGATAAATACACAGGAGGACTGAACCTGAATTACGGCGTAGGCAAATTCAATATTTATAGCTCCTATAATTACCAAAACCGGCGACGGTTCAGGAAGAGCGATGAAAATAGGGTTAGTGTACTCCCCGGTGTTTCTCCAATCCTGGATCAGGATAGCTACAATGAAGAGGTGGACATCTCCCATTTAATAAGAGGGGGTATAGATTATAATTTTTCGGAGAATAGTACCTTGGGCGTCTATGCGCAAGGCAATTTCGGTGGAGAGGATGCATTTGAGGACCTTCATCAAAGAAGCCTGCGTTCTACGGGCCAACTGGACAGCCTTTATGTCAGGAACAGTACGGAAGCGGAAGATAACGGTAATTTTGAAGGAGGGGTTAACTATACTTTTAATGTGGATACCACAGGACATCGCTTTTATACTTCCTTTTCTTATTCCAAAGATTATAGGGACCACTACAACGAGTATTTCCAACATTTTTTCAATTCGATGAATGAGGAAGTACCGTCGAAGGGTTTACGGCAACTGAATGATCGTACTTCAAGCAGTACCTTTTATATTTTTCAGGCAGATTATGAGAGACCCGTAGGGGAGAATACTTCCATGGAAGCGGGAGTAAAAGGCACTTTCGGCATTTGGGAGCGGGGCCAGGAGTTTGCCCAAGGAGATGAGGCGAGTGACTTTCTGCCCATCAGGAATGACACCATCAGCGACGTGTTCGATTTCAACGAGGACGTGTATGCCGCTTATTTGATATTTCGGGGCAAAGCCGGGCAAATCGGCTACCAAGCCGGTGTGAGGGGAGAATACACGGAAACATTATCCTACCAGGAGAGCAAAAATAACCGCATCGCCAATAATTATTTTAACTTATTCCCAAGCCTTTATTTGAGTTATACCATTGCCAAGGAGGAGGAATTTACCATCAATTACAGCAGACGGATAGAGAGACCCAATATGTGGGGCTTATCGCCGCTTTACCGGGTGGACGACCTGTTAAATATCAGCACCGGCAACCCCTATCTGAGGCCTGAGTTTACAAACAGCTATGAGGCAGGCTATATGAAGGGCTGGGACTGGTGGTTGCTGAATGCCACTGTTTATCACAGGTATTCCACTGATGTGGCGACGAGAATCACCCGGCTTACCGATGACAACGTCACGATACAGACCCGGGAGAACGCAGACACCCGAAGTGCCACCGGACTTGAACTGATCAACCAGCTACAGCTCACCGATTGGTTTGATGCGACGTTGACGGGAAATTTCTTCCATTCCAAAGTAAGCGGTGAAAATATCGAAAGGGGTTTCAGCAACTCCAACTTCAGCTGGACAGTCAGCTTGTTGTCCAATATGGCAATTCCGAAGTTCCTGACCTTACAGCTGCAGGGAAATTACCGGGGACCGATGGTGATGCCCCAGGGGGAAATCAGGCCCTTCTGGACAGTCAACTTAGGTGCTAGAAGAGACGTGTTCAACAATAAAGGTACCATCAGCCTAAATGTGAGCGACATTTTCAACACCGGTGTCTTTAAGATCTATACCGAAGATGAGCGTTTCGTCCAGGACAGGGTCTTCAGTCGCGAAACCCGGATCGCCACGCTTTCATTTACCTACCGCTTTGGCGGGTTTCAGGAAAGAAAAAGCGAGCGAACACAGGGGGGTGGCGACATGGAAGGGGACATCGACTTTTAATGCCAAATCCCCTCACCTGATCCCGCTTTTATTTAGAAAAGTCTTTGCTAACCTGCTCTACGACGAAAGCCGCGTCCTTTTGCGAACCGTAGATCAATTGGGAACTTCTTGATCTTTGGTAGGGGATCCCAAGAAAATATAATCCAGGCACAACGGACAGTCCCTGCTGTTTGCGCAGCTGGCCCAGATCGTTTTCAAATTCCGGAATGTTGATAAAATCAAAATTGGGCTTAAATCCGGTGGCGAAAAGCACAAAATCAAAACTCTCCGTTTCGCCTCCTTCGAAAGTAATGGCTGATCCTTCAGCATGGCTGACTTTCTTCTTTCTTTGGGCTTTCTTCAGGTGTTTTTTCAGATCATCAAAAAGATAGATGGCTTCACCATGCTGAACGGTTTTTTCTGAAGCAGCTTTGTCCAATTGACCTAATATTTTACCAAGGATAAGGATATTCTTACCGAATACGTACAGGGAAGAAAACCTTGGTTTCTTGTTGGTCGACCAGCTTACGGCAAAATGCTTGGCCAGTTCCGCACCGATCTGGGCAGCGCTGTTTCCAGTACCTACTAACAAAATGCGCTTTCCTTTAACAGAAACAGGGGTTTTGTACTCACTGCTATGGATATAAGGAATAG
>CAZHZP010000040.1:0-14926 GCA_964537165.1 uncultured Roseivirgaceae bacterium | reverse complement strand
GTTCCAGATAAAGAAGACTATCTCAAGCTGTTCAGCAGGAAGCAGGAGGGGGAAAACTTCCTGTTGTTTTCCAAGACTAAATTAGAAAATCTGGTCAGTGAGGTGGAGAAGGAAAGCTTGCCGAAGGGCCTAAGTGCTTGCGAAGCGCTGATACGCGAGGGGGATGTGGTGGAAGCCATTTTGGAATTTGCGGAGGAGGAGAATGTGGACCTCATCGTGATGGGGACAGAGGGGGTGAACGATTTCAAAAAGAATTATGTGGGTACCCGCTCCAGCCGGGTCATCGAGAGAAGCGACCGGGATGTGTTTATTGTTCCGAGAAAAGTTTTTTTCAAGCCTCCAAGAAAGTTGGTGTTTGCGACCGATTATGTTGAAGAGGACAAACTGGCCATACAGAAGGTGGTGGAGCTCGCTGCTTTTTACGATGCGGAAATCGACATCGTCCACGTAGCGACGAGGTTACGGGCGATTGATAAGGCTTTGCATCAAACGATGGTTTCGGAACTGAAGCCTTTTGTCCGCTATGAAAAGGTCAACTACCTGCTTAAGTCCTATCGGGATGAGCCTGGGTTGGGGTTAGAGAGCTATTTGATTACCGCCAAAGGAGATGTCCTGATTACCTTAAGCAAGAAAAAGACATGGTTTGACCAGATTTTTACCCAAAACCTCTCCAAAAAGATGTCCTACTTTATCAACAAGCCCTTGTTCGTGATCAGAAAGATCTAGGGAGGGTCTTTGCCCGGCTGAGTAGTTTTATCCTTTCCCTTTAAATTTGTTGGAGACAAACTTGAAAAAGTCCTTGCGGACATGTTGATCCGTGAAGACGTCTCCAAGCGTGGAAATATAGGAGGAAAGGGTCAATTTTCTCTCCTCGCTGCTTACGTCCATTTGAGATGGGTCTAGCGCCATAGGGGAGGGCTCTTCCGCAGCGGTTTCGCCGTTAGGTTGATAGCCGACCAGTTCATCTGCCCTTTTAAAACTTTCATTTGCCCGCTCTTTGTATCCAAGCTTTTCTTCCACCAAGCCTTTGTTGTTGATGGATATGGCATCTTCGGGATCCATTTCTATTGCCTTCTCATAATCTGCTATGGCACCTTCGAGATCACCTACGCGGTCTTTTAGGAAAGCCCTGCTTGCATATCGATAGGGATTTTGCGGATCCATGGACAAGGCCCGGTTTAACTCTTCCAGGGCTTCTTGGTTTCTTTTCAATAAATGCAGTACCACCGCCCGATCACTGACGAAATCGGCGTTTTCAGGTTCCATCTCCAATAATCGGTCAAAGTCTCTTAACGCCAGATCAAAGGATCCCATCCTGGAGTGGATCCGTCCCCGGTACAGCATGTAAGTAGGATTGGATGCATTGTTGGCAACCAGCTGGTTGAATATAACCAATGACTCCTGAAACTTTCCTTCTTTAAAATAGGTAATCCCCTGCTGATACTGATCCATGATGCGTTGATTTTTGTGGTCTGGTATAGACACTAGTCTATGAAGTTAAAACAAGCTTTCACAAATGTAGTTTCAAATTCCCGTTGTTTTTCTGAAATAATCACAGAACTTAGGCCGGGAATCGGGGATTCGAATGGGTTTCCTTATTTGAGCATAAGATTTCGACAAAGAAGGGAAAGATCATGCTCTCCCTGAGGGATACCTTATAAGAAACCCTCCCTTATCCTTTTCCGTTATCTTCCATGATCATCTAAACCGTGTACTTGCCCCATGTCTAGGATCCCAATTATATTACTGTTATTGACCGTTGTCTTTGGTTGTGAAGGCCAGCAAAGCCGGGCGACGTACCAAAAGCCGGTGTTGGACCACAGCAAATTAGACACGGCGACCTTCGCCGGAGGCTGTTTTTGGTGCGTGGAGGCTGCATTTGAGCAGATTGCAGGTGTGGAAGAAGCCGTTTCTGGCTACGCAGGGGGCAAAGAGAAGAACCCTTCTTATGATGCGGTAAGCAATGGCCGGACGGGTCATGCCGAAACGGTGGAAATATATTACGATCCTACCATTATCGATTATCCTACCTTGCTCCAGATATTTTTCACCGCCCATGATCCTACCCAGTTGAACCGACAGGGGCCGGATATCGGCAAGCAGTACCGTTCGGTGATATTTTATCACAACGAACAACAAAAGTCGATGGCAGAGGAAGCAATTAGGTCCGAGGATGCATCCGGGGAGCACGCAAAGGAAATCGTGACCGAACTCGTTCCTTACAGCGTATTTTGGCCGGCAGAGGATTATCATCAAGACTATGAAAAGCACCATCCTAAGGATCCCTATATCCAAAAAGTGTCCCGGCCAAAAATCAATAAAGTGGCGGAGAAATTTGACCATTTGCTGAAGGAATAAGAACCTGCGATATTAAATATTCTTATCTTTGGTTTTTAGTAGAACGACGATCCAATGCCGAGCAAACCAGAGGAAGTTTTAAAGGACCTCAAGTCCGGAAAATATGCGCCGATTTATTTTTTACAGGGGGAGGAGCCTTTTTTCATCGACCAAATCACCGACTTTGTTGAAAAGTATGCGCTAGAGGATGGTGAGAAGGGCTTTAACCAGGTGATCATGTATGGCAAAGATGCCAACGTCAGCACGATCCTTAGCAATGCGCGGCGATTTCCGATGATGGCTGACCGACAGGTGGTCATCGTCAAAGAAGCCCAAAACATCTCAGACCTGAATAAGGAGGACGGTTACAGCTTGTTGATCAATTATCTTCAAAATCCCGTTCCTAGCACCATCCTGGTTTTCGCCCATAAATACAAAACCCTGGATGGCAGAAAGCCCTTGGCCAAGGAGATGGAAAAAAGGGCGGTGATGGTCAAGTCCGAAAAAATACCGGAATACAAGCTCTCTCCCTGGATAGAAGATTATGTGAAGGGCAAAGGTTTTTCGATCGATCTAAAGGCTTCGCAACTGTTGGCCGAATCGATAGGAAACAGTCTGGAAGTCCTGACCAATGAAATCGATAAGATGCTGATCAATTTCGAAGGACCGGTTAAGATTGACGTCAACCATATCCAGCAGTACATCGGCATCAGCAAGGATTACAACAGTTTTGAGTTGACTAAGGCGATAAGCTTCAGGGATGTGCTGAAAGCCAATAAGATCATCGACCACTTCAGCCAAAATCCCAAAGCCAACCCTTTGACCCCGCTGATTTCTTTATTGTACCTCCATTTCTCCAGGCTTCTACTGGTACATGCTAACAAAAATTCGCCTGACAGGGAGCTGGCGGGTCTGATTAGAGTTAACCCGTACTTCGTCAAGGAGTACCTTGTCGCAGCGAAGAACTATGGATTGGGCAAGGTTATTGATAACATCGGATATCTGAAAGAAGCGGATCTACGTTCTAAAGGTATCGGGTCCAACCGTGTAGAGGATTCCCAGATCCTCAAAGAATTAATATTTAAATTATTGCATTAATCACCTTGTTGACCAGAATGAAGCAACATTTGTTTTTACTGTTGATGGCTTGTGCTGTAAGCCAAGCCCAGGCCCAGTCATCTTTTTACCAAACCCATACCGACAAGGCTTTTAATGATGCCTTGGAGCTGTTTAATAAGGAGCAGTTTTCCGCGTCTAAATTTAGCTTTGAATATCTTAAAGAGAAGCCTCTGGATGAAGCCAAAGTAATAGATGTAGATTTTTATCATGCAGTGGCTGCCCTCTATTTGGAAAATCCGGATGGTGCCGGTCTGCTCAATGAGTTCCTTCTTAATTACCCCAACGAACCCAAGGCCAATGATGCGGCCCATATCTTGGGAAACTTTTATTTCGAAAACAGGGATTACCGAAATGCTATCGAGAGTTTCCGAAGAGTAAACACGTATAAAACCAGTCTGGATCAAAGGGCTGATGTGCTGTTCAAGACCGGTTATTCTTTTTTTCAGCTAAAAGATTATAAAAACGCGTCGCCGTATTTCGAGCAGGTCAAACGTACCCGATCCGAATATTTGGCGGATGCCTATTACTATGCCGGCTATATTGCCATGGAGGCGGGTGATTTTGACCAGGCCGTCCAGAATTTTAAAGAAGCGGAAAAATCAGCCGCTTACGCCAGTAAGGTTCCCTACATGTTGGCGGCGATTTATTATCGTCAAGGGGATTTTCGTGCTTTGGCGGATTATGCCGAGCCGCTCCTGAATTCCAACCGGCCCTTGGACAAAAAGGAGGAAATTTACCTGTTGTTGGCGGAAGCTTCCTTTGAAAATAAAAATTATTCCAATGCGGCGACGTATTACGATGCTTATGTCAATAGCAGAAAAGGCAGCTTGACAAGAGATCAAAAATACAAAGCAGGGGTAGCCCAATATGAGGTGGGGAGTTTTGAGCAAGCCAGCAATTACTTTAAAGAGGTGGCTTTGGAAAACGACCGGCTTGGCCAGGTTTCCAGTTACTATCTGGGACATGCTTATATTAAGCTCAGCAATCCGCAGTTTGCTTCCAATAGTTTCAGCGCAGCCTATAAAAGCGACCACGACGCCAGTATTAAGGAAGAAGCGTTGTTTAACTACGCCAAGGTGAATTTGGAGAGAGGCAACTTCCAGGATGCGGTAAATGCCTTGGATACCTACCTGAGTTCCTATCCCCGCGGGGTTCATGCGAGAGAGGTGGAAAACCACCTGAGTGAAGCCCTGATCAATACCAACAATTATCTGCGGGCTATAGAACATATCGAGAAGATCAATAGCAAATCCGAAAGAATCAAAGCGGCTTACCAGCAGGTGACTTTTTACCAGGGGATCACCTATTACCGCGATGGAAAATACACGCCAGCCTTGGCTTACTTTGACAAATCCCAGACCTATCCTGTCGATAGAAGTATCCTGGTACAGTCCCATTTTTGGAAAGGAGAGGTGCATGCGGCCAACAATAACCTGATAGAAGCAGCCAAAGCCTATGAGGCGGTGCTGAGGCTGCGTCCCAATGCCAACGATCCCTACCTGATCAAAACCCATTATGGGCTGGCTTCCACTTATTATAACAGTGACCAGTACGCAAAGGCTGAAGTACAGTACAAAGCTTATACAGATAAGCTGAGGGGGAGTTCGAATAAAGAGAATTACGACGAAGCGTTGGTGCGGCTAGGGGATACTTACTATGTGCAAAAGAAATTTGCCAATGCTTTGGCCACCTTTCAAAGGGCCATTCAGGAGAGAAACCGGTTGGCGGATTATGCACATTTCCGCGCAGGGGTAGTCTTGAATTTTGAGAACAGAAACGCCGAGGCTATCCGTCAGCTGGATGAATTGATCAACAATTATCCCAACAGCATTTACCAGGCCGATGCGATTTTCCAAAAAGCCCAAATCAATATGGAAGAGAGCCGTTACGCAGATGCCCGCACAGGTTTCACCCAATTGATCAATACCAAACCCAATAGTCCTTTTGTGCCCTTCGCCTTGGAAGGCAGGGCGATCGCCAACTATTCCCTGAAGAGTTATGAGGCAACCATCAACGACTACAAAAAGATACTCGACTCCTATCCCAATTCGGGAAATGCGGATGCAGCATTAGTGGGTCTACAGGAAGCTTTGTCCTTACAAGGTAGGTCTGGTGAGTTCTCCAACTACCTCTCTGATTATAAGAAATCCAATCCCGATAACTCAAGTTTACAGAGTATTGAGTTCGAAGCGGCCAAAAACCTGTTCTTTAACCAATCGTTTAAAGAAGCCATTGCTGCCTTCGAGAGCTATAAAAAGAGCTACTCTGGATCCGGGCAAACACAAGAGGCCAATTATTTTATTGGGGATGCCTACTACAGGCTGGGTGACAAGAACCGGGCGTTGCAATATTTTTATGAAATTGAAAAAGCAACCGGCTCTCCCCAGCGGGCCAATGCCATTCAGAAAATCGCCGAAATAGAGTACGAAAATAAAAACTATGCGAAAGCGGTTCCTTACTTTATCCGGTCTGCTGCCTCGGCGCGGGACAAAATTGAGGAATATGAAGCGAATAGCGGTTTGATGAATGCCTATTTTCATCTTTCCAGGTTTGATTCCGCATCTTATTATGCGGATAAGGTGATTTCTTTGGGAAATATCACAGCAGACTCTGAAGCCGCTGCCATGTTGGTTAAGGCGAAAGCCTTGTTGGGACAGAAAAATGACCAAGAAGCCGAAGATGTGTTAATGACACTCATCAACGAGCATAAGACTGTACAGGGCGCGGAAGGCCTGTATCTATTGGCCTTGCAGTTCCACAACCAAAAGAACTACGTACAGTCCAATGAGATGATCTTTGACTTCTCGGGGCTTTTTGGCATGTATGAATTCTGGTACGGGAAGAGTTTCATTCTCTTAGCCCAAAATTACATTGCCTTGGGAGAAACTTTCCAGGCCAAAGCTACCCTAGAATCCATCGTAGAGGGATCGGCTAACGAGGAGATAAAGAAGGAAGCCAACGACCTGTTGCAGACGCTTAATTGATTGAAGAGATTTATTATTACACCTATGTATAAAAAGCTGTTTTTCATCGCTTTGATTTTGCTTGCCCCGGTGGCTTTTTTGTGGGCCCAAGACACGCAGCCGAGGGAGCGTGGAGAGGTCAAAGATGCCGAATTCATCATCCGAAAGGACAGGGTGCTTACCTTGCCCAAGCAACCAAGGGTCTTCGAAAGAGCCCCGGCGTTGCCCAATACCCAGAGCAAGGGGAGCTATACTTACGAAGTCAAAAACTTCTTTTTAGATGCGAAGCCTGCCGTGACGGATACGGAGCCTTTTCAAAGAAACTTTGGGAGCGACAGGGGGATTTTGTACCATAGTTATGTGAAAGCCGGCTACGGCAATTATCAGTCTCCTTTGGGAGAGCTTTATATTAACAATATAGAAAGCGATTTTCTAAACTATGGCGTGTTTTTAAAGCACCAGGGTTTTTATGAAGGGCCGGTAGATGGCGAAAATTCCGCTGAGGACCATACCAATGTCCGGTTGGACGGGAGTTATTTTCAGGAGGATATTGAATTTTTTGGCAAGTTGGGATATGATAGGGATAAACATCATTTCTACGGCTACCAGCGTGGACTGGAGGTTTCGAGAGATACCATCAGCCAGATCTTGAATACGATTTATGGGAATGTCGGCTTGAGGAGAATTGACAGGGAGGCCATATTGTATTATGAGGCGGGATTGGCGTTGAGGCTCTTCAATGACAATTACGCCGCACGGGAGCATGAAGTTGGGCTGACGGCCCAACTGGGTATAAAGGCTAACGATGAAAGATGGCGAGGCGGACTGGCCATACGAGGGTTTATTACATCTCCTTCAGACACCACATATTCGGGTATTAACCGGAATTACGGAAAATTGTTCCCTTATGTACAGTTTTCGGATGAGCAGTTCAAGATAAAGGCGGGAGCGAATTTGGTGGTTGACAATGACGGGCTTCCCGAGATGAGCACCAACTTCCATGTTTTCCCCAGCATTGCCGCCTCCTATCACCTTTCCGAGTCCTTTGGCATCTATGCAGAAGTCGAGGGCGATGTGATCAGGAAGACTTACTACGATTTCGTGATGGAAAACCCTTTTCTCGGACCCAGCGCCGAACTGAAAAACACCATCCAGGATTTTCAGGTGGATGCGGGCGTGACAGGCGCCATCAATGATGAATTGAGCTACAAAACCGGTATCCGTTACGGTGACTACCAGAACATGCACTTCTATGGCAACCATTTAGAGGACAGTACCCGGTTTCAGTTGATTTATGATAGCGGCACCAAGGTCCTGAATTACCATATCAGTGTAGGCTGGAAATATGAGGACTGGTATCAGCTACAGGCTTCAGGCAATTATTATCATTACGAGCTTTCCGACATCAACAGCCCCTGGCACAAACCAGAGTGGGCTTTGGGTGTAGAGAATTACATTATGCCTGGTGACAAATGGTTTATCACTGCTAATTTGAATTTGCTTGGGGGCATACAGGCTTTGAACCTTGATTCAACAGAATCTACTACGCTGAGCCCCATCATTGACCTGGCTGCCAAAGTAGATTATGCTTTTACACCACGGTTTTCGGTTTTTGTAGAAGGCAACAACCTACTAAATCAGAAAAATGAGCGTTATTGGAATTACCGTGCCCGGGGTATCCAAGGCATCGGCGGCTTAACTTTCAAATTCTGATAGTGGGGAATAAGAAGTTTTATCTTAGTTTCGCAGATTGAACAGAAAATTGACTATCTGACAAATGGCTGAAGAAGGTTTTGACAATAGCAAAGAAACATCAGGTCCTGACGAGGATTATGGGCTTCCCAAGATTGAGATAAAACCTATTCAGAAGGCGGCATCGACGCAGGAGAAGAAGGCGTCCGCTGCACCGGCCGCAAGAACGGCAGAAGGAACAACCAAGAGTGATCCGCCTGCTAGCAAAGAAGCGGGAGCACCACCTCGTGCAGCGGTTGAAGATACAGGTAAAAGCTACTCCTGGGCGGTCATGCTCTTGATTTTAGCCTGTATTTTGGCGGGCGGATGGTTTTATTACGACTACTCCTCTAAGGGTAAACCGGAAGCCGAACAGAAAGAAGCGCTTGTAGAGGAACAAGTAACTGCCCCTGCCCCTGCGGTGGAGGAAGTGGCGGAAGCCCCTGTGGAGGAGGTGGTGACCTTCGGTTTGACCGAAATCCAGTCGAAGATGGATCGTCCGAGGTATTTCTTGGTGGTTGCCAGCTTTATTGATGAGGATCTGGCCAAAGACCGCGCAGAAGAGCTACATGCCAAGCAGATGAACACCTTCCTGGTATATCCTTATGGGGATATTGCCTACTATCGATTGGCCATCGGACAGTTCGAAAGCTTTGCGCTTGCCGCCGAGGAAATTGATAAGGTAAAGGACGGTTTTAAAGAGAATTTATGGGTTTTGAAATACTGATATGACGTTATTACAAACTTTATCAACTGGCAATGATACGATTGCCGATACTTTGGCAACTTTAGAAACCGGTTCATCGGATATCGCGCTGTTGGATCTGCTGATACAAGGCGGGTACATGATGATACCTCTCTATGCGTTGTTTATTTTGGCCATCTATATTTTTGTAGAAAGGCTGATTACTTTGAAGAAAGCTGCCAAAACACCGCAGGCCATGGTTGACCAGGTCAAAATATTGGTACAGGGTGGAAATATCCAGCAGGCAAGGATGATCTGTCAGGGAGAAGAGACCCCGGTAGCCCATATGATTGCCAAAGGTTTGGAACGTATCGGCAGCCCGCTCAAAAATATCGAAGTAGCGATTGAGAACGTGGGAAAAGTGGAGATTTACAAGTTGGAGAAAAACCTGGCCATGTTGGCCACTATTTCTGGTGCTGCGCCGATGATTGGTTTCTTAGGGACGGTAACGGGTATGATTCAGGCTTTTATTGCCATTGCACAAGAGGAAGGCAACGTGTCGCCCAAGCTGTTGTCATCAGGTATATATGAAGCCATGATCACGACGGCAGCTGGCTTGGTAGTAGGGATTATCGCTTATTTGGGGTACAACTATCTGGTAACACAGGTGTCCAAATTGGTACATAATATGGAATATACTACGATTGAGTTTATCGATCTTTTACAGGAGAAAAAATAATGGGTTTACAAACCAAAAATAAAATCGAATCTGTCTTCAGCATGTCTTCCATGACGGATGTGATATTTCTGTTGTTGATATTCTTCATGCTGACTTCGTCTTTCATTACGCCCTCTGGCTTGCCTGTAAATTTGCCCTCCAGCGAGACTTCAGATATCATCATGCAGGAGGTAACCGTTAGCATTACCAAAGACTTGCGCTATTCCGTCAATGAGAAAGTAATCAGCCGGGAGGAAATTAAAAATGAATTGACGACGTTACTACAGGGTAAGAAGGGACAGGTCGTCTTGCACATTGACAAGGACGTACCGGTGGAGCACCTGGTAGAGGTTGGGGGAATAGCCGCTTCGCTTCAGGCCAATGTATCCATTGCCACCAAACCTTATTAGAGAGTATTATGGAAGCTTGGGAGGTAAATAAAGACGAGGTAGAGAATAGAAGGAAGGCCGTGATCATCACAACGATTGTCAACGTGATTGTGCTGGTAGGCATCTTTTTTATCATGGTATGGCGGGAGCCGGTTCCTCCTATCCCCAAATATGGTATGGAGCTGAACTTGGGTTTCGATACCGAGGGTAGTGAGAACGTCCAGACTACCGCCCCGCCTTCCTTCAGTGAAAGCCAGAACACGGAAGCTCCCGCACCGGGCGATCCTGCGCCTCAGGTTACAGAGGCGGTGGTTCCGGTGACCCAGCCAGAAACCAAAGCCGCACAACCTACGCCTACCCAATCTAAAAGCGCATTGGAAGCTAAGTCCCCCGTGCCTAGTCCCGTCAAAGCCTCGGAAAAGCCTGCGGAAGCAGTAAAGGAAAGCGCTGTTCCCAAAGAGGCTCCAAAGCCGGTTGCTAAGCCTGCTGAAAAAGAAGCTACTGAGACGGTCACCAAAGCCGAAGAAAAGCCTACGGTGGATCAAAGGGCCATATTTGGCGCAGGTGGTAGCACGGGAACCAGCCAACAAGCTTCCTCAGGAAGCAATCAAGGCTCTTCTACCCAAAGAGGGGATGCCGGTAATCCACAAGGCACTGTGGACGGTAGGGCCTTGATGCAATCAGGCACGGGCAACGCAGGTGAAGGCTCCGGGTATAACCTCGATCTGGCGGGGTGGGATTTCTCTTCCCGTCCGGCCATTAATGATAATGTCTCGACCCGGAATGGCAAGATTATTTTTCAAATAACTGTGGATAACAACGGAAGGTTGGTTCAGGCCATTCCTTTGGAGTATAACGTAAGTAATGAGGTACTCACGTATTATAGAGGGGTGGTCAACAAGCTTACTTTTAAGAGACAAAGCGGCAACCCGTCAGCTGAATATTCTACCGGGAAAATCACTTTTATCATCAAAGTGGATTAATGCTGTCATGACGTATCAACAAACATTGGACTATCTGTTCAATGCCCTGCCTATGTATCAGCGCATAGGCAAAAGTGCATATAAGGCAAACCTTGACAATACCTTAGCGCTGTGCAACCGACTGGGCAATCCCCAGGATGCCTTCAAAAGTATCCATATTGCAGGTACAAACGGAAAGGGAAGCACGTCGCACGCCTTGGCTTCTATCCTTCAGGAGGCGGGTTATAAGGTTGGGCTTTATACTTCTCCCCATCTGAAGTCCTTTACTGAAAGGATCAAGATCAACGGGAAGGACATCAGGGAGGAAGGGGTGGTGGATTTCGTCCAAAAGCACAAAGTTTTTTTAGAGGAAATTAAGCCCAGTTTTTTCGAAATGACGGTGGCCATGGCCTTTGATCATTTTGCTGCCCAGCAAGTGGATTATGCGGTGATAGAGGTGGGATTGGGAGGGAGATTGGACTCTACCAATGTCATCACCCCTTTGTTAAGCGTCATTACCAATATCGGCTATGACCATATGCAGTTCCTGGGAAATACTTTGGCTTCCATTGCCGGGGAGAAGGCAGGTATCATCAAGCCGGGGGTTCCGGTAGTGATCAGTGAAAGCGATGCAGAGACCCAAGCGGTATTCGAGGAAGTCGCAAGGGCTCAACAGTCCCCTATCTACTTTGCTGATCAAATAATAGAGGTAAAAGGTGGGAACAATCATCCTGAAGACGCAACCAGTGAATACCGGGTGACCGGACAGGGAGGGGAAGAAGCCTATCAGATGGACTTGAGGGGGGACTACCAGAGGAAAAACCTGGCGGGTATGCTGGTAGCGGTGGAGTTGCTTAAAGAAAAAATCCCCGGCTTAACAAAGGAAGCGGTGAAGCGTGGGCTAAGCAGCATTACTACCAACACCGGGTTGAGAGGGCGGTGGCAAAAATTGAGAGAAAGGCCTCTGGTGTATTGCGACACCGGGCACAATGCCGAAGGGATTAAGATGATCGTCGGGCAGATCAAAGCCACTCCTCATCGACATCTTTTTATGGTTTTGGGTATGTCCAATGACAAGGATATTGACCCCGTGCTATCCCTGTTGCCTCAGGGGGCTTCCTATGTCTTTTGTCAAGCCACGCTGCCGCGGGCCATGCCAGCTGAAGTCCTTTGCGAACAAGCTGCGGCTCATGGGTTGAAAGGGTGCGTGATCGCAGATGTCAATGAAGCTGTGGTCCAGGTGCTAAAGGAAGCCGGAGAGAATGATTTGGTGTTTATCGGCGGGAGTACTTTTGTGGTAGCCGAATTAGATAATTTATAAATATGGGTCGCAAAAAGTTAGAGAGATTTAGACAAAATGAAATCAACAGGAATGTCGTCCAGCAGGGAAAGGACATTTTTGATAAAATAAAGGGTGCGTGGAACAAGGCGCAGTTTCAAAATGATCATCCTATAACAGTCGAGTTAGCTTGTGGTAGGGGAGAATTTACCGTCGGTCTAGCCAGGCAGTATCCCGGGAGAAACTTTATAGGCGTAGATATCAAGGGTTCCCGCATCTGGAAAGGAAGTACTATAGCCAATGCCGAAGGTTTGGAGAATGTAGCTTTCTTGAGAAGCCAGATCGAGGTTTTGGATAATTTTTTTGATCACGGAGAAATTGATGAGCTATGGATAACTTTTCCTGACCCTAGACCGAGAGAAGGTGATGAAAAGAAAAGGCTGACTTCGCCGCGGTTTTTGGACATGTATAAGCCAATGATCCGGCAGGGAGGTGCCGTGCATCTGAAAACTGACAATACAGGGCTTTTTGATTACACGCTGGAATTACTTCAAAACCGGAGCGATGTTAACCTCTTGGTGTCAACGCATGATTTTTATAATTCTCCCCATCGGGACGACCATTTTGGGATCCAGACACGTTACGAAAAGATGTTTAGTGAACAGGGGGAGAAAATCAAATACCTCAAGTTCCAATTTGTGTAAGGATCGGAAAGAAGAACTGAACGGCGGGCATTTAAGTTAGTGCAGTAGCAAATTGGTTTAATTGAAAGGGATTTGACATCTTTCTTGCCCAGAACGATATAAGTTGGTGGGCTAACGGGCTGAATAGTAAAACATTACTCGAATGTTGATAAGCAGGTGCACAAAATGTTCAAAACCTTTCACCCAAACCCTTTACATTTGTTGGTATGGCAGAACCTAATTTCGTAAACAAGGACAGGATGGCCAACAGGAGGAAACACCAACTGGAGGCGACAATGGGGATCGGGAAATTGCCCCCACAGGCAATTGATTTGGAAGAAGCGGTACTGGGTGCCTTGATGCTTGAGAAGGATGCCCTGACTGTGGTAGTGGATATTCTCACCCCTGAGAGCTTCTATAAGGATTCCCACAAGGTGATTTACCAGGCGATACTGGATTTATTCAACGCCAGTGAGCCGATCGATTTATTGACGGTCACCAACCAGTTGCGAAAATCCGCTCAGCTGGAAGTTGCCGGAGGAGCTTACTTCATCACCGAGCTTACCTCGCGGGTTTCATCTGCTGCCAATATAGAATATCATGCCCGTATTATCACCGAACAGGCCATGAAGCGGGAGATGATCCAGATTGCCTCAGAAATCCAGCGCGATGCTTATGAAGAGACCACCGATGTGTTCGAATTGCTGGACAAAATGGAGCAGTCTCTTTTTGAAATATCCGAAAACAATATCAGGAAGAACTACGCTGATATGCGCTCCATCATGCGGGAGGCGATCAACGAACTTGAGGGTAAAAAAGGCCAAAAAGACGGGCTGACCGGTGTACCTAGTGGTTTTACTGCCCTGGACCGGGTGACTTCCGGTTGGCAAAAATCAGATTTGGTGATCATTGCGGCCAGACCTGCTATGGGTAAGACCGCTTTTGTACTGTCTGTTCTCAGAAATGCCGCAGTAGACCATGACCGCCCTGTTGCTATTTTTTCCCTGGAGATGTCTTCAATTCAGTTGGTCAACCGTTTGATTTCTTCCGAAGCTGAACTGGATTCTGAAAAAATCAAAAAAGGTAACCTGGCGGACTATGAATGGGAGCAGCTGATTCATAAGACGAGCAAGCTTTCTTCCGCGCCTCTCTTTGTGGACGATACCCCGGCTTTGTCCATATTGGAGTTGAGGGCAAAATGCAGAAGGTTAAAGGCCCAAAGCGACATCCAGTTGATTGTCATTGATTATCTCCAGCTTATGTCCGGTGATTCTAAAGGCGGCAACGGCGGCAATCGGGAGCAGGAGATTTCAAGTATTTCCCGCGCCTTGAAAAAAATAGCCAAGGAGCTGAACGTACCGGTGATTGCGCTGTCACAGCTATCGAGGGCGGTGGAGACCAGGGGCGGGGATAAACGTCCCCAGCTTTCGGATTTGCGGGAGTCCGGTGCTATTGAACAGGATGCCGATATCGTCATGTTCCTCTACCGGCCCGAATATTACGGGATCACCGAGACAGAGGAGGGGCAGAGTACAGCAGGCTTGGGTGAGGTGATTATTGCCAAGCACAGGAACGGTTCGCTGGAGAATGTGAAGTTGCGTTTTATCGGGAAGTACACCAAATTTGCCGACCTGGAAATGAACGTGCCGTATCAGCCACAGGATGCACTGTATGGAAGCAAATTCCCGAGCGGTGCTTCCGGTCAAGGTTTTGATGAGGGGAACACTATACGCATGCGTAGCAAGGCCAGCGGGTCAGACGGGGATGATGAACCCTTCCCAGGAGGATTCGGCAACAACGATCCTGCTCCGTTTTAATTTCGGTCTATTCATATTCAAACTGAAAGTTCAGATAAGCATTTTGTAGTTCCCGTAGGGTATGGTTATCCTGCTGTTCGGTAGCCAGTCTTATTCCCTCCTCATAAATATTCTTTGCTTTGGTTATTTCATTTTGTTGGGCAAAGAAATCCGCGGCATGGTAGTACGTTGGGAGGTAGTTTTTGTGGTTTTGTAAGAGCATGTCGAAATAGTGGGCAACTTTCTCGGTGTCATGCTTTTGGT
>CAZHZP010000039.1:0-15269 GCA_964537165.1 uncultured Roseivirgaceae bacterium | reverse complement strand
TTTAAAAAGAGTTGTAGTTACAGGTTTAGGTGCCCTCACACCAATTGGCAACAACGTCCAGGAATACTGGGCGGGCTTGTCTACTGGTGTGAGCGGTGCTGCGCCTATAACTAAATTTGATGCATCTTTATTTAAAACGCAATTCGCCTGCGAGTTAAAAAACATAGATCTGAACGATTTTATCGACCGCAGGGAGGCCAAAAAAATGGATCCATATACCCAATATGCGATGATTGCTACGGATGAAGCCATGAAGGATGCCGGGTTGGATACCGAGAAGATCGATCTCGTCAAGGCTGGAGTGGTCTGGGGATCGGGGATCGGCGGACTGAAGACCTTTCAGGACGAAGTGGTCGACTTTGCATTGGGGGATGGAACGCCTAGGTTCAACCCTTTTTTTATCCCAAAAATGATTGCTGATATTGGAGCCGGGTATATATCCATGAAATATGGCTTCCAGGGACCCAATTTCTCTACCGTATCAGCCTGTGCATCTGCGACTAACGCACTCATTGATGCCTTTAACTATATCCGTTTAGGAAAAGCCAATATCTTTATTACCGGCGGGTCGGAAGCAGCCGTTACAGAAGCCGGAATAGGCGGGTTCAACGCCATGAAAGCCCTTTCCCAGCGCAACGACTCCCCCTCCACCGCATCCAGGCCCTTTGATAAAGACCGTGACGGCTTTGTACTGGGCGAAGGTGCAGGTACCGTTATCCTAGAAGAATACGAACACGCCAAAGCACGCGGCGCGAAAATATATGCGGAACTGGTAGGAGGCGGCATGACAGCTGACGCCCATCACCTGACCGCCCCCCACCCCGAAGGCAGGGGAGCCAGCAATGTAATGAAATTTGCCCTGGAGGACGCCGGAATGGCGCCGGAAGACATTGATTACATTAATGTGCATGGTACATCCACGCCCCTGGGCGATGTGAGCGAAATCAAAGCCATTCAAAAGGTATTCGGTGATCATGCTTATCAGATGAACATCAGCAGCACGAAGTCCATGACAGGACACCTGCTTGGCGCGGCAGGGGCGGTAGAAGCCATAGCTGTTATCCTCGCCTTACAACATAATACAGTTCCCCCTACCATCAACCATTTCACCGATGATGAAGGGTTTGATAGCCGACTAAACCTGACTTTTAATAAGCCGCAGCAACGGGAACTCCGGGCTGCCTTAAGCAATACTTTTGGATTTGGGGGACATAACTGTTCTATCATCTTCAAAAAAATCACGGAGTAGATTGAAGATCCTACGTTTACTCGGTTTTCATAAGCTAATCTACAGTAAAAAAGATAAAAGGCTTGCTTCTTCTATCCATATGATAGTAGGTAGCAAGCCTTTAAATTTGTCGCTGTATAAATTGGCATTTAAACACTCCTCCGCTGCTGAGGAAAATAAAAACGGCGTCAAAATATCCAACGAGCGATTGGAATTTTTAGGTGATGCCGTCTTGGGCGCAATCGTAGCCGAACATTTATTCCTGAAATATCCCTACCGCAACGAAGGTTTTTTGACGGAAACCCGATCCCGGATCGTCAACCGGGAATCACTCAACCAGGTCGGGCAAAAATTGGGCCTGGCAAAAATCGTGGAATCGGATCTTTCCGCAAAGGGTTTTCACAGCCATAAGTCCATCTACGGGGACACGCTAGAGGCATTGGTGGGAGCCGTGTACTTGGATTGGGGCTATAATGCCTGCAGGAAATTTGTCTATCACCGGATCATCCTCCCCCATTTCGATCTGGATGATATTATCAGTACCACGATTAATTTCAAAAGTAAGGTGATCGAATGGGCACAAAAGGATAATCATTCCATTGATTTCACGCTCAAGTCCGTATCGAAAAACCAACGGTTCAAGGAATTTGTGATCGAGTTGATCGTTGACGGGGAAGTCTGTGCGGAAGGAACGGGAGCCACCAAGAAGAAAGCCGAACAGGAGGCTGCAAGAAATGCCTGCGAGAAACTAAATCTGTCCATCTAGCATACTGCTTCGGGGTATGTATACTACGCCGGCGATAGTGTCCTGCGCCCGACACTGATGGGTTTTACTCCAGGCTGGCTTTACTAATCGTGTAAAAATCCCGGATTTAGAAACGATGGAACTAGAATAACTTTATCTTAGCAAAAAAATCCTTTACTATGATCAGCAGCATTTTGGAGTATGTCGTCTGGAGCCCCAATCCAGCAGTTTTTCCAAGTTTTGAACGGTTAAGATGGTATAGTTTACTTTTTGCCCTTGGCTTTATCATTTCCCAACAGGTGATGATCTATATTTTTAAGAAAGAAGGTCATGACGAAAGGCTGGTAGACCGGTTGACCATTTATATGGTTGTGGCGACGATTTTAGGGGCGAGGCTCGGGCATGTACTGTTCTATGAGCCTGAAAGGTACCTGAGCAATCCGATCGATATACTCAAGGTTTGGGAAGGGGGCCTGGCCAGTCATGGTGCAGCTATCGGGATACTATTTGCCCTGTGGCTGTATGCCCGTAAAGTACCTACCCAAAATTACTTATGGGTGGTTGACCGGATAGTGATCGTCGTAGCCATGACAGGTGCCCTTATCCGCATCGGCAACCTGATGAATTCAGAAATAGGCGGCAAACCCACCGCCTCTGACAGCGGCTTTGTCTTTGCCCGCGATACCGAGGAAATACTAGGGACCCTTAAGCTCCCTATCGAAGAGGTGGAAGCTTACAGACCGGCGGATAGAAGCGGTGAGCTGACCGGAAACGGAATTGTGCCCGTCAATTTTGACATCGCTATTACCAAAGGGGGCTACGAGGAGCAAGATCTAAGAACGGCAATAGAAACGGATGTCAAATATGTGCTGACGCAATTCAGGAGCTCAAAGGAATACCTGTCAGAAGATCCCAGCATGCCCCTGGACTATACCCTCACCGACAAAGGCGGTCATTACCTGGTGACGGTGAAAACCTTCGGGATTGCAAAATACCCTACCCAGATTTATGAAGCCCTTTCTTATTTTGTCATTTTCCTCTGCCTGCTGGCCGGATGGTTCAAGTATAAGGAACAGCTGCCCGATGGATTGTACCTGGGACTTTTCCTTATTTCCGTATTCGGTATGCGCTTTGTGTGGGAATTCTTAAAAGAAAACCAGGTCGATTTTGAAGAAGGGATGGCCTTTAATATGGGGCAGGTGCTGAGTGTCCCTCTGGTAATCGTCGGTGTCGCTTTGGTCATCTATGCGTTGAAACAGGGCCTTAAGCCCAAAAACATTCAAGGGACGGGGTCATAACCCTCCCCCCCCCAGGGGTGGCATCTTGCGATACGCTTTAAACCCAACCAACCGCCTTTTAAAACACCGTGTTTTAAAACCGCTTCTTTCATATATTGGCTGCAGGTGGGGCTGTAACGACACGACCGGGGCAACAGAGGCGATATGAGGTATTGATAAACCAATACCGGAAAAATAGCCGCTTTTCTTATGATAGATTTCAAATTCATCGTTTAGACAATCAGGGAAAAAATCGGTAGCAATAAAGACATAAACACCCGAATGATTTTGAAGTTCACCCGAGCGCAGATATATTTTGTTTTCCTCTTCTGGACATTTACCCTGCTTGCCCTTCCTGCATGGCCCCAGGAGTCTACAGCAGCTCCCCCTGTGGGTTCGAACTCGGTCACTGTCAACCAGATTTTCATAGTAGGTAACGAGAAAACGAGAAGAAATGTGATCCTGCGGGAAATGGATATTGCCGAAGGAGCTACCTATACCTGGGATAACTTCAACCAACTGGTTGCGGGAGATCAAATTAAAATTTACAACCTCCAGCTTTTTACCTCTGTCACGGTCACTCCCCTGTTCACCGGCGAGGATGAGGCGGAACTATTGGTCTCCGTCAAAGAGCGATGGTATGTCATCCCTAGCATCATTTTTAGCCTGGCGGACCGAAATTTTTCGGAATGGTGGATCAACCAGGGGAGAGACTTCTCCCGGGTGAATTACGGATTAAAACTGAGCCATAATAACGTAGGCGGCAGGAACGAGAAATTGAGAGTAGCCGGTCAATTGGGTTTTACCCAGGCGTTAGACCTTCAGTATATCAAGCCTTACATTGACAGAGATCAACTGCATGGCCTGTCCGCCCGGTTTAGTTTCTTTACCAACCGAAACATTGCCACCAGGTCGGTCAATAACAAACAGATATTTTATACCAATGATAACGAGGATGTATTAAGAAAAAGCCTCAACACTAGTCTGACATACACTTACCGCGGGAGCTTTTATAATTTCCACTACCTTACCCTGGGCTTCAGCAATACCAGTATCCATGAAGATGTGCTGACCCAAAACCCCGACTATTTCGGGCATGGCGATAAACGGATGAGATTCTTTTATACCGAATATAGTTATAAGCATGACAGAAGGAACAACGTCGCCTATGCGACCGACGGGGAACTGCTAAATGTAGGGATCACCCGCTACGGATTGTTTGCGCATGATGATGTGAATGAAACTGAGATCTCCTTATTGGCCAACAAATACTTCCCGCTGGACAACAAGTTCCATTTTGTCACAGGACTTTCGGCGTCCTCCTATCTGAGTGCCTCGCAGCCTTATACCTTGGTACGAGGGGTTGGCTATAATCCCAATTTCATCCGGGGATTTGAAGTGAATGTCATTGAAGGACAGCAGGCCATCGTCCACAAAAACAGTTTTCGCTACGAGCTGCTGAATATCGCCTACGATATCTCGTCGATGATGCCCATTGAAGAGTTTTCCCACTTTCCCATCCGGGCTTATATCAGCGCCAACTTCGACCACGGCTATGTCAATGACAGAAATCGGCTGCCTGAAAACGCCCAGCTCACCAATACCTATCTCTATGGCTATGGCCTGGGATTGGATCTGGTCACTTTCTATGACCAAGTCTTTAGATTCGAATATTCTGTCAATAACCTCGGGACAGGTAATTTTTTCATTAATGTCAGAGCTCCCTTATAGAATAGCTTGACTTTCTTTGAATTCTAATTATTTATTTCTAAGTTAAGAGGGTAGAAACATTTTTTGGTATCCTAATATTTTTTGCAATATGAATTGTAGACGAGACTATCCTACTTTAGTGGTGATGCTATCCGTTTGGTTCGCGGCGTCGGGACAAGACGGCACAGAAACCTATCCAAAAGGAGCAAGGAGTATGGGTATGGCCAATGCACATGTCACCCTGGACGATGGTTGGAGTCTTTTTAACAATATCGGTGCAACGGGCCGGATTGCGTCGACACAGGCGTTTTTCAGTTATGATCACAGGTTAGGCATTCAAGAATTGACTACACTGGCAGCGGGCGTTGCGATGGTAAATGATTTCGGTGTGTTAGGACTGGGCGTTTCGCATTACGGAGGCAACCTCTTTAACCAAAAAAATATCGGCATAGGTTTTTCCAATACCTTAGGTATCGCCAGCTTTGGCTTTAAGATAAATTATTTTCAGACCAATATTGAAGGCTACGGCCGGAGTGGCAGTCCACTATTGGAATTCGGAGGGGTGGCGGCGTTGGGGCCGCAGCTATTTTTTGGGGCACATGTGTACAACTTCACCCGATCCAAATTCAGCTCCGACTATCTTCCTACGGTGGTCAAAGCAGGCCTTTCTTACCGTCCCTCAGAAAAGCTGATGATCAATGTCGAAGCAGAAAAGGAAATCATTCTCCTTCCCCAGTTTAAAATGGGAATAGAATACAACCTGCGGGACAGATTGTGGGCAAGATCAGGCATCCAGACCCAGCCCAACAACCTGTATTTTGGGATAGGATTTAAACCCCGGCGTTTTCATGTCGATTATGCGCTGAGCCAGAATTACCGTTTAGGCTATACCCATCATTTCTCTTTCAATTACCTGCTGGACAAGGAATGAAGCGCCTGATTGACATACGGCTCTGGTGCTTTTTACTTCTTCCGGTGTACGGTTATTGCCAAAACGTTCCAAAAAGGGAGTTGGATATAGAAGCCTTTATCGAAGAGCTGTTTTCCATGCAAGATGAGGAACTGGATTACGAAGCGCTTTACGAGAGCCTGCTTCAGGTTTACCTGAACCCATTAAATCTAAATCAGGCCGGTGCGGACGAGTTGCAGTCGTTATATATCCTCAGCCCGATCCAGGTAAATTCGCTCCTACAATACAGGGAACGATATGGTCTTCTGCTGACGGTTTACGAGCTACAGGCAGTACCGGAACTTGACCTGAATACCATTTACCGCCTCTTGCCTTTCGTAGTCGTGGACGACGGCGAGAAGAAAGCCAACCGACCGTTTCCGCAGCGCCTATTCTCCGAAAGGAACGCTTATTTCATTTTTAGACAAAGCAGGGTATGGGAAACGCGAAGAGGCTTTGCCCCACCGGATGCCCTAAGCGATGGTTCTCTCAGCACAAGATACCTGGGCGACCCCAACAACTTATACGCAAGGTTTCGGATCCAGCACCACCAGGACTTTAGCTTAGGCTTCACCCTCGACAAAGATGCGGGGGAACAGTTTATCTGGGATACTTCTAACAAACGCTACGGTTTTAATTTCCTCTCCTACCACTTCACCTTATTCCAAAAGGAAAAATGGAAAACCATCGCCCTCGGCGACTATCAGGCACAGTTTGGACAGGGACTGGTTTTTGGATCAGGCTATTCCCCCGGGAAGGGGGCAGAAACCATCACCACTGTCCGGAGAAGCTCCACCGGGTTCCGGCCCTTTACCTCCGCCATGGAGTTTGGATTTTTTAGAGGCGGCGCTGCCACCTATTCAATGGGGCAATGGGAGCTTTCCGCACTCTATTCCAACGCGCCCCGGGACGGCAATATCCAGTCCTTTCTGGACACCCTGGAGAATCAGGAGGATTTTATTTCATCCTTATTGCAAAGCGGATACCACAGAACGCCCACCGAAATCGCCAACAAATCCAAAGTCAGGGAGCAAAATGTAGGTGGAAATGTTTCCTTCCAAAACAAAGAGGGGACGCTCCATATGGGCATGAACACACTCTACACCCGGTACAGCCAGCCTTTTATCCGAAACGACAGGATTTACAACGGATTTGAATTTCGTGGTAAAACCAACTTCATCCACAGTACTTACTTCTCCTATAACATCCAAAACTATTTCTTCTTCGGGGAAGCAGCCCGGTCGAAAAGCGGCGGCTTGGGCACGGTGGCCGGCATGATGTCCAGCTTAACTCCTGAATTTGATCTGTCTGTGCTTTACAGGAGGTTTGACAGGGATTTTCATAGCTTCTATGGCAACGCCTTTTCCGAGGGCTCCCGGCCCATCAACGAGACAGGGGTTTATCTCGGACTACACTACCGACCCAATAGACAGCTATACTGGGATGGCTATATTGACCGTTTCTACTTCCCCTGGCTGAGATTCCGCGCCTATGCGCCCTCCGACGGCTATGAGTGGCTCAACCGGCTTACCTACTCCCCCAGCCGCAGCATCAAGCTGTTTTTACAGGTTCGGGAGGAAGTGAAGGACAGAAACGTGGCTTCGGAAAACGCAGGCACGGGTTATCAGTTGGATGCAGGGAAAAGAAGAAACTATGCGGCCAGCCTTGACCTGACGCTGGACAAACGCTGGAGTACCCGGTCCCGGGTCCAATTCAGCTCCTATGAACTCAACCAGGTAAAGACAAAAGGCTTTGCTATTTTACAAGATGTAAACGGCAACTTTGGCAAGTTCAGGCTGAGCTGGAGAATGGCGTTATTCGATACCGAAGATTATGAAAACCGGCAATATATCTATGAGAAAAATGTCCTTTGGGCTTTTTCCATCCCCAACTACAATGGCCAGGGCATGCGGTATTATCTTCTCGGACAATATACCATCAGCAAAAAACTTACGCTGTGGGCCAGGTGGGCAAGAACCTCCTTCACTGACCGGAATGAGATCGGCTCCGGGCTTCAGACCATCCAAGGAAACACATACAGCGAATCTACTATTCAATTAAGGTATGAGTTTAATCAGTAAAAGCGAATTTCTGGAGGGCAGGCCCCTCGCTTGTCCTGTATAAGGGGCAGTCTGTTTTGACCTTGTTTCGAATCTAAAAACACCGCTTTCGATGATATGGATCCCCTACTCCGTGTAACCAAGATCTCATAATCTGGCTTTGAAGCGGGGTAATTGGTTTGGAATTCGGCAGTTGAAATACCCTGGCTGGCGTTTGATGAACTTGGAGCGACAAAAGAACATCTTCAGGTGCGTTGCTGGGTGAGGCACAACTAACCGCCATCTTACTATTCTTCCTTATCCGGTTCTTCAATAACATTTCCAAACCTATCCACCTCCTTGACTTCCACCCGGACCGCCTGCTTCTTGGGTACAACATTGCCGCCCGACTCCTTGGCGATAAAATAAGTCACCTGTGCCCCAAACAAGAAAATAACCACGGAATAATAAACCCATACCAATACTACTACTAACGATCCCGCAGCCCCGTAAGCACTCCCCAGATCACTGTTGCCCATATAAATGCCAATGAGGTACTTGCCCAAGGCAAAAAGCAACATGGTGACAAATGCCCCCAACCACACGTCCTTCCACTTCACCTTGGCATCCGGCAGGATCTTATACATCAAGCCAAAAATCACTACCAATAAAGCCTGGGAAAATACGAAGTTGGTAATGGTAACCAATAAGGCATTGGTGCCGTTAAAAAGCAACTCTAAATAATCGAAAAGTACGACAATCAAGGCATCGACTACCAGGGACACCAACAGGACAAAACCTATAGAAGCTACCATGGAAAAGCTGATCAGCCGGTTCATGATAAACTTGATGTATCCCTTGCTGGGCTTTGGCTTGATATGCCATATCTGGTTAATGCTGTTCTGAAGACTTACAAATACAGTGGTCGCACTGAAAGCCAAAACGCCTATGGCTATTGTTTTCGCCCAAAAGCCCTGGCTATCGCTGGATACGTTCTGGATGATCCCATCAAGCGTTTTTGCCGTTTCAGGGCCAGACAGATCGGACACCTGGCTCAAGAGCTCATTTCTCACCGCATTGTCATCCACATAAAAGGCCGATCCGATATTGAGGATGATGATCAGTAAAGCGGGCATACTAAAAATGGTATAAAAAGCAGTGCTGGCGGCAAAAGTCATCGAGTCGTTGCTCGTAAACCCTACAATACTGTCTTTAATGATTTGAAAAACTGTCAGTTTTCTTACCTTTTTAAACATAATGTTCCATTTAATAAAAAAGACCCTCGGGATAAGGGACTGATTTGTCTCAAAAAGAACAAATTCTATTCCTAAAAAAGAGGAGAAAAGGGAAAGCAGCTTAAGCAGACATCTACCTTATGCCATTTTCAGGATATTTGGCGGTCACAGTTCTACCAAAGGTCTTCATGGCTTCTATGTCTTCATCCATATTGCCGGAGGGGGCAATGACCGGCCCGATACCGGCTCGCTTTAATTTATAGTCCAGATAACCGATGACCACGGGTACCTCGGCACCAAGGGCGATATGGTAAAAACCCGTCTTCCATCTCGGCGCATAGCTTCTTGTACCTTCCGGCGTCACCATCATGACCAGCTCGTCGCTTTCCTTCAACATGCTGATCATGGCTTGCGTATAGGTCTGCGTCTTTTTCCCCGCCACCTTTTTACGGTCGATGGCAATGCCACCCACACCCTTGATGATCCATCCCAAAGGGCCTACCATCACTTCTTTTTTTATGGTAAACCTGACGGGCACATCCAACAGGTAAAAAGCAGCCCGGGCATAGATCAAATCCCAGTTACTGGTATGGGGAATGGCGATCAATACAGCTTTTTTCAGCCCTTTGGGCCATTCACCGGCCACTTTCCAACCGGTAATCCAGAAAATAAAACGAGCCAATAATTTCATCTTAGCAATTCTATCTTTATTCTTCACCCTCCACTTCAGATCAAAGTTTTGGTCATTCTTTGGCGAGGGGGAAAATTAGTCTTCTTATTTAGTATTCCCTAATTCTGCCAGCGGGAGGTGCCTGCCCAAATAGTCCAAAGTCTCCTGATATCCCGCATCAAATATCTCCTTTGCTCTTTTGATATCAAAGACACCGATATGGGCAAGTCCCGGAGGCTCAATAAAATAATCACAACGCCGCATTCTGTTGTACACGTTACAGTTCATCGCCAGAATCACCGACCGCTCGATCATCTTTTTCATATTAGGCACGTCATGCACCTCGGGCAGGTGATTGCAGTTCACTCCGATGATCACATCACACAGCCCTTCCAAAGGATCAATAGGCATGTTATTCAGTACCCCTCCGTCCACATATAAATCCTTGTCTATGGTAATGGGGTCAAATACTCCTGGTATACAAGAAGAAGCCATCAGTGGCCTGATAATCTCACCTTCTGAGAAGTAGGCTATATGTCCTTTAGAGAGATTGGTGGCGGCGATAAACAGGGGGGTCTTCAGCTCCGCAAAATTATTGGTCTGTAGGTATTGTCCATAAAGAGGCCCTATCACCTCCATGGTCAGAATACCTTTCCAACTGATCGCCGGGCGAAGAAATTTAAAAAACTTGGTTTTGACGATCAGTTCAAAAATCTCATCCGGCGAATAGCCGTAACAGTACAGCGTCCCGGCTATGGCCCCCGCGCTGGTGCCCGAAACATAATGGGGATGGATACCCGCTTCATTCAGGGCCTTAAGGACGCCCAAATGCGCTACGCCACGTATCCCTCCCCCTGAAAGCGCGATACCTATTTTTGAACCTGATCCCACTGATAATTTATTTATCCAGCTCCAGTTTATTCATTGACTACCCCCATCGAGCAGAACTTATCCATCCGCTGTTCTATCCGGGTTTCTGGTGTCAATTGATCCAGTTCACGCAAAGCCTCCTGAATGGTGGATTTCAAAGTATGGGACATGGCTTTTAGATTCTTATGGGCGCCTCCCAGCGGTTCGCTGATAATGCCATCGATCAACTTGTTCTTAAGCATGTCTGTCGCCGTCAGTTTCAGCGCTTCTGCCGCCTGCTCTTTGTAGTCCCAGCTCCTCCACAAAATAGAAGAACAGGATTCTGGAGAAATCACCGAGTACCAGGTATTCTCCAACATGAAAACCTTATCGCCAATGGCGATGCCCAAAGCTCCTCCCGACGCGCCTTCGCCGATAATCACGCAGATAACAGGGACTTTCAGGTTAAACATCTCTTTGAGGTTCCTTGCAATGGCTTCCCCCTGCCCCCTTTCTTCTGCTTCCAAGCCTGGAAAAGCACCCGGCGTATCAATCAAGGTGACAACGGGCTTCCCAAACTTCTCGGCCATCTTCATCAACCTCAGTGCCTTCCTATATCCCTCAGGATTGGCCATCCCAAAGTTTCTTTCCTGCCTTTGCTTGGTATTTCTTCCCTTTTGCTGACCGATAAACATGACGGTTCTCCCATCAATGTCTCCCAACCCGCCGATCATCGCCTTGTCATCTCCAACGGTACGGTCACCATGGATCTCGATAAAGTCATTGGTGATCTCGTAGATGTAGTCCAAAGCATAGGGCCTATCGGCATGCCGGGACAGCTGGACCCGTTGCCACCGGGTCAGGTTCTGAAACGTTTCCTTTTTCAAAGTCTGTATTTTATCTTCCAAGGAATGAATATCTGCGGATAAATCGATGTTTCTACTCTTTGCCAGATCCTTCATTTCCTGAAGTTTCAGCTCCAGATCAGCAATGGGTTTTTCAAATTCTAATACCATATCAAATGTGTTGAACCTGGGCAAAGATAAAAAGATATTTTCTAAGAAAGATTGTTTGGATTTCTTAATTGCCACTCATCACCCTACCATTTGGCCTAGAGGATAAATTTAACCTATATTTGACATAAAACTAATACCTATGCCTACTGTTTCATTAATTTTAGACCAACTCAAAGAAAAGTCTTCTTCTCTCGATTTCCAGCGGCTTTTAACGGATATTATTGCCGCTTTTGATTGCTCCACCGGAACGATACATACTCTAAACGACGAGTCCCATTTGCTTGAGTTGCAAGCGCAACAAGGAATTCCAGATTTCCTATTGCCAAAAATGTCCGTCATACCCATAGGAAAAGGCATGGCAGGAATTGCCGCTGAAAGAAGAAAGCCAGTGGAAATGTGCAACCTGCAGACGGATGATTCTGGCGTGGCCAGACCGGCAGCAAAAGACACCAAAGTAGAAGGATCCATCGCTGCTCCGATGATGTTAGAAGGGAAATTGTATGGCACCTTAGGAATTGCCAAGCCGGTGCCTTATGATTTTACCCCGGAAGAAAATGAAAGCCTGATGCAAATAGGAAAAGAAATCAGCCGAATTCTGCACGAAGAAGGCGCTAAAGGATTATAAACCGAATGCCGCTACTGGTCAAGCTGCCTTTCTGGCCCTGTAGGTTTTACCATAATCACGCTTTCTTTATCGACCATGACGGCTCCGGGCGCGGAGCCTTTTACTTTTCTCACATACTTACACGGGGTGTAAATAACGGCTGCCAGCGTTTCCGTTTTGTTCTTGGAGTAATATGCCGCCAGCTCAGCGGCTCTTTCTAAGGTCGCATTGGGGATTCGCTGACCGGATTTGTATTTGATGATCACATGCGAGCCTGATACATCCTTTGCATGCAGCCACAAGTCTTCCTTCCAGGCATAACGTCTTAGCAGTTCGTCATTAGCTTTGGAAGATTTACCGACCAGTATCTCAAAACCATCTACTTCAAAGCGTTTGTAAGGAATCGCTTCCTGTTGGTCTTTCTTAGCTGGTATCAGATTATTTTCTTTTTCGAAAGTTCTGAGTTGCTTAAAGTGTGTAATCCCCACCACCTCTTCCAGTTGAGTTGCCAACGCCAGCAGATAGTTTTCTTTGTCTTCAAGGTTCTTTTGAAGCTGCTCAACTTCGATTTTCCGGTTTTTGCCTTTACGGTACAGGTTTTCAGCTTGCTTCTGCGGGCTAGTTCCCCTCTTGAGCTTTACTTCTATTTGCTCATCACGGTAGAAATCATAGAGATCGGCTTTCTCCGCGCCTGCCGGAATCTGATGCAGATTAGCCATGATGATATCAGCCAGTTGACTGGGGGACGTCTCCGCTTCCAACTCCAAAAGCTTCCCCATAGTCTTATCCAAGTAATTCTGCGTCTTCTTTTTAGCCTCTTCCAGTTTCTTAATCAAAAGGCTTTTTTCCCTCTCGAAAGACTGGTACACAACTGCATATTTGAAGAATTCGTTGGCAGCCTCTACCGGATCGGCCGTGGTAAACAAGCTGTTATCCACCGGCAACAAAGTCAATAAATACTCGCCCTTCTCCTGGACGATAGCAAATAGCGGATGATCCAACATGTCGATCAGCTCCTGCATCAACTGCCATTTTTGTTTCAACGAAGCTTCTATATAGCCCCTTTCCTTAAGCCATTGCCTTGGTACTTTTCCCAAGGTGGGGAGGTACTGGGAAGCATTCCCTCCAAGATCCTCAAATCTTTTCCAAGCCAGCTCCAGTGGGTTTCTCAGCTGTGCTATTCGCAGTTCCTTATCCTCTTTTAGCTCGTGCCTGAATACATCGGCAGGCACACTCTCCCCATCACGATAGAGCAAAATATTGCTTCTAGATCCGTGCAACTTGAACAACAGCAGCTTACCAGATGCAAAGTGAATGGTAAATGCCCGTTCAAATTCAAGTACCTGAACTTCGGTCACCTTTTCGGAAATCAGGCCGGGAAAAAGCGAAACATTGTTCTTCTTGCTCCTTTTGAAGTCCTCGGGAAAGTTCAGGCAAGTGTTGGCAGGAGACAGATTGGCCCGAATATACTGCTGCCGCTCGCCGTCCGATAAGCCGATGACCAGTTCGTCTTTATTTTGGGTAAAACACTCATAAACCTGCATACCCTTCATCAGCTCCTGAAGCCGAGGGCATAGAACTTTCAGAAAATGGTAGTTTAGATGCATTTATTCCAATGTGATTTTTAGTCCGTCATATCCTAGAAAAACGTGGTCTGGTAAGCCAGCTTCCACTTCACGATGACAGCCCAATCGATGGCTGATATGGGTAAGGTAGGCTTTTTCCGGTTGTATCACCCGCACCATTTCCAAAGCTTGCTTCAGCGTAAAATGGGATATGTGGGGGGTGTGCTGAAGGGCGTTGATCACCAGAATCCGCGTTCCCGAGATTTTCTTGAGCTCTTCAGGGGAAATATAATTGGCATCCGTGATGTAGGTAAAGTCATTGATCCTATAACCAAATACAGGCAGCTTATGATGCATAACTTTAATCGGGTGGACAAGGATTCCTTCTACTTCAAAAGGTCTATTTTCGATGACACGGGTTTCTACCATAGGAATGCCCGGGTACCGATGTGCAGTAAATATATATGAAAACTCCGTTCTTATCTGATTCAAAACCGGAGCCTGGCCATAAATTGGCATGTCCGCATTCTGTAAAAAATTATAAGGCCGGATATCGTCCAGTCCCGCCGTGTGATCTTTATGCTCATGAGTATAAAGGACAGCATCCAATTGTCTGATCCCTTCACGCAGCATCTGCTGCCTGAAATCTGGGCCCGTGTCTATCACCAGGCTTTTGGAGCCTATCTGCAGGTGGATGGAACTCCGCAAGCGCTTGTCCCTAAAATCCAGTGAGCTGCATACCTTGCAGTCACAGCCAATGACAGGGACCCCCTGGGAGGTGCCCGTTCCCAAAAAAGTGATTTTCAAAGCTTAAGTTCCGTTTGTTGTAACTCAGTCAACAGGTCTTGGTTGGCCTTCTGAGGAAAGTCCTTAGGGTTAAATCGGAGTTCTTTTAGAATATCGAGTAAAGCATTGATTTTCCCTTCCAAAGGAAAGTACTTGTTGACCACCACGACTTTGTTATCCTTAAGAATACAATACCCGGATTTAAAGTTTCCTTTTTCGTACCGTAGAATATAATCAGACGAAGCAAAGAGATTCTCGATTTTATCCAGATACGATTTAGTGTATTTAATGGCCATTAGTAAAAATATGTTTTTTCACGGTAGCAAGCAACAAGTCATAATCCAGCGGCTTTTGGAGATAATCATCAATGCCCACCTTCTTAAAGTCGTCTAAGGTATAATTTTTATAGTTTCCGGTGATTGCCACAATGGGGATGGAAGCCTTTGACTTATCCTCTAAGCTGCGGACCGCTTTGGTGCATTCTATGCCATCCATGACCGGCATGTTGATGTCCATTAGGATCAGGTCAAAATCCTCCTGCTGAAGCTTGTTGAGCACCTGCTCACCGTTTTTCACGGCTGTGATATGAAATTTTT